>NZ_CP125640.1:4189398-4499098 GCF_030053155.1 Rhizobium sp. BT03
GATCTTTTTGATCTGGCTTGCGCTGGCCTCTGCTCTTTGCTGGTCCGAAACCGTTTGGCGTGACGAGGTTCGTGCATTGTCATTGGCCCTTCAGGGGGACAATTTCGCTGATATGCTTCGCCAGATGCATGGCGAGGGTCATCCGGCTCTCTGGTATATCCTGCTGCGCGCCGCCTATGTCGTGGTCGGCTCTCCCGTCGTTCTGAAGGTCGTTGCGCTGATGATTGCGGCGGCGGCGGCTTATCTTCTTGTTTTCCGGCTGAAACTGCCCCTTTCGATCATGCTGCTGTCGCTGTTCGGCAGTTTTTCGATTTTCGAATACGCCGCGATGTCGCGAAATTACGGCATCAGCATGCTGGTGATTTTCCTGATCGTCCTGACCTGGGAGAAAGGAGCCCGCAACGGAATATTGACCGGCCTGTTGTTCGCCTTGCTGGCGAACACCAACGTCCATTCGGTCGTCCTCGTCGGCGGCTTCCTGGCCTATTGGTTTTTCGATCTGGTTCTGGCGCGGCCAAGGCTTCGTTTGGGGGAATATCGAGCCTTTGCGACAGCCGCTGCCATCGCCGCGGTTGGAATTGTTGTGTGTTTCCTGACGGTCTATCCGACCTTCAATGATACGGGCCAGAACGATCTCAGCGGCGAAAATTTCGCTTTGCTTGCTCTTCGTGCTCTTACCCTGCCCAGTTCGCATTTCACGTCGTTCTATCCCGACAGCATCCTTGAACTGATAGTGGCCTATCCGTTGGCGTTCCGTATCTTTACCGCGTTGATGTCCGTACTCATCTACGGCAGCCTGTTCGCGTTGGCGAACCGATGGCCGGCAATGATCGCGGCCGGGCTGGTGCTTTTGGGGCTCTCGCTGCTTTTTACGCTTGTCTATCCCGGCGGATACAGACATCAGGCGCTCTGGCTGGTTTTCATGATTGCGATGACCGCCTTGACCACAGACTTCCAGCGTCAAGGGGCGGGCGTTGCCGCCATGAAGGCTGCCGGCGGCGGCGTAAAGTTCGGGCGCCTGTGCTTCCTGATATTGCTGGCGCTGCAGGTCGTGTCCGGTATCGAAAAGGTCAATCGCGCCTTCGTGGCCGAAATACCCTTCAGCAGGAGCAAGGATTTCGGCGCTTTCATGCAATCGCGCCCCGATCTCAAGGATGCGATCATCATGGCAGATCCCGACTATCTCGTCGAAGCCTTGCCTTATTATCTTTCCAATCGCACTTATCTGATGCGGGAGGAGCGCTTCGGCGCCATTGTGCGATATACCCGCAATGCGCGGCTTTCGCTAAGCCTTGCCGATGTTCTCCAAACGGCGCGCCGGCTGCAACAGAGCGAGCATGTACCTGTTATCGTTCTTCTGTCGCAGCGGCTTGATCAGATTAATGCGCCCGTCTCCTTGCGTGAGAGCTATGTCTGGCGGTTGTCGCTGACGCCGGATGAGATTGCAGCTTTCCTGAGCGCAACCGACCTCGTCAAACGTTTCGGGCCAGTCGTCGGCAGCGATGAGACCTACGACGTCTATGTGATGAAGTAAGCGAGCGGACTGCAGCCTCCCTCAGCCCTCGCGCTTCATCCGCTCCCGGCGCGCGAATTCGGCCTGCGAGGGCTCCGACATGGCGAAGCTGCCGGGTTTGACCTCGCCTGTGCGTTCGTAGACGCTCATGATGACGCCCGTGGTCGAAACCGAGTTGGCGGTGAGCTTCAGCGCCTCCGGTTTTGCGCCATGGCCGAACAGGCGCTTGCCGGGGCCGAGGATGAGAGGGAAGGTCAGCAGACGGAGTTCGTCGATCAGGTCGTGCGCCAGCAGGGTTGCAGGAGGCCGCTGCTGCCCTGGGTCAGAAGGTCGGGGCCGTCCTCCCGTTTCAGCCGGGCAATTTCGGCGACGGCATCGCTTCGCAGCGCAACGGAATTTTCCCAGGTGAGCGGCTCCTTCGAGTTGGTCGCGACGTATTATGTCGCGGCATTGAAGGCCTTGCCGATGGGGTCGTCTTCGCTGACATAGGGCCAGTGGGCGGCGAAGATCTCATAGGTGTTGCGACCGAGCAGCAGCGCGAAGGGATCGGTGAAGATCCCATCCATGAACTGGCCCATCGCCTCGTCCCAATAATTGACGGTCCAGCCGCCAAGGATGAAGCCGCCGGTCGGATCCTCCTCAGGCGCGCCGGGCGCCTGCATCACGCCATCCAGGCTCACAAAGGCTGCGCTCACAAGCTTTCTCATCTCTCGGCTCCACGGTTTGTGTGTTCAGAGCCAAGGACGGATGAGTGTGCGCCAATCCGACATTCTCCGCGTTGTTTTTAAAGCCTGTCGCGCAAAAAAAGCGAGGAGCGAAAGATCGCGACGCGCTTTAGCTTGAGTTAGCCGGTCAAAACCTTGGCGCTGTCGATAATGGCGATGCCATGGGCGCGCATCTCCTCGATCGCGGCGGCAACACCTTGGGGCGAGATGCCGCGGCTGGCATCCTCGATGAAGCGGACGCGCACATGGGGCATCATTTCCAGCGCGTCGAGCGCGGAGAACTTGACGCAATAATCGGTCGCGAGACCGCAGACATCGAGATCGGTGATGCCCTGATCCTCGAGGAAGTCGGAGAGGCCGGTGGAGGCATCCCGGTCATTATCGCGGAAGGCCGAATAGCTGTCGATCCGGGGATCTTCGCCCTTCTGCTGAATCAGATCGATCTCCGCCGATTTGAGCGCGGGATGCAGTTCGGCATCGAGCGTGCCCTGGATACAGTGGTCCGGCCACATCATTTGCGGTTTGCCGGCGAGTTCGCCCATCTCGAAGGGAGCAGCACCCGGATGGGTCGAGGCGAAGCTGCCGTGGCCCGGCGGATGCCAATCCTGCGAGGCGACGATCAGGTCGTATTTGCCGCTGTCGATCAGGCTGTTTGCGATGGGAACCACCTTGTCGCCATCCGGTACCGGCAGATTGCCGCCCGGACAGAAGCCGTTCTGAATGTCGACGAGCAGCAGCGCTTTCATCAAGGCCAATCCCTTCGCTTATCTCAGTGTAAGATGCCAAGCATATTGAACGCATCAACTAGTGGATTTCCCGGGGCCGGCGCGCAAGTGTTAATTCTGGTACTAGCGGTAGTAACCAGCTGAAAAAGAATACGCTAATACAATCATTGCGAGATTCTGTGGCGGCTCTCGTGTCGAAATGGAGGGGAAAGCGGAAGACGCTTTGCGTCTGGCGGGTCGAGGCTCCCCCGGCGGAGCCCCGCGCCGAACTATGCCGCGGTCACGCCGTCGGCTGTGGAATCATCCGCTGCGGCGGAAGCGCCATAGGTATTGCGGTGGGCTTGGAGGGCCGTCTGCATGTCGCTCAGGACTTTGGTGAGGAGCGGGTCGCTATCGCCTGACGCATTAATTTTGCTCGGATCGGCGGCGAGGAATTCGGACTCGGTCAATTTGCCGTCGCCATTGCTATCCATCGCGGCAAAGACGCCCTTGGAGGTGTCGTCGCTCTGATCGCTGCCGTCGCTCTGATCGTCGCTGCCGTCGGTCTTCTGCAGGGACAGCATCAGCGACAGGATGTCGGCGGTGATCTTCTTGACGATATCGGCGCTGCCGTCATCGCTGTCGGCGGCGGTTGCAGCCGTGCCGGATGACGAGGACTGCGATGCGGCGGCGAGCTCATCCGGGGAAATGACGCCGTCGCCATTCTTGTCGAGGCCGGAAAGGGGAGACTGATACTGGGATAATGTGCTGCCGAGAGATGAAACACTGGTCACTTGAACCTCCTTCGAAAAGTTCGTCGTGAAGCCCGCCTTTCATGGACGGGCAGGTTCCGGGCTAAGCTGATTTGCGCAAAGCGTCAAAGCGACGTTTTGACACGTTAACTTTTCGGTTTACAAATATATCCTATTGAAATTATTGTATTTTTATAGGTGAATGGGCTCGGCCGAACGGGGTTCTGCTCCGGTCGCGGAAGCGAGATGCGAGGGCGATCTTGCTCCCGGCCGCGATTTCTGCCTTTCTTGCTCAGACGCAAGCCGGAAGCGAAACCATGTCCGAGGCAGAGCCGAACGAGAAGATCGATGCGACGTTCCGCAACGGATCGCTGACGGCGACCGGGATCATCCTCGGTTTCTCTCTTAATTTCATCAGCCTCTGGGTTTCCAATCCCAATGACTGGAGCCGCATCGATCTGCTGCCGATGTCGTTCCTGACCGTCGGCATCGCCATTCAGGTGAAGGTGTTTGCCGATCTTTTGGCGCGGGACTCGCTGCTTGCCGTCAAATATGACCGGTCGCGCCGGCTCTTCCTGATCGGATTGTCGATCGTGGCCGTCGGCATGGGCATCGCCCTGATGAACGATATCCTCGGTCTGGGAAGCATGCGAATGCTCGGGTGACGGTTCTCGCGTCGCGCCGGCGGATTGTCAGACGCGCTCGACGAACCCGTCCAGCACCCGCTTCTGCCCAGCCCGGTCGAACTCGATCGTCAGCTTGTTGCCTTCGATGCCGGTGATGTTGCCGTTGCCGAATTTCAAATGGAACACGCGGTCGCCGAGGGTGAAGCGTGAAGGTTCCGACGAGGTGGATTTTGCCACCAGCTCGCCGTCGATCGTCCGTCCCTTCGGGCCGCTTTCGCCATAGCCGATACGTTCGACGGCGTGGCCGGAGCGGCTGCCCCAATTGTCGCGCGTGGCGTCGGTCTTGTTGGCCTGGGCGCGTTTCCAGCCGGGGGTGGAATAGGAATTGGCAAAGGGTTCTGATTTGTCGAAGCGGGACTGGCCGTAGCCGCCACGGCCATAGCCACCATAGCTCTGTTCCATTTCGGCGACCTCGACATGGGTCTCCGGCAGCTCGTCGAGGAAACGCGAGGGCAGGGTCGATTGCCAGAGGCCGTGAATGCGGCGGTTGGAGACGAACCAGATGTGGCAGCGGCGCTTGGCGCGGGTGATGCCGACATAGGCGAGGCGGCGTTCCTCCTCCAGGCCGGCGCGGCCGCTTTCATCGAGCGAGCGCTGATGCGGGAAGAGGCCTTCCTCCCAGCCCGGCAGGAAGACGGTGTCGAATTCCAGGCCCTTGGCCGAGTGCAGCGTCATGATCGAGACGGCATCGAGGTTCTCGTTGGTCTCGGCATCCATCACAAGAGAGACGTGCTCGAGAAAGCCGCGCATCGACTCGAAGCTTTCCATCGAGCGGATCAGTTCCTTGAGGTTCTCAAGGCGGCCGGGCGCTTCGGCGCTCTTGTCGTTCTTCCACATGTCGGTATAGCCGGACTCTTCGAGGATCTGCTCGGCGAGTTCGGTATGCGGTGTGTTTTCAAGCAGTTCCTGCCATCGGCGGAAAGATTGAATCACGTCGAAGAGGGCTTTGCGCGCCTTCGGCTTCAATTCGTCCGTTTCGATGATGTCGGCGGCTGCCGCAAGCATCGGGATATCGCGGGCTCGCGCATAATCGTGCAGGGCGCGCACCGTCGTATCGCCGAGACCGCGCTTCGGCGTGTTGATGATGCGCTCGAAGGCGAGGTCGTCGGAGGCTTGAGCGACGAGGCGGAAATAGGCCATGGCATCGCGGATTTCGAGGCGCTCGTAGAAGCGCGGGCCGCCGATGACGCGGTAATTGAGACCGAGAGTGACGAAGCGGTCTTCGAATTCGCGCATCTGGAAGGAGGCGCGAACGAGGATCGCCATATCGTTGAGCAGATGCTTGCCGCGCTGAAGCTGCTCGATCTCCTCGCCGATGGCGCGGGCTTCCTCCTCCGAATCCCAGGAGGCGTGCACCTGCACCTTGACGTCCTCAGGATCGGAGCGGTCGGTGAACAGCGTCTTGCCAAGCCGCCCTTCATTATGGGCGATCAGATGGGCGGCCGCTCCGAGGATATGTTCGGTCGAGCGGTAGTTGCGCTCGAGCTTGATGACCTTGGCGCCGGGGAAATCCTTCTCGAAGC
This sequence comes from Rhizobium sp. BT03, assembly GCF_030053155.1. Lineage (NCBI taxonomy): Bacteria > Pseudomonadati > Pseudomonadota > Alphaproteobacteria > Hyphomicrobiales > Rhizobiaceae > Rhizobium > Rhizobium sp. BT03. Next base: position 4,195,302 of record NZ_CP125640.1, read on the forward strand.
GCAGGATGTTGTCGACCTCGGCGCCGCGCCAGCCATAGATCGACTGATCGTCGTCGCCGACGCAGCAGACGTTCTGCGGCTCGCCCTTGGTGCGCTGGGCAAGGAGCCGAAGCCACATATATTGCGCGGTGTTGGTGTCCTGGTACTCGTCGACGAGTATATAGCGGAAGCGGCCGTGATATTCCTTCAGGAGATCCGGGTTCTTGCGGAAGATCGCGATCGGATGCATCAGCAGGTCGCCGAAATCGCAGGCATTCAGCGTCGTCAGGCGCGCCTGATAGGCGAAATAGAGATCGCGGCCGCGGCCGTTGGCAAAGGCGCGGGCATCGCCCTCGGGGATATCGGCCGGGCCGAGCCCCTTGTTCTTCCAGGTGTCGATCATGCCGGCGAACTGCTTGGCCGGCCAGCGTTTGTCGTCGAGGCCTTCGGCCTGGATCAGTTGCTTGATCAGGCGGACGACGTCGTCGGTATCGAGAATGGTGAAATCGGAGCGCAGGCCGACGAGATCGCCGTGGCGGCGCAGAAGCTTGACGCCGATCGAGTGGAAGGTGCCGAGCCAGGGCATGCCTTCGACCGCGCCGCCGACGAGCAGCGCGATGCGCTCCTTCATCTCGCGGGCGGCCTTGTTGGTGAAGGTGACGGCGAGGATCTGCGAGGGGAAGGCGCGGCCGGTATTGAGGATATGGGCGATGCGGGTCGTCAGCACGCGCGTCTTGCCGGTGCCGGCGCCGGCAAGCACGAGGACCGGGCCTTCCAGAGTTTCGACGGCTTCGGTCTGCTCGGGGTTCAGCCCGGCGAGATAATCCGGCCGGCTGCCACCGTCGCGGGCCGCCATGGCGCGGGCGGCAATACCGCCGCCGGCGGGCACTCTTCCGGCGGGTGCGGCGGGTGGCTGCGGCTTGCGCGCCATCTCGGCCGGCTCTTCGTCGAAGAAGGGAATATCGTCGAAACTATTGCTCATGGCGCGTAATGTAGTGATTCGGGAAGGAAAGACCAGAAAAGATGTTCTGCTTTCATTCCCGGGCCGCCGCTATCCCAAGGGGTTTGCGCATGGCGGCAGGGCTGCTGGATAGAGCCTTTCCTGGTTAGATTGAAGCATTCTGTTGGCTCAAACGGAGTCGGATGGTCGACCGGCCGGCGCGCGTCGTAGCCCAGCTCTACGGCCAAGCCGGCCGGTCGATCAGCCGGCCCGTTTCAGCCAACCCTCCCGCAGATTTGCCAAGCAAATCTGCAAGACTCTAAAGCGCCGGCCGCACTGATCGCTTCGCCGCGGCGAAGCGGTGTGGCCGGAGGGCCGGGCATCTTTCCGCCAGTATCAGAGGCGATCGGCTCGGCCGTACCTGGGGTATGCCCGTCGCCAATCGCCTCTGCCCTGACGAAAACCTGCTCCGGCAGAATGCTTCAATCTAACCAGGAAAGGCTCTAGGACAGCGGCGACACGACGGAAAAATTTCAGCCGCACTCTGTCGGAAGCCGCGCAGGCGGGGCGTCCTTGGATCATCGGACAGTGGTCCGGATCCACCGTCAGCAAGGAGGCTGCATCATGACGAAGGTCGTTTCAAATCTCTGGTTCGCGGAGCACGCGCGCGAAGCCGTCGAATTCTATGTGTCCATTATCCCGGATTCCAGCATCGGCCGCACCACCATCCTTCCGGCGGAAACGCCGAGCGGGCCCCCCGGCAGCGTCGAGCTGATCGAGTTCACGCTCGGCGACCAGGCCTTCCTGGCGATGAAGGCCGGCCCGCTCGATAGTTTCAACCATTCCTTCTCGATCGCGATTCTGCTGGAAAACCAGGCCGAGATCGATCGGATATGGGACGCATTCCTCGCCAATGGCGGCACGCCGGAGGCCTGCGGCTGGCTGAAGGACCGCTGGGGCCTATCCTGGCAGATCGTGCCGCGCATGCTTGCCGAGATGGTCGCCGACGACGACCGCGAGCGGGCAAGGCGCGTGACCGAGGTGATGCTCGGCATGGTCAAGATCGATGTCGCTGCGCTGGAGAAGGCATTCAACGGCTGATTTGCGCCCGCGGGCGGATGATCGAACGATGGACTGACGGCCGGGATGCGGCCGTTTCCATCGTGTCAGGCGGGGATCGGCACATGCCGTCCCAGCATCGACTCTGAGCAGATCTGGCTGCCAATCGTCGATTTTTCCGGAACTCGAATCACGGGCGACATTGCACACCCTTTTCATCTTTCTGTCACGTCGCGAAATGTGCTGATACCGCAAGGGTGCTTTTTTCAACTATAATGAGAAACAGTTTCGTAGAGTAAAAATAACCGGTGAATGCACGTTTTTGTGCGTTGCAAGAAATAGCCGGTGAGCGTCGAATATACCTACGAAATTATTGATTCTTAGGAACGCCGTAGCCATCTCGATGGTTATACGGCTTAGAGCCTGCGGCATAAACCTTAATGGAGGTCCCATGCTGAGTGAATCCGTATTCGATGCGTTTACGCGCAGTTACGAAGCGCGCCGCGAAACCGACCTGTCGGTGCAGGAATATCTCGATCTCTGCAAAAAGGACCCGATCGCCTATGCCAATGCGACCGAGCGCCTGCTCGCCGCCATAGGCGAGCCGCAGATGGTCGACACCGCCAGGGACGCGCGCCTCGGCCGGATCTTCATGAACAGGACCATCCGGATCTATCCTGCCTTTGCCGGCTTCCATGGCATGGAGGAAACGATCGAGCGCATCGTTTCCTTCTTCCGGCATGCCGCGCAGGGGCTGGAGGAGCGTAAGCAGATCCTCTATCTCCTCGGCCCGGTCGGCGGCGGCAAGTCGTCCTTGGCGGAGCGGCTGAAGCTCTTGATGGAGGTTCATCCGATCTATGTCTTGAAGGCGGGCGACGAGATCAGCCCTGTTTTCGAAAGCCCGCTCAATCTCTTCGATCCGGAGACGATGGGGTCGCTCCTGCAGGAGCAATATGGCATTCCCGCGCGGCGTCTGAACGGGTTGATGAGCCCGTGGTGCCTGAAGCGCCTCGACGACTTCGGCGGCGACATTTCCCGCTTCCGTGTGATCAGGATACAGCCTTCGCGGTTGCGCCAGATCGCCATCGCCAAGACCGAGCCCGGTGACGAGAACAATCAGGATATTTCGTCGCTGGTCGGCAAGGTCGATATCCGCAAGCTCGAAACCTATTCCCAGAACGATCCTGATGCCTACAGCTATTCGGGCGGGCTCAACCGCGCCAATCAGGGCGTGCTTGAATTCGTCGAAATGTTCAAGGCGCCGATCAAGATGCTGCATCCGCTGCTGACGGCGACGCAGGAGGGCAACTATATCGGCTCCGAGAATATCGGCGCCATACCCTTCTCGGGCATCGTGCTGGCGCATTCGAACGAAGCGGAGTGGCAGACCTTCAAGGCCAACAAGAACAACGAGGCCTTCATCGACCGCATCTGCGTGATCAAGGTGCCCTATTGCCTGCGCGTGACGGAAGAGCAGAAGATCTACGAAAAGCTGATCGAGGGATCGGAGCTTGCGGATACGCCCTGCGCCCCGGCAACGCTCGAAATGCTTGCCCGCTTCTCGGTGCTGTCCCGTCTGCGCAAGCATGAGAACTCGACGTTCTTCTCGAAGATGCGCACCTATGACGGCGAGAGCCTCAAGGAGACCGATCCGCGCGCCCGCAGTGTCCAGGAATACCGGGATGCCGCCGGCATCGACGAGGGCATGGATGGAATATCGACCCGCTTCGCCTTCAAAGTGCTCGCTTCGACCTTCAATCACGATACCACCGACATCGGCGCCGATCCGGTTCATCTGATGTATGTGCTGGAACAGGCGATCCGCCGCGAGCAGTTTTCCGACGATGTCGAGAAGCGCTATCTGGAGTTCATCAAGGCCGATCTTGCGCCTCGTTACGCAGAGTTCATTGGCAATGAGATTCAGAAGGCTTATCTTGAGTCCTATGCGGATTACGGGCAGAACCTGTTCGACCGCTACGTTGATTATGCCGATGCATGGATCGAAGACGTTGACTTCAAGGATCCCGATACCGGCCAGCTTCTCGACCGCGAGCTCCTCAATCAGGAACTGACGAAGATCGAAAAGCCGGCGGGCATTGCCAATCCGAAGGATTTCCGCAACGAAATCGTCAAGTTTTCGTTGCGGTCGCGGGCAGCCAACGGCGGAAAAAATCCGTCATGGACGAGTTACGAGAAAATCCGGGAAGTGATCGAAAAGCGAATGTTTTCGCAGGTCGAGGATCTTCTGCCGGTCATTTCCTTCGGATCGAAGAAGGATTCGGAAACAGAGAAGAAGCATAGCGAATTCGTCTCGCGCATGGCCGCGCGAGGTTACACGGAGCGGCAGGTTCGGCGCCTTGTCGAATGGTACATGCGCGTCAAACAGGCAAGTTAATGCGGAGCCATTATGCACATTGTCGACCGGCGGTTAAATCCGCGCGGTAAAAGTCTGGAAAATCGGCAGCGGTTCCTTCGACGCATGAAGGGCGCCGTGCAGCAGGCGGTGAAACGTTCTCTGCAAAACCGAAACATTCGGGATGTGCTCGACGGCGGGGAGATCAGCCTGCCGATCGATGGAATGGCCGAACCGAGCCTGCGCAGAGGTGAGGGCGGCATCAGTGATCACATCCTGCCGGGCAACAGGGCCTTCGTCGAAGGAGACATCCTGCCACGCCCGCCAAGCGGCAGAGGCGGAAAACCAAAGGATGCCGGCGAGGGTGACGGCGAGGACGGCTTCCGTTTCGTGCTGACGCGCGAGGAATTCCTCGACGTGTTCCTGGACGATCTGGAACTGCCCGACCTTGCCAAGCGGCGCCTGGCCGAAACCGAAGAGGAAACGCCGTTCCGGGCCGGCTATTCCGTATCCGGATCGCCGTCCAACATTGCCGTCGGCCGCACGACGCGGCTGGCGATGATGCGTCGCGTCGCGCTTCACCGCCCGCGCCGCGAAGAGATCGAAGCCCTGCAGCGGCAGATCGACGAATGCGAAGACGACGAGAGCCGGCTGGCGCTCGAGGCGAAACTCAAATCCCTGACGGAAAAAAGCCGGCGCATCCCCTATATCGATCCGCTCGACGTGCGTTACCGCCGTTTCGAAAACGAGCCGAAGCCCGTGGCCAAGGCCGTGATGTTCTGCCTGATGGACGTCTCCGGCTCGATGTCGGAACATATGAAGGACCTTGCGAAACGGTTCTACCTGCTGCTCTACCTTTTCCTGTCGAAGCGCTACAAAAAGGTTGAGATCGTCTTCATCCGCCATACCGACAGGGCTGAGGAAGTCGACGAGGAAACCTTCTTCTACGGCCCGGCGACCGGCGGCACGCTGGTTTCCAGCGCCCTTGCGGCTATGCGCGGGATCATAGCGGCGCGTTTCGATCCGGCGGAGTGGAACATCTATGGCGCCCAGGCCTCGGACGGTGACAATGCCCATTCGGACGGAAACCTGAGCGGACAGCTGCTGCGCGAGATTTTGCCGCTGTGCCAGTACTTCGCCTATATCGAGGTTGGCGAAGAAGGCGGCGACTCGTCGGTATCGCGTTCACCGCTGTGGATGCTCTATGACGGGATCCGCTCCGAGCTGCTGCCGCTTTCGATGCGCAAGGTCTGCCGGCGAAACGAAATATTCCCGGTTTTCCATGATCTCTTCCAGAAACGTGACGCACAGTCGAGGGTGACGCCATGACTATGACGATGAGGCCCAGAGAACGGCTGTTGTTCGAGGGGGCCGACTGGGATTTTTCAACACTCCAGCGCATCCACGACGCCTGCGAGGACATCGCGCTTAACGAGCTTGGCCTCGACGTCTATCCGAACCAGATCGAAGTCATCACCTCGGAGCAGATGCTAGATGCCTATTCCTCGACCGGCATGCCGCTCTTTTACCGCCATTGGTCCTTCGGCAAACACTTCGCGCATCACGAAGCCTTCTACCGCCGCGGCATGCGCGACCTCGCCTATGAGATCGTCATCAACAGCTCTCCCTGCATCTCCTACCTGATGGAAGAGAATACGGCGACGATGCAGACGCTCGTCACCGCGCATGCGGCCTTCGGCCACAACCACTTCTTCAAGAACAATTACCTTTTCAAACTCTGGACCGATGCAGAGGGCATCCTCGATTACCTCGATTTCGCCAAGGGTTATATCACCCGCTGCGAAGAGCGTTACGGCGAGACCGCCGTCGAGCGGACGCTGGATGCGGCGCATGCGCTGATGTCGCACGGGGTGCATCGTTATGCGGGCAAGACCACCATCGACCTTCGCCAAGAGGAGAAACGGCAGCAGGAGCGCCGCGCCCACGAGGAGCAGATGTTCAACGATCTGTGGCGCACGGTTCCCGTCGGCAAGGCCAAAAAGACGAACGACGGCGGCCTGGAAAAGCGCCGCGCCGCACTTGGCCTTCCGCAGGACAACATCCTTTATTTTCTCGAAAAAACCGCGCCGCGGCTGCAGCCATGGCAGCGCGAGATCATTCGCATCGTCCGCCATGTCGCCCAATATTTCCATCCCCAGCGGCAGACCAAGGTGATGAACGAGGGAACCGCCACCTTCGTCCATTACCAGATCATGAACCGGCTTCACGAGCGGGGGCAGATCAGCGATGGAAACTTCCTCGAATTCTTGAAGTCGCACTCCAATGTCGTGTTCCAGCCGAGCTACGACGACCGCCGGTTCTCGGGCTTCAACCCCTATGCGCTCGGCTTTGCGATGATGCAGGATATCGAGAGGATCGTGACGAAGCCGACGGAAGAAGACCGCGCATGGTTTCCCGATATCGCCGGACGGGGCGATGCGATGGCGATCCTGCGCGACATCTGGGCCAATTACCGGGACGAGAGTTTCATCAGCCAATTCCTCAGCCCGAACCTGATCCGCCAGTTGCGGCTGTTCCATCTCTACGATGATCCGGAACAGACCGAAGGCATTCTGGTTTCGGCGATCCACAATGAGCGCGGATACCTGCGCATCCGCCGCCAGCTTTCCCGCGAATACGATATCGGCTGGACCGATCCGGCAATCGATATCGTCGATGTCGACCTCGCCGGCGACCGCCGCCTGCTGCTGCAGCATATTATGATGAATGGCAGCTATCTTCAGGAAGCCGACACGAGGCTTGTGCTGCAGCATCTTGCCGATCTCTGGGGCTACGACGTGTTGCTTCAGGAAATCGATGGTTCGAATACCGTGGCGAGAGAGCACACGGCGAGCCCCCGCAAGATCGTTCAATGATCGTCGCTATGTCTCCGAGCCGCATTTGTTGCCGTCGATAGTGTGCAATTATCGATGGCAACGAAGACAAAGGCTTAGTAACCTGCCGCCGCTGCAATCGCCCATCACTCACCCGCATTCACGTTTGCAGCGAGCGTCCGGGAGCGAATAGCGCGGAGACAAGAGATTATGAGTGAAACGCGGCGCAAGCTGACGACGATCTTCTGTGCTGACGTGCAGGACTATACCCGGCTGATGGGGACTGACGAGGAGGGGACGCTTGCGGCGCTGAAGCGCTGCCGGGAGGCGATGGGGCGCCTGATCGAAAGCCATGGCGGCCGCGTCATCAATACCTGGGGCGATGGGCTGATCGCCGATTTCCCGAGCGTGGTCGAGGCGGTGCGCGCGGCCGTCGACACCCAGAACGAACTGGCCGGTTTCAATGCCCGCCGCCCGGAAGACGGCCGCATGCTGTTCCGCATCGGCATCAATCTCGGCGATGTGATCGTCGAAGGCGACGACATCTACGGCGACGGCGTCAACATCGCCGCGCGGCTGCAGGCCTCGGCTTCGGCCGGCGGCATCGTCATATCGAGCACCGTCTACGATCAGGTCCGCAACAAGGTCGCTGTCGGTTTCGAGTTTCTCGGGCCGCTGATGGTGAAGAACGTCGATGAAGGCGTGCCGAGCTATGCGGTAAAGATCGGCGATGAGGCGCCGCCTCCCCAACGACCAAGCCCCTCGCGGCCGCAGCCGGCGGCTGAGATCGCCGAAGCAAGACCCGCGCCTGCCGGACGCAGGCTGTTCGCTGTGCTCGGCGTCATCGCGGCTGTGCTGATCGGTATCAATCTTCTATCGTGGCAGGGCGTTTTCTGGGCGCGCTTTCCGGTGCTTGCGCTCGCCGTCGTCGCCGCCTTCGCCTGGAATCGCAGCCAGATCCTGTTCAACCGGAAGGCCACCTCGCTGGCGATCGTGGCGCTCGGCATGGTCGGCATCAACCTCTTCACCTGGACGGGGCAGTTCTGGGCGGTGTGGCCGATACTGGGGATTGCGGCCGTCATGGGCTTGCGATGGTCGATGCGCCGGTAAATCGACGATCCCGGCTGGTTTTTTCAGGGGCGTCGAAGACGTTTGCGAGGTTCGCTCAAGCAAAAGTGAGCGGTCGGGTTATTCCCATTCTTTGCTGATATTACAAATCGGTAATGCCGGCTGCTTATGCTTGCCGGTAAACTGTAAACGCGCGATATTGTCGCATCAGACGGGATGTTGATCCCGCGGCGCCTCTTTCGACCGACCCTGGTCCAACCTCGAGTCCCTCTGGAGACGTGAATGGCCTTTTGGAAGCAGTTGATACTTTCTCTCATCGTCATTGTTGCCGGCTTTGCCGCGTGGGTTTTCTTTGTGCCCGGCGCCGGCGAAATGATGCGCGATGCAGGTATTCCAGAGAACCTCGTTTCCAGGATCGCGCCGAAGGCTGAGGAGACGGGGGATACCCGGGCGCAAGGCCAGCAGCGTGGCGAGGGGCAGGGAGAGGGCCAAGGACAGGGCCAGGGACAGGGACAGAACCGCCGCAATGGCGGTGGGCGCAACGGCGCCATTCTTGTCGCGACGCAGGCCGTCGTCCAGGGCGTCGTCAACGACCGGCTGAACGCCATCGGCACCGGTGACGCGATCCGCTCGGTCGCGGTCACGCCGCAGGCCTCGGGTACGATCCGCGAAATCCTCATCAAGTCGGGCGACAGGGTGAAGGCCGGCCAGGTGCTGGCCAAGCTCGACAGCGAGGAGCAGGTGATCGCCCGCGGCCAGGCCGATGTGGCGGTCAAGGCGGCCGTCGAGAAATCCAATCTCTATCACAACATCAAATCCAGCGTGTCGCGCATGGATGTCTTCGATTCCGAAATCGCCGAGCAGGGCGCGCGGCTGCAGTTGCAGGCCGCCGAGCTCAATCTCGCACGGCGCAACATTATTGCGCCGATCGACGGCATCGTCGGCATCGTGCCGGTCAATATCGGCGATAACGTCACGACGAGCATCCCGATCGTCACGCTCGACGACCGTTCGGAAATCCTCGTCGACTTCTGGGTGCCTGAGCGCTTCTCCAACACGGTGTCGGTCGGTCAGCCGGTGGAGGCGATGTCGGTCGCCAAGCCGGGACAGATGTTTACCGGCGTGGTCGAGGCCGTCGACAACCGCATCGACGCGGCAAGCCGTACGCTTCGATTGCGGGCCCGCATCGACAACTCTTCCGACGAGCTGCGCGCCGGCATGTCCTTCAGCGTCAGCATGAAATTCCCCGGTGATAAATATCCGGCCGTCGATCCGCAGTCAGTGCAGTGGGATTCGCAAGGGTCCTTCGTCTGGCTGGTGACCGACGACAAGTCGCATAAGGTGCGGGTCAGCGTCGTGCAGCGCAACCCGGATTTTGTGCTCGTCAAAGCCGACCTCAAGGACGGCGACAAGATCGTGACGCAGGGCCTGCAGCGCGTGCGTGAGGGCGGGGCGGTGCGGGTTTCAGCCGATGTCGCCGCGAATGCGGAGGTCGCCACGCAATGAATGTGACCGAGATTCATCAGGACAGGACCTCGGGCAAGCAGAGCTTCACCGCGCTTTTCGTTCGCCGGCCGATCCTGGCGCTGGTGTTCAACACGCTGATGGTGGTCGCCGGCCTTGCGGCTTATGTCGGCGTCGAGGTGCGTGAACTGCCGGATGTCGACCGTCCCGTCGTCACCGTGCGCACCACTTTCGACGGCGCATCGCCGCAGACGATCGACCAGGAACTGACCAAGGTGATCGAGGGCGCGGTTGCGCGCGTCAGCGGGCTGAAATCGATCTCCTCGACTTCTTCCTTCGGCCAGAGCCGGGTGACGCTCGAATTCTCGGATACGATCGATCTCGCTGTCGCCGCCAACGACGTGCGCGACGCGATCGGCCGCATCACCCAGAACCTGCCCGATGAAGCGGATGCGCCGCAGATCGTCAAGGCGGATTCGGATTCCTCGGCGATCATGCGCCTTGCCGTCACCTCCACCAATCTCAACATGGACGACCTGACGCAGCTCGTCGAAAACGAGGTGATCGATCGCCTCGCCTCCGTCGACGGCGTCGCCGACGTCGAGGAATATGGCGACCAGGAGAAGGTCTTCCGCGTCGATGTCGATCAGGGGGCGCTGGCGAGCCGCGGACTGACCATCGGCGATCTGACCAAGGCGCTCGACAATGCCGCCCTCGACGTGCCGGCGGGATCGCTGAAGAGCAATACGCAGGATATCGTGGTGCGCGCCACCGCCAACCTGCAGACGCCGGCGGATTTTTCCAACGTCATGCTGCAAGACCGCGTCCGGCTCGGTGACGTCGCGACGGTGACGCTCGGCCCACGCGACGGCGAAACGGCGCTGCGCTCGAACGGCAAGCCGGGCATCGGCCTCGGCATCATCCGCCAGGCGCAATCCAACACGCTGAATATCTCGACCGGCATCAAGGCCGCCGTCGAGCAATTGTCGAAGACGCTGCCCGAGGGCACGACGATCGCGATCACCAGCGACGACGCCGTCTTCATCCAGGGCGCGATCCACGAGGTGGTGCTGGCGCTGGTGCTCGCTGCCGTCATCGTCACCGCCGTCATCTATCTCTTCCTGCGCGACTGGCGGGCGACGCTGATCCCGGCGGTCAGCATGCCGGTGGCGCTGATCGGCACGCTGGCTGCGATCTATATGGTCGGCTTCTCGATCAACATCCTGACGCTGCTGGCGATCGTGCTGGCGACCGGCCTCGTCGTCGACGACGCGATCGTGGTGCTTGAAAATATCGTGCGGCGGCGTGCCGAAGGCATGGGGCCGCGAGCGGCCGCCGTGCTTGGAACGCGCGAGGTGTTCTTCGCGGTTGTCGCCACGACCGCGACGCTTGCGGCCGTGTTCATCCCGCTTTCCTTCCTTCCGGGACAGGTCGGCGGCCTCTTCCGTGAATTCGGCTTCGTGCTCGCGTTCTCCGTCGGCCTGTCGTCGATCGTGGCGCTGACGCTCTGCCCGATGCTGGCCTCGCGCATGCTGACGAAGCCGATGATCGAAGATCACGGCGCGCTCGGCCGTCTGGGCGGGGCGCTCGCCCGGCTCTACAAATGGGCGCTGCACGGCTGCCTCAACGCCCCCTTCGTCGTCCTCCTGTTCTCGGTGATCTTTGCCGGCGCGGCACTCGTCGCCTTCTCGAGCGTCAGAAGCGAACTGACGCCGGAAGAGGACCGGTCGATGGTGATGATGCGGCTGACGACGCCGCAGGGATCAAGCCTCGAATACACCCGCGACAAGATGCAGCTCGTCGAGGAAAATCTGCAGCCGCTCGTCGACAGCGGCGACATCCGCAACGTCTTCTCGATCTCCGGCCAGGGCGGTTCGCTGAATAGCGGCTTCATGGTGCTGACGCTTGCGCCCTGGGGAGAGCGCCACAGGACGCAGGCGGAGATCGTGGGCGACATCAATCAGGCGGCAGCAAGGGTGCCGGCACTGCGCGGCAATGCCATCTCCTCCAACAGCCTGCGCATCCGCGGCGCCGGCAGCGGCGTGCAGATGGCGCTGATCGGCAACGATCATGAGGCGCTGACGGCGGCGGCGGCCAAGCTGGTCCAGGCACTCGACGCCACCGGCCGGTACGATACGCCGCGCCTGACCAACGAGCCCAGCCAGGCGCAGGTGTCGGTGGCGATCGACCGCGAGCGTGCCTCGGATCTCGGCATCGACATAACGGGGCTTTCGACGGCGATCCAGTCGCTGCTCGAAGGGCGCTCGGTGGTCGACGTCTTTGTCGACGGCGAGTCCTATCCCGTGCTTCTGACCTCGACGACGCGGCCGATCGACGATCCGACCGACCTCGAAAACGTGTTCCTGAAAACCGGCGACGGCAAGATCGTGCCGATGTCGGTTATTGCCACGATGAAGGAAGGTTCGGTCGCGCCGCAGCTGAACCGCGAACAGCAGCTCGCCTCCGTCGCGATCACCGCCGGCCTGAAGGGCGGCATGTCGCTCGGCGACGCGGTCAAGCAGGTGACGGAGCTTGCGCAGCCGCTGCTGCCGGCCGGCGCACGCCTGCTGCCGCTTGCCGAAGCCGCGACGCTGGAGGAGAATTCGAGCGGCATGGCGCTGACCTTCGGCTTTGCCATCGTCATCATCTTCCTGGTGCTGGCGGCGCAGTTCGAAAGCGTGCTGTCCTCGCTGATCATCATGTCGACGGTGCCGCTCGGCCTTGCCTGCGCCGTCTTTGCGCTCATCATCACCGGCTCCAGCCTCAATATCTACAGCCAGATCGGACTGGTGCTGTTGGTCGGCGTCATGGCGAAGAACGGCATTCTGATCGTCGAATTCGCCAATCAGCTGCGCGACCGGGGCGAGGACGTGCGCTCGTCGATCGAAAAGGCCTGCGCCTTGCGCCTTCGCCCTGTCATGATGACGATGATCGCCACCATCCTTGGCGGCGTGCCGCTGGTCTTTGCCCATGGCGCCGGCGCCGAAGCGCGCGTCGCGCTCGGCTGGGTGATCGTCGGCGGCCTCGGCTTCGCGACGCTGGTGACGCTGTTCATCACGCCGGTCGCCTATCTGCTGCTCGCCCGCTTCGGCAAACCGCACGCCCATGAAGAAGCGCGGCTGCACGAGGAGATGGCGGTCGCCACGCGGCCCCGCGCCGCACCCGACGAGGAACAGCTGCAGGCCGCCGAATAGGCCTCCATCCGAACTGAAGACGCCGCCGGATCGCCATTCGGCGGCGTTCTTATGGTGTATCAAACCTTTTGAAATAAGATAAATTACTTCTGAAGTTTAGCCGTTTGTTAAGCATAAACGGCAATGATCGTGACCAGCAACCGGCTGGTCTTCTTCGTTTCTTGAAGGCCGCAACGCGCTGGAACCCCAGCGACCCCGGACATGAATGTCCGCGCGGCAACGGTTCATTTCTTTGTGCAGTTTGCGTCCTGTTTGCGTTTTGGAGTGTAGTTCCCGTGAGTATTTATCAGCGCGTCTCCGTGGACGCGGCGCTTCATGTGCTGCGCGATATCAACCGCAACATGACGGTTACGCAAAACCACATCACGACCGGAATGCGTGTCGCGAAAGCCGCCGACAATGGCGTCTACTGGTCGGTCGCCACCACCGCGCGCACCGACAACAAGGCTGTGTCGGCGATCCAGGATGCACTCGGCATGGCGGCGGCGACGATGGGCACAGCCTATACCGGCGTCGAAAACGTCATCGACGTCGTCTCCGAGATCAAGGCCAAGCTGGTTGCCGCGACCGAAGACGGCGTTGACAAGGACAAGGTCAACGAAGAGATCAAACAGCTGCAGGAGCAACTGCGCAGCGTTTCGGAATCGGCGACCTTCAACAGCGACAATTGGGTGATCCTCAACAACGACGCGACGCCGACGCAGCCGCGCCAAATCCCGGCCTCCTTCATCCGCAATGCGGACGGCACGGTCTCGGTCGGCATGCTGAGCTATCATATCGACAACACGCCGGTGGGGGCGACGAGCTCCAAGGACGCGCGCTATTTGATCGACGATCGCGCCACCGGTTCTGGCGAATACGGTGTGCTGACCTCGTCCTATTTCGCCACCGAACTCGGCGCCTCGCAGAATTATGTGCTGATGGAAAGCAAGAACGGCACCACCACCGGGCAGGTGGTGATCTCGCTTTCGGACGCCACGACGCAGGGGCAGATCGGCGAAATGATCAGTGTCGTCGATGCCGCGCTGACGCAGCTGACGACGGTCGGTTCGGCCTTCGGCGCGCTGGAGAAACGTATCAACCTGCAGAACGATTTCGCCATGAAACTGCACGACAACAACACCGCCGGAATCGGCCGGCTCGTCGATGCCGACATGGAGGAAGAGTCGAGCAGGCTCAAGGCGCTGCAGACGCAGCAGCAGCTCGGCCTGCAATCGCTGAACATCGCCAATGCCACTTATGATACGGTCAGGCAGTTGTTCCAGAATTTCTAAGGATGTGAGCCGCCACCCGCCCTCGTGGTTCGAGACGGCCCTGCGGGCCTCCTCACCATGAGGGCTGGTTGTCGCGCCCTGCGGCTAGGTTATCAGCGGCAGGGCGCTGCGCTCTGATTGGGCAAGCCGCAACCTCTCTCCGGCCTCATCCTGAGAGCTTGTGAAGCTTTTGAATCTTGTGCGTTTCAGGCCAGTGTTGGCTGGTCTTGGCTGGCCGATGCCATCGAGCGTTAGCCGATTACGCGGTGCGTTTTGATGGTCGCGTGTTGGCGTCAGGGTGATTGCCCTGGTTTAGCCATTGGCAAGCCGATGGCCTTGCAGGATATTGTTGGTGAGTGCGTAGCAGAGCACGACGGCCTGGACCTTTTCGATGCCGCGCACCGTCAATTGTCGCAGATTCCAGTTGCGCCAGCGGGCATGGATGCATTCGCAGATCGAGCGGGGTTTGTACTGAGCCTTGCCCGTCTCGCTTCCCATGCGGGTCCGCCAGGTTGACACACCCGCACCGTCGCCGCGCCGCGGCAAGAAGGGATCGGTTCCGTGTTTGGACTGCGTGGGCGGACAAAAGACCTCGACCCCTTCGCCGTGCGCCCACTCGATATCTTCAGCGCTGCAAAAGCCGCCATCGGCGAGATAGCGGCGCGGCAGATGGCCGCTCAGCGCGCGCAACCGCTCCAGCATCGGCCGCATGAGGCCGCGATCGGAGCCGGCATTGGTCACCTCGAGCCCGACCACGAACTGCTCGCCGGCGGTGCTCGCAACCTGCACATTATAAGCCGGACGGAAGCCGCCGTCGGCCATCTTCATCACCCGCGCCTGCGCATCCGTGCTGGAGGCGCGCGGCTCCTTCGGCTTTTTGCCATTGCCGCGCTTTTCTTCGCGCGCTTGGCGATGGCGCTGAATCTCGTCAAGAGCGGCCTTGGCTGCTCTGAGCCGCTCGCCGCGCTCACGCGCCGCTCGTTGCCTGGCAGCCTCGATGCGCCGAGTGCTGGCATCCGAACGCGCATCGACCTCGCGCTTGAGCTGATCCACAACCGCCTCGGCAATGGAAAGATGCCGATCAAGCGTCGCCTTGCGGCCGAACGAGGCGGCACCCGCGCTCGCCCGGACCCGCACGCCATCCTGCGCCAAATTATCGAAAGCGACGAGGCCGGCATCGGCAAGCGCCGCCAGATGCTCGGCCAGCAGCCGGTCGAGCAGATCGGCGCAACCAACCCGAAAATCCGACAGCGTGTGATAGTTCACCGAGACGCCGCCGCACAGCCAGCGATAGACGTCGTGGCTCCCGCACAGCCGTTCCAGCGCCCGCGCACTGCCGACGCCATCGCTGCTGGCATAGAGCCACAGCGCCAGCAAAAGCCGTGGCGAAATCGGCGGATGGCCCGGCCGCTGCTCACGCGCTTTGATCCGATCTTCAAGCGCGCTCAGATCCAGTCCCTCGACATAGCTCCAAATCACGCGCACCGCGTGATCCTGGCCGATCAAGCTGTCGATATCCACGGCACGCAACTCGATCTGATCGCGCACCGGCTCGCGCATGCGCGCCGCCCCGCGCCCCGCCTGAGCACTGCGCTGCGATCCATGCACCGGCAATCCTTCGAACAGCTCGTCGCTCACCATCATCCCCCAAGCAAATCAACCACCCAACAGAATCACAATCCCATCGACACCGCCACAAAACATTCACAGGCTCTGAGGCGCCCCGCAGGGGCCTCGAAGGACGGGGCCGGGCACTGACGCGTGGTCGATCCATTAAAACTGGTGATATCAGCGCATTCCCGCAACATGGCTCCTATTTCGGCGCCTGAAATTCCCTTATCACGAGAACATCTTCATTTTCTTGCCGCAATCCTTGCCATTTGCTCGTATCAGCTTCGAACGGAGACCATCCTGTCCATGATCAAGAAATTCGTACTTTTGGCTGTCGCAGCAAGCTATCTCAGCGCCTGCACGACGACCGATCCCTATACCGGTGAACAGAAGGTTTCCAATACGGCGGGTGGCGCAGCACTTGGCGCGCTTGGCGGCGCTCTGGTCGGCGTGGCTGTCGGCGGCGGCGGCCACGGCAAGCGCAACGCAGCGCTGATCGGCGCCGGCGTCGGTGCGCTCGCCGGCGGCGCGATCGGCAATTACATGGATCAGCAGGAATCCGAGCTTCGCGCCCAGCTCGAAGGCACCGGTATTTCGGTAACCCGCAACGGCGACAACATCATTCTCAACATGCCGTCGAACATCACCTTCGACGTTGACCAGGATGCGGTGAAGCCGGGCTTCTATCCGACGCTGAATTCGGTGGCGATCGTGCTGCGCAAGTTCAACCGCACGCTGATCGACGTCAACGGCCATACGGATTCGACCGGCAGCCTGCAGCACAATCAGGACCTGTCGCAGCGCCGCGCGCTTTCGGTCGCCGATTATCTCGGCGGCCAGGGCATCGACCAGCGCCGCGTCTCGGCCGTCGGCTTCGGCCCGTCGCAGCCGGTTGCCTCCAATGCCAGCGAGGCCGGCCGCGCCCAGAACCGTCGCGTCGAAATCCAGATCGCGCCGATCACACAGGGCTGAGGCAGACTTTCCGTCTTTGAAGCGGCCGGGCTATGCCCGGCCGTTTTTGTTACTGCTGCATCGCCGCGCCCTTGGTGATCTTGTCGACGATCTTCTTTTCGGCGCGCAGCGCGATCCCGACCACCCTGGCATCATCGGGCGCATATTCGGAAAAGACGGCGCGGTTGGCGGCGTCGTGGCCGGTTGCGAACATTTCCTCGATGAAGAGCGAGGCGGTGACATCGCGTTCCAGCGCGCGTCGGTGGATGGCTGACATCGTTGCCTCGTCGGCGGAAAGCACGATGATCGGCTGGATCGATAGCGGATTGTAGAGATTGCCCACGCGATCCTTGTAGGGCTCGCCGATGATTTCGGGATGGCCGCCGGCGATGCCGGTCATCAGGAAGGCGGTGACGTTCAGCTTCTGCCAGCCGGCAAGATTGTTTCGCAGGACGACGGCAATTTTGGTATCAAACATCGGACAGTCTTTCACCTCGGGTTAGGGAGTCTCGGGCGCGTTGAGCCAGGATCTACATCCGCAGGCCCTCGAAGGTCTTGAACGTTTGTGCGCGGGACCTGCCGGCAACGCCATCCTGGCGGCGCCGGCTTTTCCCGGTATCGAGCGCATCGAGGCGCAGTTTTCAGGCAATGCCTTCGAGCCGCACCGACACGACACCTATGCGCTCGGCGTGACGCTGAAGGGTGTGCAGACGTTCGGCTATCGCGGCGAGCGGCGCTTCAGCCTGCCGGGCCAGGTGATCGTGCTGCATCCCGATGAGGAGCATGACGGCGGGGCCGGGACCGAGGACGGGCTGCACTACCGCATGCTCTACCTGGAGCCGTCGCTGCTGCTCGAATGCCTGGAGGCCGATGGTGTCGGTCTGCCTTTCGTCGACCAGCCCGTCATCGGCGATCCGGCGCTGGCGGCTGTGCTGCTCGCCGCCCTCGGCGAGCTCGACCGCGAGTTGGACGAGCTTTTCGTCGACGATTTCCTGTCGCAGGTGGCGGGCGGGCTGTCCAAGCATGCGCTGCTGCCGCGCCGGCCGCTCGGCAGCGTCGCCTGGCGGCAGGCGCGGGCGGCGCGGGATTATCTTGAGGCGCATACGACCCGCGCAGTACGCTCCGGCGAGCTGGAAGCGGTGACGGGGCTCGACCGTTTCGCGCTGTCGCGGCATTTCCGGGCGGCCTTCGCCACCAGCCCGCACCGCTATCTGCTGATGCGGCGGCTGCAGCGGGCCTGCACCATGGTCGGCGCGGGAGAGGGGATTTCGGACGCGGCGGCTGCGACCGGCTTTGCCGACCAGAGCCATCTCAACCGGCATTTCAAGAAGGCTTACGGCATGACGCCCGGCCAGTGGGCGGCGCTCGCCCATAACCCTGCGCGGCGCTTTATACGGGATTTTCCGCAAGGCCGGAGCGACGGGCGATGAAGCGGGCGAGCGCCGGGCCGATCATCAGAATGACAAGGAAACGGCCGGTCTGCATCGCCATGACGAAGGGCACGTCGACATCGCTGGAGGCGGCGATGATGGCGACGGAATCGGCGCCGCCCGGGCTGGTGGCGAGATAGGCCGTCAGCGGGTCGATGCCGGCGAAGATATGAAGCGCAGCCGCCATGCAGCCGCAGAGCGCCATCAGCAGCACGATGCAGGCTGACACCCGCGGCAGGGCGCGTGCCACATGCTCAAGGATCGAGCGGGTGAAACGCAGACCGATGCTCCAGCCGACAAGCGCATAGGCGATGGCGAGCAGCCACATCGGCAACTCGATCTTCAGAAAGCCGATGCCCTGCAGGAAGGCGCCGAGAAAGAGCGGCACGATGATCGTGCCGCCCTGAATGCGCAGGCGGCGGACGCCATAGGCACAGATGGCGGCAAAGGCGGTGGTCGCCGCGAAGGCCGGCCAGTCGACCGCGGGAAAAAGGATGAGCGGCGGCGGCTCGGCGCCGTCGGCCGCCACCCAAAGGCGCGAGATCACCGAAGCGCCGACGGCGACGAAGACGACGCGCAGATATTGCATGAAGGCGACGAGGCGGGCATCGGCGCCATAGGCCTCCGACATGATGACCATGGCCGACGCCCCGCCCGGCGAGGAGCCCCAGACGGCGGTGGTTCCAGGCAGTACCTGCCAGCGTGTCAGCAGCCAGCCGAGACCGGTGGCGATGGCGATGACCGAGAAGATGAAAAGCAGGAAGAGCGGCGCGTCCTTCGCCATCGTGCCGAGAATGTCGGGGGTGATGGTGCGCGCCATCATCAGGCCGACTAGGACCTGGCCGAATTGCAGCGGCCAGGCGGGCACGCGAAGCTTTCCCTTGCCGACGGTGAGCGCCAGCACGATGGCCGCGGCCATCGGTCCGATCAGCAGCGAGGCGGGCAGGGCAAAGAGTTCGAGGAAGACGACGAGAGCGGTCGAAAGCGCCAGCAGCAGGGCCCATTTCGGCAGGCCGGCATCCCGCAGCAGGCGGCGTGCGTCGCTGAATGGCATGATCCCCATATCTTTCCTGGCCGGTGCCAAGCCCTGAGGCTGAAAATGGGAGGAAGCTCCGGCATGTCGAAGAGAGGCCGGCTGCAAGGACCGGCTGGCGCGGGTTCGGTATAGGCAGCGGCAATGGCGGCGGTCAATTGCGAAATCTGGCTCTTCGGCGGCCCGGATTGCGAATTCGATTCAAGCGGCGGCTTTAAACCATTGTATTCATGGATGAGAGACGCACATGGCCTGCGAGGAAATCGAGCAAGGCGCGCACGCGCGCCGGCAACGGGCCGCCCTGGCCCATATAGAGGGCGTAGAATTCTTCGAGATCGCCGGGATTGGCTTCTTCGAGCACGGGCACCAGCCGGCCGGCATCGATATCGGCACGCACGGTGAAGGCGGCAAGCCGGGCGAGACCGGCACCGGACAGCGCCAGATGCCGCATGGCTTCGCCATCTCCCACCTGCACGCCGGGCGTGATCGGGACCGTTACCGTCTCGCCGTCTTCGCGCAGCGGCCAGCCCTCGACGGCGCGGGCGTAGGAAAAGCCGATGCGGCAGTGGCGGCGGAGATCGGCGACCGTGCGTGGCTCGCCGTGACGCCTGAGATAGTCGGGCGAGGCGACGATGATCTTGCCGGTGGCGCCAAGCTTGCGGGCAATCAGGCTGGAGCTCTTCAAGGGGCCGGCGCGGATCGCGACGTCGGCGCGCTCCTCCATCAGGTCGACGATCGCGTCGGTATGAGAAATATCCAGCGTCACGGCGGGATGAAGCGCCATGAAGGCCGGCACGAGCGGCGCCAGCACATGGTTGCCGAAGGAGCCGCTGGTGTTGACGCGGATGCGGCCCGAGGCCTGTTCGCCTGATGAGGCCTGGCGCTCGGCCTCGGCGATATCGGCAAGGATGGCGATGCTGCGCTCGTAAAAGGCGCAACCCTCAGGCGTCAGCTGCAGCTTCCGCGTCGAACGATTGACGAGGCGTGCGCCGAGGCGTTTCTCCAGGCGGGCGACGAGCTTGCTGACGGCCGACGGCGTCATGCGCCGCGCCATGGCGGCCGCGGAAAATCCGCCGCGCTCGACGACGCTGACGAAGACCTCCATTTCGCCGGAGCGGTTGATGTCCTGACGGCTCATGATGAATTCAAGTCATAAATGATTTGCTGACAGGCAATCTATATCACCGGGTTGCCGAGGTCTATCTCAGACGAAAACGAAGGAGACAGATCCATGGACTACAGAAATCTCGGCGCATCCGGCCTCAGAGTGCCGGTGTTGAGCTTCGGCGCCGGCACCTTCGGCGGCAGCGGTCCGCTGTTCGGCGCCTGGGGCAATACCGATGCGCAAGAGGCGCGGCGGTTGGTCGACATCTGCCTCGAAGCCGGCGTCAATCTCTTCGACACCGCCGACGTCTATTCGGCCGGCGCTTCCGAAGAGGTGCTCGGCCAGGCGATCCGCGGCCGGCGCGACGCCGTGCTGATCTCGACGAAGACGGCGCTGCCTACGGGCGAGGGGCCGCAGGACTGGGGAACGTCGCGGGCGCGGCTGATCCGCGCCACCGAGGCAGCGCTCAGCCGGCTCGGGACCGATTATATCGACCTCCTGCAGCTTCACGCCTTCGATGCCTCGACGCCGGTCGAGGAGGTGCTGTCGACGCTCGACGGGCTCGTTTCCTCAGGCAAGATCCGCTATGTCGGCGTTTCCAACTTTGCCGGCTGGGAGCTGATGAAGTCGCTCGCCGCCGCCGAACGCCACGGCTATCCGCGTTATGTCGCTCATCAGGTCTATTATTCGCTGGCCGGGCGCGATTACGAATGGGAGCTGATGCCGCTCGGCGCCGACCAGGGCGTCGGCGCTCTCGTCTGGAGCCCGCTCGCCTGGGGACGGCTGACCGGCAAGATCCGCCGCGGCCAGCCGCTGCCTGCGGCAAGCCGGCTGCACGAAACGGCGCAATACGGCCCGCCTGTCGACGACGAGAAGCTGTTCGACATCGTCGCGGTGCTGGACGCCATTGCGGAGGAAACCGGCCGGACGGTGCCGCAGATCGCCATCAACTGGCTGCTTGGCCGGCCGACGGTCTCGAGCGTCATCATCGGCGCACGCAACGAGGAGCAGCTCAGGCAGAACCTCGGCGCGGTCGGCTGGAGCCTTTCGAAGGACGAGATCGCAAGGCTCGACGCCGTCAGCGCCGTGACGGCGCCCTATCCCTATTTCCCCTATCGGCGGCAGGAGGGTTTTGCGCGGCTCAACCCACCGATCGTCTGAGGCGCCGGAGACAGCGGACTTGCGTGTGGCAATGGGTCTATAACAAGAGGGGAATGAAATCTTCCGGCAATCTTAACTGGACAGCCGCTTTGACTTGCCCCATACCCAGCCTGCTGGATAATTCCTTAAATCGGAATCGATTTAAGGATGAAATTATGCAGTAATTTTAAAGGTCTACAGCGGCCTTCGCGTGTCTGAACAGATGCGCGGCGCTGTAGCCTGCAGGACATGATGTGGTTTCTGCGAAATGGCAGGGAGATCAAAGGGATGGCGCTGAAGGACGCGAAGGCCGGCACACGCAACGAGGCGGGGATATCAGCCGTGCTCGGCATTCTCAAACAGACCTTCGGCGAGCGCTTCCAGACCGGCCAATCCTTCCGTGAACAGCATGCCCACACGACCACCTACATCCCGCCGCAGCTGCCTGATGGTGTGCTCTTCGCCGAGAGCGCCGAGGATGTGAAGGCGGCGGTCAGGCTATGTGCGACCCACAAGGTGCCGGTGATCGGCTTCGGTGTCGGCACCTCGCTGGAGGGCCAGGTCAATGCCGCCAATGGCGGTATTTCGATCGATTTCAGCCGTATGAACCGGGTGCTCGAAGTCAATCCGGAGGATCTCGACTGCACCGTCGAGCCGGGTGTGACGCGCGAGGCGCTGAACATCCACCTGCGTGATACCGGCCTGTTCTTCCCGATCGATCCCGGCGCCAATGCTTCCATCGGCGGCATGGCCTCGACGCGGGCCTCCGGCACCAATGCCGTGCGCTACGGAACGATGAAGGACAATGTGCTTGCCGTCACAGCCGTCACCGCCAATGGCGAGGAGATCCGCACGGCCCGGCGCGCCCGCAAATCTTCCGCCGGCTACGACCTGACGCGGCTCTTCGTCGGCGCCGAGGGCACGCTTGGCATCCTGACTTCGGTGACGCTGCGCCTGCAGGCGATCCCGCAGAAGATCGCCGGCGGCGCCTGCGCCTTTCCGAGTGTCAAGGCCGCTTGCGACGCCGTCATCATGACGATCCAGATGGGTATTCCCGTGGCCCGCATCGAGCTGCTCGATACGGTGCAGATGCGGGCCTGCAATGCCTATTCCAAGCTTTCCTATGCCGAAAGCCCGACACTCTTCCTCGAATTCCACGGCACCGACGAGACGGTGCCGCTGCAATCGGCAGCCTTTGGCGAGATCGCGGCGGAATGCGGCGGCGGCGAATTCCTGTGGACCGCCAACGCCGAGGAGCGGACCAAGCTCTGGAAGGCGCGCCACGATGCCTATTGGTCCGCAAGGGCGCTGGCGCCCGGGCTTGCCGCACTTTCGACCGATGTTTGTGTTCCGATATCGCGGCTTGCCGATTGTGTTTCGCAAACGCAGGCCGATATCGAGGCGCATGGACTGCTCGGCCCGATCGTCGGCCATGCCGGCGACGGGAACTTTCATGTGCTGCTGTTGTTCGATGACAAAAGCGCCGAAGACATCGCCAAGGCCGAGAGCTTCGTGCAGCGGCTCAATCGGCGGGCGCTCGACATGGACGGGACATGCACCGGCGAACACGGAATCGGGCAGGGCAAGATGGCGTTCCTCGAACAGGAGCTGGGGGGCACGGTGGATCTGATGCGACAGGTGAAACAGGCGCTCGATCCGGACGATATCTTCAATCCCGGCAAGATTTTCCACCAGGGCTGAAAACGGAATATTCTCATGAACTTGGGCCTTGCCCCCGGCATGAATAGCGCTAGTGTCGGCAACAGTATCCCGAATGGAGAATTCTTGCATTGGTAGGCCGGTTCCTCGTCTTTCTGGGGGGAGTGATCGTCGTAGCGCTGTTTGTGGCGCTGCTTGCGCCGCTGTTCATCGACTGGACGGATTTCCGCAAGAATTTCGAGGATCAGGCAAGCCGCATCATCGGCAAGAAAGTCACCGTCTACGGCACGGTGGATGCGCGGTTGCTGCCGTTTCCGTCGGTGACGCTGCACGACGTGCGCGTCGGCCAGGAAGCGGACGGCACGCCGATCGTCAAGGTCGAGCAGTTCTCCATGGATGCGGAGCTTGCGCCTTTCCTGTCGGGCGAGGCGCTGATTTTCGACATGCGCGTCGTCAATCCGAAGGTGCGCCTGAGATTGCTCAAGGACGGCACGCTCGACTGGATGCGCGGCAGCCACGCCGAAATACCGGCGAAAACCGTCGTTCTCGAAAACGTGCATGTCAATGGCGGCGAAGTCGAGTTCATCGACGACCAGTCGGGCCGCTCCCGCCGGATCACAGGCCTCAATGCGGAAATGTCGGCCAAGTCGCTGGCCGGCCCCTGGCGTATCGAGGGCGATGCGGCGCTTGACGGCGAGCACGGCAGCTTTGTGATATCGAGCAGCCAGCCGGACGAGAAGGGCGTGCTGCGCATGCGCACGAAGCTTTCGCCGGACAAACAGCCTGTCAGCGTCGATCTCGACGGCGAATTGAAGCTCGTCGACAGCAAGCCGAACTATCAGGGCCAGCTTTCGGCGGCGATCGAAAACCGCAACAGCGCCAGGCCCGCCAACAAGAAAGAGCAGCCGCCCCGCGTCAAGGGCCGCTTCGAGCTTACCAACGAACGCATCCGCATTCCCGAATACCGAATGGAGATCGGCCCGACGGACGATCCCTATGTCATCACCGGCGAGGCGACGCTCGATACCGGCAATGCGCCGGAATTCCTGTTGACCGCCGACGGGCAGCAGATCGACGTCAACCGCATCGGCAATCAGGGCGCGGCCGGCAAGACGACGCGCGATGCGGCGGTCTCGGCACGCCAGCGGCTGAGCTCGCTGATCGATGTCATCCGGCAGGTGCCGATCCCGCAGGTGCCTGGAAAGGCGAGTGTCAAGCTGCCGGCGATCGTCGCCGGCGATACGACGCTGCGCGACGTGCAGCTGGAGTTGGAGCCAGCCGGTACCGGCTGGATGATCGACAGCGCCACCGGCACGCTGCCGGGGCGCACGCAGGTGGAAGGCAAGGGCAAGCTCCTGCTGCAGGGCGAAGCCTCGTTCAACGGCCAGATCGTGGTGGCCTCCAGCCAGCCGACGGGGCTTGCCTCCTGGCTTGCCGGCTCGGTCGATCCGGCCATCCGGCAATTGCGGCAGGCCGGCTTTTCCGCCAATGTCAGCCTGACACCCGAATTGCAGCGTTTCGAAAATCTCGAGATCGCCATGGGACCGGCGACGCTGAAGGGCAGGCTGGAGCGGCAGGCGATCTCCGGCCAGACACCGACGCTGTCGGTGGCACTGAACGGCGATACGCTCGATCTCGATGCGCTGCAGGCGCTGAGCGGGCTGATGACCGGCCAGGATGCCGGCGACAGCGTGCTCGACCACAAGATCGCCGCCCAGCTCAAGGCCGATAAGTTCACCGCTTTCGGCGTCGATGCCGAGAATGTCGAGACCACTTTCACGATCGCCGACGGGGCGCTTGCCGTCGACCGGCTGTCGATCAAGAATATCGCAGGCGCCGAACTGACGGCGACGGGCAGGGCGGAAGGCTCGCTGCTCGACTATAAGGGCGCCGGCGAGATCACCTTCAAATCGGCCGATCCCGGCGGCTTTTTCACCATGCTGCGCGAGCACCTGCCGCATCACCCGGTGCTCGACCGGCTGGTGCGAAATGCCGGCTGGTACGGCAATACGGCGCTGCGCGGCGCGCTGACGCTCGGCGGCGACGAGGGCGATGCGCTGACGGTGACGCTTGCCGGTGTTGCGAACGGCAGCCGCGTCAATCTCGATTACCGCATGTCCGACCTGCTGGCCCTGACCGGCAACGGCACGACGAGCCTCGAGGCGACGCTCGAAAATGCCGTGCCGTCCATCCTGTTCGGCCAGGCCGGGCTCGATCCGCTGCCGGTCGATGTCGGCGCCAACGGCCGCCTGACGCTGAAGGTGAAGGCATCGGGCAACGATCCCGCCGATGCCGCGCTGACCTTTGCCACCGACCGGACCTCGTTTACCGCCAACGGCAAGGTCGATGTCCGGCCGGAGACTTTCATGAACGGCCAGATCGCGCTTTCGCTCGACAGCGCCGATATCGATCCCTATCTCATCATGAACGGGATCGCCCTGCCGCAGACGGGAACCGGGCTGCCGTTCGGCCTGCAGGTCAATGCCGGCGTCGACAGCGACAAGATCGTCTTGTCCGATCTCAAGGGCCATGCGGCCGACAACGAGTTTTCAGGCGCGCTGAGCTTCGACCGGAAGGCTGCGAAGACGACGGCGAGCGGCGAACTGACGCTCTCCAAGGCGGATGCCGGCTGGCTTGGCGAGGCGGTGTTCGGGCAGATCGTCGATCCCGCCAATGGCGCGCTGACGACGGCGCCGCTCGGGCTGCCCGTCTTCAAGGATCTCGACGTCAACGTGAAACTGACGGCCAAGCAGTTCTGGCCAGGCCTGCCGGAAACGGCGGTCACCGACTTCACAAGCAACGTCGTCTACAAGGGCGACGAGCTGCAGCTCAACGACATGGCCGGCAGCTGGGACGGCGGGAAGCTCTCCGGCAATCTGCTGTTCACCAATGCCGACGGCACCGGCTTCCTGCAGACGAAGCTTGCGCTTGCCGATTCCGATCTTGCCGGCGTCGTCTGGCTGCGCGACGGCGCACCGATTGCCAACGGCAAATTCGGATTGTCGCTGTCGATGGAAGCCTCGGGCAAGACCATCGGCGAGATCGCCAGTTCGCTGAACGGTTCGGGCGAACTGAGGCTCGGAGATAGCAGCATACGCGGGCTGAACCTCGCCATCTTACCGCCGCTGCTTGCCGCGACCGACACGATGCAGGAGCAGATCAATGCCGGCAAGGTGCATCCGATCGTTGAGACGCTGCTCAGCAACGGAGAGGCGAAGCTGCCGCCGCTCGGCATCCCCTTCAATATCGCCGATGGGACGTTGCGCGTGCAGAATGTCGCCGTCGCCAACGATCTCGCCCGCATCACCGCCGATGCGCAGATCGCGCTGCCGGAGGAACGGATCAGCGCGACGTTGGGCGTCGGGCTCATTCCGGGCACGGAAGCGCTGTCCGGCGCGGAGCCGGCGCTCAGGCTGAATTTTTCCGGCATGCTGCCGTCGCCCGGCAAGACGATGGATGTGACCGATATCACCAGCTATCTGTCGCTACGCGCCTTTGAGCGCGAGCGCCGGCGCGTCGAGCGGCTGCAAGCGATCGTACTCGAAAAGCAGCGGCTGCGCCGCGAGGCGGCCCTCTATCGGTTCAACGACGCCGAGCGCGTCAGGGCGGCCGAAATCGAAAAGCAACGGCAGGCGGAGGAAGAGCGGCTGCGCGCATTGGCGCAGGCAGCGGCCGCGCAGAAGGCGCTCGCCGAAGCGGAGGCGGCACGCGCGGCCGAGGCCAAAGCCAAGGCGGATGCGCAGGCGAGGGCTGCCGCCGAGGCGGAAGCGGCGCGGCGCAGCGGGCCGCCCGGTTCGCTCAATTTCGACCAGGTGCCGGGCGTTCAGGCGCAATGAATATGCGCGGGATTTGATTGCAGCGCGCGGCGTGAATCGAGTCCGATTGAAGGAATTATGCCGCAGCGCCGGCTTTCGCCCAGGCGAGCACATGCAGCCGGAGTGCCGAGGACAGGTTGCTGTCCGGCGGCCGATGATCATCGATCTCCGAAATCAGCGCGGCCAATGCCATGGAGCGGCCTGCGGCGATCGTTTTCAGCTCAGCCCAGAACTCGTCTTCGAGGGAAAAACTGGTGCGATGGCCGTGCAATGTCGCCGAATGCTTGCGGATCATGAAGCGGCGTCTCGGTTGGGCTTTCGCGGATTGATTCAGTAAAACCGCATAAGTGGCTGATCTTGGAATCGATTCCGGCTCTTCAAGCTCTGCGTGAAAGTGTCAGGCTCCGTCGTCATCCGTCTCGATCCGGCCGGCGCGATGGGCCTTGTCGGCCTTCTCGTTCAGACTGCGGGTGAGCTGCTTTTCGGCCTTGGTGCGACCGAAGGAAATGCGGTTCTGCTCGGCCTGCGCCTCCTTTTCGGAGCGGGCCTGCTGCTTGCGGAATTGGCGCAGATTGACGATTTCGGCGCTCATGCGGGGCCTGAATCCTTATGAAAAAGGGAGGCCAAGCCTCCCTTTGAAATCACTGCTTCTTGCGGAAGGAGTCGAGCGAGACGACCGAGCCCGGCTTCTTCTCTTCGCCATCGCCGGGTTTGGCGCCCGCAGCCTCATCCGGCTTTGCTGCCGCGTCGACGGGATAGGCGGTGATCTCGCCGGACGGCAACTCCTCGCCATCGGCGAGCGGCACATCGAATTCGAGCTCGAAATTGACGGAGGGATCGTAAAAGCCGCGGATCGCGTTGAACGGGATGACCAGCTTCTCAGGAACGTCGGAGAAGGAAAGGCCGATCTCGAAATGCGTCTCGGTGATCTTCAGGTCCCAAAACTGATGCTGGATGACAATGGTCATCTGCTCGGGATATTTCGACTTCAGGTGCTGGGAGATGCGTACGCCGGCAGCACCCGTGAGGAAGGTGATGAAGAAGTGATGGTCGCCGGGCAGACGGCCCGTCGCTCCGACTTCCGCCAAAACCTTGCGGATGACGCCGCGAAGTGCATCCTGTGCCAGAATGTCGTAGCGGATATGATCCTGCCCCATGCTTTTCCTGTCTTTCGTCGGTTCGGAAGTCTTTTCACAAGGTTATATGCCACGTCCGGGCGCCTTGGGAAAGACCGGAGCCGAGTCACGTTTTTCAGCAGCATACATGATTTCGGCGGCAGGGAGAAGGTGAAGGCTTCTGTTGCCAGGTGCCTTCGGACCCCGCCTAGAGGTGCGAACCACTAGGACTTGATTTGAAGTGTCACACTGCGATTAAGCAGCGAGACGAGCTTCCGCATAGTTGTCGTTTGCAACTACAATTTTAGCCCGATAACGGCGGTACAATGCCGAGCAAAAAGACGATCTTTACACCCTTGTCGATCCTGTTTCGCCCCCATCAAAAGCCGGCCTTCGTGGCCGCCGGTTTTTGGTGGAGGCGCCGGGTACCGCCCCCGGGTCCAATAGGCTTATTACACCGCTCGTTTATCGCCATAGCCGGCCCGAAAGCCGGCAGGGTTGATATAGTGGTTTCCTCAGCCCAAGGAAAGGGCCAACGTCATAAAAGCGTTTATGGACCGCATCAGAAACATTGGGAAAATACTCGCCGGTGATTGGTTTCCTGCTGCTTGAGGCTTAAATTGGCCGAAACGGAATCAGCGCGCCATGAAGCAATATCTCGATCTCCTGAACCATGTGATGGAAAAGGGCTCCGACCGGGGCGACCGCACCGGCACCGGCACGCGTTCGGTCTTCGGCTACCAGATGCGCTTCGACCTGCAGGAAGGCTTCCCTGTGCTGACCACGAAGAAGCTGCATCTGCGGTCGATCATTCACGAACTTTTATGGTTCCTGAAGGGCGAGACGAATATCCGCTATCTCAAGGAGAACGGCGTTTCCATCTGGGACGAATGGGCCGACGAAAACGGCGATCTCGGCCCGGTCTACGGCGCTCAGTGGCGCTCCTGGCCGGCGCCGGATGGCGGCCATATCGACCAGATCGCCAATCTCGTCAAAGGCATCGTCAACAACCCGAATTCGCGCCGCCACATCGTCTCGGCCTGGAATCCGGCCGAGGTCGACGAGATGGCGCTGCCGCCCTGCCATTGCCTGTTCCAGTTCTACGTGGCCGATGGCAAGCTTTCCTGCCAGCTCTATCAGCGCTCGGCCGACATCTTCCTCGGCGTGCCGTTCAACATCGCCTCCTATGCGCTTTTGACGATGATGGTGGCTGAGGTAACCGGGCTGAAGCCTGGCGATTTCGTCCACACGCTGGGCGACGCCCATCTTTACCACAACCATTTCGACCAGGCGAAGCTGCAACTGGCGCGCCGGCCGAAGCCGCTTCCCTTCATGCGCATCAATCCCGATGTGAATGACATATTCGGCTTCACCTTCGACGATTTCGAGCTGATCGGCTACGAGGCCGATGCCAGCATCAAGGCGCCGATCGCCGTCTGATCCGGGACATCCCATGGCCGATATTCGCAGGACCATTTTCGCCGCCGTTGCCCGCAACGGCATTATCGGCCGCGACGGCGACATGCCCTGGCGGCTGTCGAGCGATCTCAAGCGCTTCAAGGCGCTGACATTGGGCAAGCCTGTGGTGATGGGCCGCAAGACCTATGAATCGATCGGCAAGCCGCTGCCGGGGCGGCCGAACGTCGTCATCTCCAGGCAGGCGGCGATAGACCATCCCGATGTCTCCATGGCGCATTCGCTGCCGGAAGCGATGACGGCGGCCGAGTGGCTGGCGCGCGAAACCGGTGTCGACGAGGTCTGCATTATCGGCGGCGGGCAGGTCTATGCCCAGGCGATCGGCCTGGCCGATCGGATGTGCATCACCCATGTCGAGGTCGATCTCGACGGAGACGCATCGTTCCCTGCGATCGATCCCGACATCTGGCAGGCAGGGGAGCCTATCGCAGTTCCGGCCGGCGAGAAGGACAGTTATCCCACGCGCTATGTCATCTATGAGCGCCGCCACGCCTGAAAATGAACTATTTTCCAATTAAATTGACCAAGTTTCTCACGTTGCGTTGAAAGCCGATGCGGCGATACCTATAACGGTCACCAACGCATCCACCGGTCAGCCCCCACGGTTCCGGATGCGTGGAAGACTTAACGAACAACGAGGTTTTGATGCCCTGGAGCAATCAGAATGGCGGCGGCGGCCCTTGGGGCGGCGGCGGCGGTAATAATCAGGGACCATGGGGCCAGGGGCCGAACCGCCCGCGGGGCGGTGGCAGCGGCAAGGGCGGACCGCCCGATCTGGAAGATATCATCCGGCGCGGCCAGGACCAGCTGCGCAACATCGTTCCCGGCGGTTTCAACGGCGGCGTGGCGGTGATCGTCGCGGCGGTCGTCGCCATTTTCTGGCTGATCCAGTGCGTCTACGTGGTGCAGCCGGACGAACGTGGCGTCGAGCTGCGCTTCGGCAAGCCGAAGGACGAGATCTCGATGCCCGGCCTGCATTTCCATCTCTGGCCGATGGAATCCGTCGAGACGGTCAAGGTGACCGTGCAACAGCTGAATATCGGGGCGACGTCTGCATCGTCCTCGAACGGCCTGATGCTGTCCAGCGACAAGAGCGTCATCAATGTGCAGTTCGCCGTGTTCTATACGGTCAGCGATCCAAAGGCCTATCTCTTCAACGTCGAAAATCCGGCAGAGACCCTGCAGCAGGTTTCCGACAGCGCCATGCGCGAAATCGTCGGGCGTCGTCCGGCGCAGGACGCCTTCCGCAGCAATCGGCAGCCGATCGAAGTGGATGTGCTCAATATCGTCCAGGATACGATGAACCGCTACGGCGCGGGCGTGACCGTGACCGGCGTGACGATCCAGAACGTGGCGCCGCCGCGCGAAGTCGCCGATGCCTTCGAAGAAGTGCAGCGTGCCGGCCGTGACCGCGACAGCACGATCGAAGATGCCAACCGCTACACGAACCAGAAGCTCGGCCAGGCGCGAGGCGATGCGGCGCGAATCCGTGAAGATGCGGCCGCTTACAAGGACCGTGTCGTCAAGGAGGCGGAAGGTGAGGCGCAGCGTTTCACCGCGATCAACGACGAATATTCGAAGGCTCCCGAAGTGACCCGTAAGCGGCTGTTCATCGAAACGATGGAACAGGTCTTGAAGAGCTCGAAGAAGGTGATCATCGACGAGAAGCAGGGTGTGTTGCCCTATCTGCCGCTCAATGAGCTCGGCAAGCCGGCGCAGCAGGGAGGTTGAACCATGACATCGAACAGACTTCCCATCATTCTCATCATCCTCGCCATCGTGCTGGTCGGGCTTTATTCGTCGATCTTCGTGGTGAATGCACGCGAGCAGGCGATCGTCGTCCGCTTCGGCCAGATCCAGTCGGTCAAGACCGAACCCGGCATCTATTTCAAGCTGCCCTTCGGCTTCATGGATGCCGACCGCGTCCAGCTGGTCGAAAAGCAGGCGCTGAGGCTCGATCTCGACAATATCCGCGTTCAGGTTCAGGACGGCCAGACCTTCGACGTCGATGCCTTCGTGATCTACAATATCTCGGATGTTCGCCGCTTCCGCGAAACGGTGTCGGGTGACCGCGAGGCCGCCGAAGCGCGGTTGAGGGCGCAGCTCGATTCATCGCTTCGCCGCGTCTACGGCCTGCGCGACTACAATGCCGCGCTCTCGGAAGAGCGTGTCGCGATGATGCTGGAGATCCGGGACGACCTGCGCACGGATGCCGAAAATCTCGGCCTGCATATTGACGATGTTCGCATCCGCCGCACCGATCTCTCTCCCGAGGTTGCGCCCAACACCTATAACGCCATGCGCTCGGAACGCCTGGCCGAAGCCGAGCGTATCCGCGCGGAGGGTAATGAAGAAGGCCAGCGGCGCCGGGCCGTCGCCGACCGCCAGGTCGTCGAGTTCACCGCGGGCGCCCAGCGCGACGCGGAAATCCTGCGCGGTCAAGGCGATGCGGAACGCAACCGCGTCTTCGCCGACGCCTTCAGCAAGGATCCGGCTTTCTTCGAGTTCTATCGCTCGATGGCTGCCTACTCCTCTGCGCTTTCGTCGCAGGATACGACGCTGGTGTTGTCGCCGAATACGGAATTCTTCCGCTATTTCGACAATGCCGCCGGCACCCTGCAAGCGCCGACAAATCCGGCCTCATCAGTTCCCGGTGCGGCTGCTCCCGCAGCACCCGCCCAGCCGGCGAACTGACGGCAAGGGATGCCGCTCGCATCCCCGACAATCCTGAAAGGGCCGGCCCGAGTGCCGGCCCTTTTTTCGTGGAAAAGTCGAGGTAATCAGGCTTTTGCGAGGGTAAGTCATATTGCACGGGGATTTCGCGAAAAGGTGATTTCGCCCTCCATCATTCCGCCTTATGCTGGTGCTCAATGTGCGCATTTACCCCTTATGAGGAAGCTTGATGGCCCCCACGAATCGCTCGCCCTTCAGACGAACGCTCGCGCTTATGGCCAGCGCTGCAATTCTTGCGCATGCCGGCATGAACGGGGTTGCCTATGCGCAAACCGCGCCTGAAACGACAGCGCCAGCAGTTGTCGCACCCGCTCCGGCTACTCCGGAAGCAACTGCTCCTGCGCCCACGCCGCCTGCAGCCGCTGCACCGCAGCCGGCTGCGCCAATTCAAGCCGGAGTGCCGAACAACGGTCCGGCGTCGGTCGCGGATCTCGCCGAGGGGCTGCTCGACGCCGTGGTCAATATCTCGACCTCGCAGAACGTGAAGGACGACGAGGGCGTCGGTCCGGCGCCGCGCGCGCCCGACGGCTCGCCTTTCCAGGAATTCTTCAACGACTTCTTCGACAAGAAACAGGGCAATAAGGGCGGCAACCACAATGTCAGCTCGCTCGGCTCCGGCTTCGTCATCGACCCGACCGGCTATATCGTCACCAACAACCATGTGATCGAGGGCGCCGACGATATTGAAGTCAACTTCGCCAATGGTTCGAAGCTCAAGGCAAAGCTGATCGGCACGGATACGAAGACCGACCTTTCGGTGCTGAAGGTGGAGCCGAAGACTCCGCTGAAATCGGTGAAATTCGGCGATTCCAGCACGATGCGCATCGGCGACTGGGTGATGGCGATCGGCAATCCGTTCGGCTTCGGCGGTTCGGTGACGGTCGGCATCATTTCCGGGCGCGGCCGCAATATCAATGCCGGCCCCTATGACAATTTCATCCAGACGGATGCGGCAATCAACAAAGGCAATTCCGGCGGCCCGCTCTTCAACATGAAGGGTGAGGTGATCGGCATCAACACGGCGATCATTTCGCCGAGCGGCGGCTCGATCGGCATCGGCTTCTCGGTGCCCTCCGAGCTTGCCTCCGGCGTCGTCGATCAATTGCGCGAATATGGCGAGACGCGGCGCGGCTGGCTCGGCGTGCGCATCCAGCCGGTGACCGACGATATTGCCGACAGCCTCGGGCTCGACAGTGCCAAGGGCGCGCTGGTCGCCGGCGTCATCAAGGGCGGCCCCGTCGATGACGGTTCGATCAAGGCGGGCGACGTCATTTTGAAATTCGACGGCAAGACCGTCAGCGAAATGCGCGATCTGCCGCGCGTCGTGGCGGAAAGCACGGTCGGCAAGGAAGTCGACGTGGTGGTGCTGCGCGACGGCAAGGAGCAGACCGTCAAGGTCAAGCTTGGCCGGCTCGAGGACAGCGATCAGGCGGCGGCATCCGGCGATGCGGCGCCCGACGGTTCGCAGGATGACGGCGTGATCACCCCCGATCCCGACGAGAACAACGATATGGACCAGCCGGATTCGGGCGATCAGGCCCAGCCTGCGCCGGGTGCACCGGCGCCGGACCAACATCAGGGCCAGGTGTCACCGGATGCATCAACGCCGAAGAATGTGCTCGGCCTGTCGCTGTCGCTTTTGAGCGCCGAGACGCGCAAGGCTTTCGGCATTGCCGAGAGCGTCGACGGTGTGGTCGTGACGGAGGTGACGCCCGGCTCCGCCTCGGCCGAAAAAGGGCTGAAGCCCGGCGACGTGATCGTCGAGGTGGCGCAGGAGTTCATGAAGTCGCCGGACGCGGTCGCCGCGAAGGTGAAGTCGCTGAAACAGGAAGGCCGCCGCAACGCCCAGCTGATGATCGCATCGGCGAATGGCGATCTGCGGTTCGTGGCGGTGCCGATGGAATAGGTGAATTGCGGCGGTGATTTGATTGGCCGCTGCGGTTTCTACCCCTCGTTCCCGTGACAAGCGCTGGAACAAGGAAGGAGAGGGCGTGCCGTGTGGTACCCCCCTCTGCCCTGCCGGGCATCTCCCCCACAAGGAGGGAGATCGCAAGCGGCTTGCGCCCCCTGCCTATCTACCGTTTCGTCGTGCTGGACGCTGATTATTTGGGGAAGCGGGTGCGCCCAGCCGATCTCCCCACCTGTGGGGGAGATGCCCGGCAGGGCAGAGGGGGCGGCCACGGACACGCGGGTGAAGGCGGAGAGTGTGTGCCGTGTCGGCTTCAACCCGTTACAAAATCCGTCTTCCGATAGCCCTGGATGTAGAGCAGCGCCGTCAGGTCGCCGTGGTTGATGCGCATCTGCGCCTCGGCGGCGACGGCGGGCTTGGCGTGGAGGGCGACGCCGGCGCCGGCGAGGTGAAGCATGCCAAGGTCGTTGGCGCCGTCGCCGACGGCGATCGCGTCGTCAGGCGAAATGCCGAGGCGAGCCGAAATCTCGTTCAGCGCGTCGACCTTCGCCTGCTTGCCGAGGATCGGTTCGGCGACGAAGCCGGAGAGGATGCCGCCATCTTCGAGCAGCGTGTTGGCGCGGTTCTCATCGAAGCCGAGGGTGGCGGCGATGCGGCTGGTGAAGACGGTGAAGCCGCCGGAGACGAGGGCGGTGTAATGGCCTTTCGACTTCATGGTGGCGATCAGTTCCGGGCCGCCCGCCGTCAGCGTGATGCGCTTGGCGATCACTTCGTCGACGACCGATATCGGCAGGCCCTTCAACAGGGCGACGCGTTCACGCAAAGCGGGCTCGAAAGCGATCTCGCCGTTCATGGCGCGGGCGGTAATGGTCGCCACCTTCTCCTTCAGGCCGACTTCGGCGGCAAGTTCGTCGATGCATTCCTGGCCGATCATCGTCGAATCCATGTCGGCGATCAGCAGTTTCTTCCGGCGGCTCTCCTGCTCCTGGACGACGAGGTCGATCGGCGCGCCTGATATGACGGCAAGAATAGTGGTCTCGGCCGCTTGCGCATCCGTGCCGTCACGCAACGCGATGTCGCAGGCGATGCCGTCGGCCAGCCAGTAGAGGCCGGAAGCGTTCACCGCTTCTGCCGCCTGTTCGGCGATCTTGGGTGTCAGCACGGGATTTGACGGATTGGCAACAAGCGTGGCAACGAGAGCCATGATGGAAAACCTTCTGAGCACAGTGAACGCGATCCTGATAACCGGGCCGACGGCCAGCGGCAAGTCCGCGCTCGCCGTCGAATTGGCCAAGCGCCATGACGGCGCGGTCGTCAACGCTGACAGCATGCAAGTCTACGATACGCTGCGGGTGCTGACCGCGCGCCCGTCGGAAGAGGAGATGCAGGGTGTGCCGCATCATCTATACGGCCATGTGCCGGCGGGTGCGGCCTATTCCACCGGCAGCTGGCTGCGCGATGTCTCGGCGCTGCTGCCGGCGCTCAGGGCCGCGGGCCGGCTGCCGGTCTTCGTCGGCGGCACCGGGCTTTATTTCAAGGCGCTGACCGGCGGCCTCTCCGATATGCCCGAGATACCCGAGGCGCTGCGGGAGGAACTGAGGGCGCGGCTGCTGGAGGAAGGGCCGGAGAGGCTCCATGCCGAGCTCGCCGAGGCTGATCCCGCCATGGCGGCCAGTCTTAACCGCCAGGACGGGCAGCGCATCGTCCGGGCGCTTGAAGTGATCAAGGCGACGGGACGGTCGATAGCCGAATTCCAGGGTCGGTCGGGACCGGTGGTGATCGACGCTGCACAGGCTCGCAAGATCGTCGTGCTGCCGGATCGGGCGGTGCTGCATCAGCGCATCAACGGGCGTTTCGAAAAGATGCTGCGCCAAGGCGCGGAAGATGAGGTGAGGGCGCTGCTTGCGCTCGACCTGCCCGCCGAGGCGCCTGTGATGAAGGCGATCGGGGTATCGCAGATCGCGGCGATGCTGAAGGCCGGGATGACGCGCGACGAGGTGCTGGAGAAGGGTGCTGCGGCGACGCGGCAATATGCCAAGCGGCAAATGACATGGTTCCGCAACCAGATGGATGACAGCTGGGAACGGCTGGCAGTCTAGCTTCGGCGGCGGCCACCCACTCCGAAGATCTACAGGTTCAGCAGTTTGACGAGTTCGCCAACCGCCGCCTGCAGCTGGTCCGGCAGAAATCCGCCGAAGCCCAGCATCAGGCCGGGGCGCGCCGGCTGCGCGGCATACATCGGGGAGATCGCGCGCACCGCAAGGCCGGCCGATAGGGCGCGGGCTGCGAGCTGCACGTCGTCGGTCCCCTCGGGCAGCCACAGAAGAATGTGCATGCCCTGGTCGCTCGGCTGAATGCGGCAGCTGTCGGGCAAGGCCCCCTCGAGGCTTGCGAGCAGGATTGCGCGGCGTTCGGCATAGAGGCCGCGGATGCGGCGGATATGGGCTTCGAAATAGCCTTCCCTCATA
The DNA here is from genome assembly GCF_030053155.1 of Rhizobium sp. BT03. NCBI lineage: Bacteria > Pseudomonadati > Pseudomonadota > Alphaproteobacteria > Hyphomicrobiales > Rhizobiaceae > Rhizobium > Rhizobium sp. BT03. The sequence goes on from NZ_CP125640.1 coordinate 4,231,891, forward strand.
TAGGCCGCCAGGACGTGCTGCTCTGCGGTCGGCGAGTGCCGGTCGAGAATGGCGCGGGCACCGGCGAAGGCTTCCGCGAGCGGAGCAGGGGCGACGACATAGCCGAGGCGCAGCGATGGAAAGAGCACCTTGCTGAAGGTGCCGAGATAGACGACGCGAGAGGGACGCAAGCCCTGCATCGAGGGGAAGGGGTGTCCGGCATAACGCAGCTCGCTGTCGTAATCGTCTTCGACGATCCAGGCGCGGTTTTGATCGGCCCAGGCGATGAGAGCGTTGCGGCGCGCCATGCTGAGCGGCATGCCGACCGGATATTGATGCGAAGGGGTGACGAAGGCGGCGCGCGCCTGCGGGCAGAGTTCGAGGCCGCGTTCCACGTTCATTCCCTGTGCATCGACCGGGATGCGATGCGTCCCTACGCCGAGATCGTCGAGCACGGCCGTGAGCCCGGGATAGGCCGGATCCTCAGCCCATACCGGATCGTCCCGCGATAGCAGGACACGCCCCGCCAGGTGGAGGCCCTGCTGGGTGCCCGACGTGACGATCACCTGTTCCGGTTCGCAGTGAACGGCCCGTGCACGGCGGACGTGGTCGGCTATGGCGACCCGCAGCTCGTACAGTCCCATGGGATCTTGATAGCTCGCGGGGGCTGCCGGTTTCGACGCGCGCACGCGATTGCCGAGGCGGCGCCAGTTGTCGTCGGGCGCGATGCCGGAAGCCGGGACGGCGATGGCGAAGGGAATGGGCGGGTGAGGGGTGAGCGCGCGGGCGATCGATATCAGCCGGGCCGCCGGGAGAGGCAGATCGATGGTATCGGCGCCCGGCGGCGCTGCCGGTGCGGGCGGAAACGCCGGCGTCGCGTCCACCAGGGCCGAGGCAACACGGGTTCCGGCCCCGACCTTCGCTTCGAGATAACCTTCGGCGGTCAGTTGATCGAACACCCCGACGACGGTGCCGCGGGCGATCTTCAAGGACGCAGCAAGGGTGCGCGTCGAAGGGAGGCGCTCGCCCGGCCTGAGTTCTGCGCTCGAGATCGCGCTGCGCAGGGCCTGGGCAAGTTGGCGGCCGACATCGGCCGTTCGGTCGATGGCTTTGAGCGATGGGATCTCGATGGCACTGCGCCGCTTGGACATGGCAAAATGGCCCATGAAAATTCTTGAAAATGGCGCTTCATGATGGACCAATTTTCGAGGAGAAGGAAGCGAAGTGGATGTTTCCGGAAAGAAAGAAATGCAGGATCTTCTCGTCGTCTACATCGCCTATGTCATCGCGGCAGGCAGTCCCGGGCCAAGCAACATGGCCATCATGAATGTAGCGATGCGCCAAGGGCGGCGGCCGGCCTTGGCGCTTGCCGCCGGGGTGATAACGATGTCGACATGCTGGGGGCTGATCGCGGTCACGGGCATCTCGACACTGCTTGTCCGCTATGCTCACGCGCTGCTGGTCCTCAAGATCGCAGGCGGCGTATACCTCCTCTGGCTCGCCTGGAAAGCGGCCCGCTCGGCCGCCGCCCCGGATGCGCCGGCGGGTGAACTCGCCCGGCCTGCTGCGGAGCTCGGCGTGCTCTATCGCCGCGGGATCCTGATGCATCTCGGAAACCCGAAGGCGGTTCTGGCCTGGGTCGCGATCATGTCGCTCGGTCTCAAGCCTGGCGCCTCGCCCGAGACGGCCGTCACGGCGTTCGGCGGCTGCGTGCTTCTCGGGATCTCGATATTTTCCGGTTATGCCGTGCTGTTTTCGACGGCGCCGATGGTGCGCGGCTACGCGCGGGCGCGCCGCTGGATCGAGGGAAGCCTCGCCGTTTTCTTCGCGGGCGCCGGATCGCGCCTGCTGTTCTCCCATTGACCGCTTTTCTCAGGATCGCATCATGTTTTCAGTGTCTCCGTTTCATGGCCTTTCGGCTTTTCCGCCAACCCCCGTCGACATGGATGGCCGGGTGAACACCGAGGCCCTTTGCCGCCTTCTCGAGCCTTTGCGTGATGCGGGCGTCGCCTCTATCGGTCTTCTCGGCAGCACCGGGATCTATGCCTACCTCACGCGCGAGGAACGGTTGCGGGCCGTCAGGGCGGCGGTCGAATGCGTTAAAGGGCGTATTCCCATCGTCGTCGGTGTTGGCGCTCTCCGGACAGATCACGCCTGTGACCTTGCGAGGGATGCCGAAATGGCCGGCGCGGATGCGCTTCTGCTGGCGCCGGTCGCCTACACGCCTTTGACCCAGGAGGAAGCCTTCCAGCATTTCCTGGCGGTCGCGAAGGCGGCGGCGCTGCCGCTCTGCATCTATAACAATCCCGGCACGACTCACTTCACCTTCAGCCGCGAGCTTCTGCAGCGCCTCTCCGATATCGAGACGATCAAGGCGGTGAAGATGCCTCTGCCGGCCGACGGCGATGTGCGAGGGGAACTCGCGGCATTGCGTGGAAAGACCGATCTCGCGATCGGCTATAGCGGCGACTGGGGCGCGGCCGAAGCGCTGCTCTCAGGCGCCGATGCCTGGTACAGCGTCGTCGGCGGCTTGCTGCCGCGCACGGCCCTTGCCTTGACCAAGGCGGCGACGGCAGGCGACGGCGATGAGACGCGCAGGCTCAATGGGCTGCTTGAGCCGCTTTGGACGATGTTCAAGGAATTCGGAAGCATCCGTGTGGTCTATGCCCTCGCCGAGCATCTTTTGCTGGCCCAAGCAGAGCTGCCGCGGCCTCTCTTGCCACTTGGGCCGACGGAGCGGCAGCGTGTGCTCGAGGTTGCCGAGCCGCTCACAGCTCTGGAGCGTCAATCCTTGTTGTAGAGGCTGCTCAGCGGTTTTTTCAGGATGCTTTCGCGTAGCGACGTGCCGGGCTCGCGGCGGGTGACCGCGGGCTGATCCGTTGGCGGTGCCGGCCGGGGAAAGACCGGTTCTTCGCGGCGCATCTCGCGGCGGAGCGCGTCCAGCCGGGGGTCGATCGCCGGCGGCGCGGCGGGGTCGAGCCGCGGCGCCTGCGGCAGCAACTCGCGCCGGTAGGATTCGAGCGGGGCGGATGACGGTACAGGCGAGGCATAGGGCTTATCGTCGATATCCTCGTCCTTCGCGTCAACCTCGTCGGGGGCTGCCGCTGATGCGGCATAGCTCTGCTGGAAATTCGAAATGTCGGGTCCGACGGTCACCGCCCGCATGCGGGTGACGATCTTGCGCAGATCGACCGTATCCGGATCTTCCTCGCTGTGCTTGCTGTTGGCGCTGGCGGCCTTCGGCAGCAGGCTTTCGTCGACGCGGGAAAAGCGCATGCGCATCGGCACGCTGATCGCCTCGCCGAAGGCGATCGCCTCGCCATTGCCGATCGAGGAGATGAAGCTCGTCGTCGAGATCGACGAGTTCGGGATGGCCGAGCGGATGATTTCCTGGTCGCGGTCGTTGGCCAGGCGCATGGCAAACAGCGTCGAGCACTGCGACAGGATCGTCTGGTCGAGTTCACCCGGCCGCTGGGTGATGATGCCGAGCGAGACGCCGTATTTCCGGCCCTCCTTGGCGATGCGGGCGATCGCCTGGCGCGTCGGCACGAAGCCGAGGCTGGGATCGGAGGGGATATAGCGGTGGGCTTCCTCGCAAACGACGAGCATATGGATGGCGCCTTCGCTCCACAGCGCCACCTCGAAGGCCATGCGGCAGAGCACGGAGGCGACCGAATTGACCACTTCGGAGGGGATGCCGGCCAGCTGGAAGGTGCAGATCGGCCGGTTTTCGCCGGGAATGCGGAAAATCTGCGCGATGGTCTCGGTGATCGTGTCGCTGATCGTGTTGTTGGAGAACATGAAGTGATAGCGCGGATCGTTGATCGCGGCGATGAGGCGCATCTTCAGCGACCGCAGGAAAGGCTTTTCCGTGCGGCCTTCGAGGCGGCCGATGCGCTCGTCGATCAGCGCCAGCAGATCGGCCATGCGGTAGGGAACTGGTGTGTCCGCAGTGATCGAGCTCTTTTCCGTGGTGCGGCGCACCAGCGAGTTGTCGCTGCCGCGGAAGGCGCGCTTGGCCTCGGGCAGGATATCGCGCAGCATGTCGAGTTCTTCCGGCACCGGCGGGCGGCCGCGAAAGACGACTTCGGCGAATTCCTCCAGCCGCATCAGCCAGAAGGGCAGGTCGAGCGTGTCGGTATCGATGGTGACGGCGTGCTTGGGAAAGGCGGCGGCGAATTCGTTGTGCGGATCGAGGATCAGCACGCGCAGCTTCGGGTTCGCCGCGATCGCCTTGTGCAACAGCAGCGACACGGCCGTCGATTTGCCGACGCCGGTGGAGCCGACGACGGCGAAATGCTTGGAGAGCATCGAGGGGATGTGGATCGCCGCATCGATGCTTTCGTCCTGCGTGAGTTTGCCGATGACGGCGGTCGTGCCTTCTCCGGCATCGTAGATGCGCATCAGGTCGGCGGCGCGGATGCGATGGGCGATGGCGCCGAGATAGGGATAACGCGAAATGCCGGTGGAGAATTCCTCGCGCCCGTCCTCGTCGACACGGACTTCGCCGAGGAGTTCGGTCTCGATCTTGAAATTATTGTCCTCGCCTTCGCCCCAGGCATGGCTGCCGGTGTTCATCTGATAGACGAGGGCAACGACGCGGTTGCGGCCGACGCTGATCGAAATCAGCCGGCCGACGGACCAGAGTTCGGTAAGATCGGTGCCGCCTTCTTCGGCGACGGCGGCAATCGTCGCCCGGGATCCGCTGCACGCAACGACGCGGCCGAGAAAGCGATTTCCCGGCGCATGGCCGTCGCGGCGATCGTGCTCGCCTGCCTTGCCAGACACGCGCAAGTCGTTGTTGAGCAAAGGGCTACTCCCTGCAATGGGGCATAATAATAAAGTCCATCCTTTAACAAATCCTTCAAACCATGGTTTTTAGAGGGTAAAGGGGCGCGGATGGATTTTTATTGCGGCATGCGTTGACGCTGCGAAATTTTCTGTCTATCACTGCCGACCATGAAAATCGCAACGGCTCTTATCGTGGTGGGAAAGCGCATGGGCAGGATGGTGTAACCATCCGGCGGTAGCCACCCATGCGCTAGATGACAGGCTCCTCAGGGGCCTTTTTTTATGCCCGAAATTCGGGCTTCCGGCCACAAACGCAAATCCCAGCATAAACGGAACAGACAGATGAGCACGGACAATCAGGCGGCAGGCAATCGGATGACGGGAGCGGAGATCGTTCTCAAGGCGCTGAAGGACAACGGCGTCGAACATATCTTCGGCTATCCCGGCGGCGCGGTCCTGCCGATCTATGACGAGATCTTCCAGCAGGAAGAGGTCAAGCACATCCTCGTCCGTCACGAGCAGGGGGCAGGCCATGCGGCCGAAGGCTACGCTCGCTCCACCGGCAAAGTCGGCGTCATGCTGGTCACCTCGGGTCCGGGCGCCACCAATGCGGTCACGCCGCTGCAGGACGCGCTGATGGATTCGGTCCCGCTCGTCTGCCTGACCGGCCAGGTTCCGACCCCGCTGATCGGCTCCGACGCCTTCCAGGAATGCGATACGGTCGGCATCACCCGGCCCTGCACCAAGCACAACTGGCTGGTCAAGGACGTCAACCAGCTCGCCGCCGTCATTCACGAGGCCTTCCGCATCGCCCAGTCCGGCCGTCCGGGCCCAGTCGTCGTCGATATTCCGAAAGACGTGCAGTTTGCGACAGGCACCTATACGCCGCCCGCCGATTACACGATCCAGAAGAGCTATCAGCCGAAGATCCAGGGCGACCTCAACCAGATCCATGCAGCGATCGAGCTGATGGCGACTGCGCGCCGTCCGATCATCTATTCCGGCGGCGGCGTCATCAATTCCGGCCCCGAGGCCTCCAAGCTGCTGCGCGAGCTGGTCGAACTCACCGGCTTCCCGATCACCTCGACGCTGATGGGGCTCGGCGCCTATCCGGCTTCGGGCAAGAACTGGCTGAAGATGCTCGGCATGCACGGTTCCTACGAAGCCAACATGGCGATGCATGACTGCGACGTCATGGTCTGCATCGGCGCCCGCTTCGACGACCGCATCACCGGCCGCCTCAATGCCTTTTCGCCGAATTCGAAGAAGATCCATATCGATATCGATCCCTCTTCGATCAACAAGAACGTCCGTGTCGATATCGGCATCCGCGGCGATGTCGGCCATGTCCTCGAAGATATGGTCCGCCTGTGGCGGGCGTTGCCGAAGAAGCCGGAGAAGAACCGTCTCGAAGAATGGTGGACCGATATCGCCCGCTGGCGTGCGCGCAACTCCTTTGCCTATACGAGGAGCAATGAGGTCATCATGCCGCAATATGCGCTGGAGCGGCTCTATGCGCATACCAAGGACCGCGATACCTACATCACCACCGAAGTCGGCCAGCATCAGATGTGGGCGGCGCAGTTCTTCGGCTTCGAACAGCCGAACCGCTGGATGACCTCAGGCGGCCTCGGCACGATGGGCTACGGCCTGCCGGCGGCCCTCGGCGTCCAGATCGCCCATCCCGACAGCCTCGTCATCGACATTGCCGGCGACGCCTCGATCCAGATGTGCATTCAGGAAATGTCGGCGGCGATCCAGCACGATGCGCCGATCAAGATATTCATCATGAACAACCAGTATATGGGCATGGTGCGCCAGTGGCAGCAATTGCTGCACGGCAACCGCCTGTCGAACTCCTATACCGAGGCGATGCCCGATTTCGTCAAGCTGGCGGAAGCCTATGGCGCCGTCGGCCTGCGCTGCGAAAAGCCCGATGAACTCGACGATGCTATTGTTGAGATGATCGAGGTCAGGAAGCCGGTGATCTTCGATTGCCGGGTCGCCAATCTCGCCAACTGCTTCCCGATGATCCCCTCAGGCAAGGCGCATAACGAAATGCTGCTGCCTGATGAAGCCACCGACGAAGCGGTCGCCAATGCGATCGACGCCAAGGGCCGCGCGCTCGTCTGACATTTTTAATTTGCGCATAATCCTTTCCGAAAATCGTTTTCGATTTTCGGGGTTATGCGACAGGGAAGAGGAAACTCAAGACCATGAACGCACACCTACAGCCCACGGGCTCCGCCTACTTCATCTCACCGGAAACGGCGGCGATCGAAAGCCACACGCTTTCCATTCTCGTCGACAACGAACCGGGTGTTCTTGCTCGGGTCATCGGCCTGTTTTCCGGCCGCGGCTACAATATCGAGAGCCTCACCGTCTCCGAGACCGAGCATCAGGCGCATCTTTCCCGCATCACCATCGTCACGCGCGGCACACCGCACGTGCTGGAGCAGATCAAGGCGCAGCTCGAGCGCATCGTGCCGGTGCACCGCGTCGTCGATCTGACGGTGCGCGCCCGCGAACTCGGCCAGGAGCGGCCGATCGAGCGCGAGGTGGCGCTGGTCAAGGTGGTCGGCGAGGGCGAGATGCGCGCCGAGACGCTGCGCCTTGCCGATGCTTTCCATGCCAAGGTAGTGGATGCGACGATCGATCACTTCATTCTGGAGATCACCGGCAAGTCCTCGAAGATCGACCAGTTCGTGGCGATCATGAAACCGCTCGGCCTCATCGAGGTCTGCCGCACCGGCATTGCTGCGATGAACCGCGGCGCGCAGGGGATGTGAGGCTGCTATAAGCTTGGCCCTTCGAGGTTATCCTCGGCTGGCAAGGGACGGAGACGGCGTGGCAAATCTCTTCTCCCCTCGAGGAGAAGGTGCCGGCAGGCGGATGAGGGGCCACACGGAATATCCCTTCCGTGATAGTTCGTTCCCCGCATCGCAACGTTGCGCCCCAATGTGGTCTACGCTTGTATGAGGATCATTTGAAAGGCTGGCGTCACCGGCCCCCTCATCCGCCCTTCGGGCACCTTCTCCCCGCTGGGGAGAAGGGGGAATCGATAGGTCGCGGCGTATAGCTGATAGACGTGGAGCAGTTCGAGCCGCTGGATATCACAGCATCTCCAGCGGCTTTTTCCTTGCCGGCGGTGGGAAGGCGGCGTCCAATGCCTGCCAGTCGTCATCGGTGATCTCAAGCGAGACGCAGTCGCGATTCTCAGCCGCGCGTGCGGCATTCGATGTCTTCGGGATGACGATGACGCTGTCGCGTTCCAGGAGGAAGGCCAGCGCCAGCTGCGCGGGCGTTGCCTGATAGGCCTTGGCGATGCGGATCAGTTCGGGATGGTGGAGGATATGTCCCTGCTCGATCGGCGAATAGGCCATGACGGGAATGCCGCGGTTCTGGCACCAGGGCAGGAGATCATATTCGATGCCGCGGCGGGAGAGATTGTAGAGCACCTGGTTGGCCGCGACATTGGCGCCGTCGGGAACCCTGAGCAGTTCCTCCATGTCGTCGGTATCGAAATTGGAGACGCCCCAGGCGGCGATCTTGCCTGACGCTTTCAGCATTTCGAAGGCGGCGACGGTCTCGGCCAGTGGATAGTTGCCGCGCCAGTGCAGGAGATAGAGATCGATGCGGTCGGTGCCGAGCCGTTCCAGGCTGCGCTCGCAGGCTTCGACCGTGCCTTTCAGGCTGGCGTTCCAGGGATAGACCTTGCTTACGAGGAAGACCTCTTCGCGCCGTCCCCTGATCGCCTGGCCGACGATCTCCTCGGCGCCGCCGTCGCCATACATTTCGGCGGTGTCGATCAGCGTCATGCCGAGATCGATGCCCGCCTTGAGGCTTTCGATCTCCATCCTGGCATGGCCGGCATCCTCGCCCATGGCCCAGGTTCCCTGGCCGAGCGCCGGCACTTTCGTGCCGCTCGGGAATTTGACAGAGGGGATAGGGTCGTCCTGCATGATTTTTTCCATTTTTCAGGAGATTGCGCAGCGCTTCTATCTTTCAACCAATCCTGTCACCATGACAATGATGTAATGGCATCGTCCGTTTAGGACAGCTATGCTGACCTAAATAGAGTGCGCCGAAAGAGCCGCGCTTCGGGAGGTCGCATGCCGCTGGATACGTTTTTCGCCCTTGTTCTCTTTGCCTTCACGACGTCGACCACGCCGGGGCCGAACAATATGATGCTCTTCGCCTCGGGCGTGAATTTCGGCTTCCGCAGGACGATCCCGCATATGTTCGGCATCGGCGCCGGCTTCTTCTCGCTGCTGATCGGCGTCGGCCTCGGGCTCGGGGCGCTGCTGCACACGTTGCCGCTGGTCTATACGGTGCTGAAGTTCGCCGGTGGCGCCTATCTCGTCTGGATCGCCTGGAAGATCGCCTCCTCGCGTTCGCTGAGCGAAGGCAAGAGCAGTACGGCGCCGATGTCCTTCGTCTCGGCGGCGGCCTTCCAGTGGGTCAATCCGAAAGCCTGGGTGATGGCGGTCACGGCGATGGCGACCTATACCAATCCCGAACTCTACCTTGCCAGCGTGCTCATCGTCGGCCTGGCTTTCGCGGTGGTCAACGTGCCGAGCGTTTCCACATGGGCGGGCTTCGGCTCGGCGCTCAGGGAATGGCTTTCCGATCCGGTGCGGCTGAAATGGTTCAACATCAGCATGGCGGTGCTTCTGGTGGCGAGCCTTTGGCCGATGCTAAAATAAGGCGATCGACGGTTTCGTCAGCATCAGCCAGAAAATGCCGATGACGGAGAAGAAGGCCGGAAAGCCGAAAGCGAACCAGATGCGGTAGAGGCTGAAATAGGCGGGCGGCAGGGCGCTTGCCGAGGCTGCCGCAGTACGGGCGAGATCGCGCAGGCGGATCTGGATCCAGACGACCGGCAGCCAGAACAGGCCGGTGACGACGTAAAGCAGCAGCGACAGCGCGATCCAGCCCTCCGACAGGTCCCAGCCGATCGAGCGGGCAAGGAGATAGCCTGTCATAGGCTGAAAAATGGCGGCGGTGGCCGTGAAGATCGTATCGGCGATGACCACGGTTCCGGCGACATGGGCGATCAGGACGGGATCGCGCGTGCGATGCGCCATCACCATGAAGAAGGCGATGCCGGCGCCGGTGCCGAAGAGCACGGTCGCGCCGATGACATGGGCAAGCAGCAGCCATTCCTCGAGCATCAGCGTTCATCCAGGGTGGCAAGGGCGGTCAGCGTCAGCAGGATCGATGGCAGCACTTTGACAAGAACGCCGAGCGGATCGAGCCAGAGCGTCGGTTCGAGCAGGCTTGCGCCGATGAGATAGGCGAAGGAGACGGCCAGCATGCCGAGAAGGGCGCGTTTGGCGAGTGGACGCACAAGCACGGCGGCGCCGAGTGCGGCGTCGATCAGGCAGGTCGCAAGCGTCAGCGCCGTGGCCGTGGCCTCCGGCATGAACGGCAGGAAGTGGGCGGATGTTTTCGTGAGCGCCAGCAGCGGGATGAGGCCGGAGAGCAGCCAGAAGGCGGAGAGGCCTGATATGACGAGCGGCTTCAGGAGATAGAGCCGGGCAAACCAGAGATCCTGCACGCCGGAGGGATTGGCCGAGAGTGTCGCCGTTGCGGATGTCGCGGTTAGGCCGCTTTCTCCTTTCGCGCTTCGGATGCCTTCCGACATCACAGTCATCGCCGTCGAGCGCAGCGGCGAACGCCAGCCGAGCAGCCCTGCCATATCGGCAAGCCACGTCACGGGCTTCGCAAGCCATGGGGCAAGGGAAAAGACGCGGGCGGGCGGCAGGCCCAGCCATTGCCGGTGAAGGCTGACGAGATCGGCGAGCGTCAGAACCTCGTCGGCGGCAAGATCGATATCACCCCGGAGGCCGCCTGCGACCGCCCGCGATACGGCTTCCGCCACATCGTCCACCGACAGCGTTTCGATCGGGCTTTCGGCATGGACGAGCGGCAGCGCCAGGGGGAGGGCGGCAAGCGCCCGGAGCAGCGACGAGCCGCCATGGGCATTGCGGCCGAGAACGAGGGCTGGGCGCAGGATGAGATGAGGCAGGCCGCTTGTCGCCAGCGCCTCGTCGGCCCGGCGCTTGGTGGCGAGGAAGGGCAGTTCGCCCGCCGCCCCGGTGGTCCGTGCCGATATCTGCACGATCAGAGGCTGGGACATGCGTTTGGCGGCGGCATAGAGAGCCAGCATTGCCTCGGCTTGCGTGGCGGCCAGATCGTCCGCCGGCCCGTCCTGCAGCGCGCCGGCGCAATTGACGACAACCTGCTGGTCTTTGAGGATCTCGTCCCAGTCCTCAGGCTTCGTTATGCGGGAGAGATCGGTACGCCGCCAGTCGATCGCCGGCTGTTTCAGCCGGGCACGCGTGGGATTGCGGCCGAGCCCGGTCACGGCATGCCCATCGGCGACGAGGCGGGCCGCGACGACGGAGCCTATGAAGCCGGTTGCGCCGAGAATCAGAATGTTCATGGCGGGAGATTAGCGGAAAAGATCAGGGCGCATAGAAGGGCTTGGCGGGGTTGTGGTGTGTGGTAGAAAGAGCGGTGAATATTTCCACGAAGGATGCTTTGAGGGAGAGCGAGGCCTCGCCTCATCCCCCTTCTCCCCATCGGGGAGAAGATGCCGGCAGGCAGATGAGGGGGTGAGCGGCGAAGCCGCGAATGCACGGAGCGCAAGCGGAGGGCAACAATGACGGGCGTGCCGTGCGGCCCCCTCATCCGACCCTTCGGGCCACCGACCGGGGTTGAGCCGCTGGGCTCAACCCGTGCTTCGGACCCCCGCTGGGGAGAAGAGGGTGCAAGGGGCTGGCCTTACCCATCCTTCGGCCGCGTGAGAGCAAGTGGGGCGCCTATCCGCGTTCCGGGAGGATATTGCGATGCACGACGACCACGACCAAAATGACGACCACGCTCACCACCACCATGACCACGACAACCACTATTCCGACATGCAAGCCCGCGTCAAAGCGCTGGAAACGCTGCTGACGGAGAAAGGGTTGATCGACCCTGATGCGATCGATGCGATCGTCGAGACCTATGAGACGAAGGTGGGGCCGAGGAACGGCGCGCATGTCGTCGCGAAAGCCTGGAGCGATCCTGATTTCGCCGACTGGCTCAGGCGCGATGCGACGGCGGCGATCGCAAGCCTCGGTTATACCGGCCGGCAGGGCGAGCATATGCGGGCCGTCTTCAACACCGCCGAGACCCATAATCTGATCGTCTGCACGCTCTGCTCCTGTTATCCCTGGTCGGTGCTCGGGCTACCGCCGGTCTGGTACAAGGCGCCGGCCTATCGCTCGCGGGCGGTCATAGATCCGCGTGGCGTGCTCGCCGAATTCGGGCTGACCCTGCCGGAGGAGAAGAAGATCCGTGTCTGGGATTCGACGGCGGAGTTGCGTTATCTCGTCATCCCAGAGCGGCCGGACGGTACGGACGGAATGGACGAAACCGCACTGGCCGGCCTCGTCAGCCGCGATGCGATGATCGGCACGGCGGTCGCCGGCAGCCCGGAGGCTCTATCATGAACGGACCGCACGATCTCGGCGGGCAGATGGGTTTCGGGCCTGTCGCGCCCGAAAAGGACGAGCCCTATTTCCATGCCGAATGGGAAAAGCGGGCGCTCGGCATCACGCTGTCCTGCGGCGCTTTCGGCGCCTGGACGATCGATGAAAGCCGGCATGCCCGCGAAAACATTCCGCCGGCCGATTATCTCGCCGCTAGCTATTACGAGATCTGGATCCGCGGCGTCGAGACGCTGCTCGCACGCCACGGTTTTGCCACGCGCGAGGAGCTGCTCTCCGGGCGAAAGCTGCAGACAGGCACGGTGCCGAAGCGGGTGCTGAAGGCGGAGATGGTGCCGAGCGCGCTGGCGAAAGGCGGGCCTTGCGATCGTCCTGTCGAAACCGCCCCGCGCTTTGCGGTCGGCGAGACGGTAAGGACGAAGAATTTCAATCCGGCCACCCATACACGGCTGCCGCGTTATGCGCGCGCCAAGACGGGCGTCGTCGAGGCGGTGCAAGGGGCCTTCGTCTTCCCCGACGACAATGCGCATGGCCGAGGCGAAAATCCGCAATGGCTCTATACCGTCGTTTTCGACGGCGGCGCGATCTGGGGCGAGGGCGCGGACCCGTCGCTGACGGTCTCCATCGATGCGTGGGAGAGTTATCTTGAGCATTTGTGAGACGCCGTCGCAGCTGGCGCAATCACCAGGATTGCCGAGGTCGCCGGAGGGGGAACCGGTTTTTCCCGAGCCTTGGGCGGCGGACGCTTTCGCCATGACGGTGCATCTGCATGAAAAGGGGCTGTTCGCCTGGAGCGAATGGGCCGAAGCCCTGTCTAAGGAATTGCATAAGCCCGGTCGTGCCGAAGATGGCAGCGACTATTTCGGCTGCTGGGTGGCGGCCCTTTCCGAACTGCTCGTCAGCCGCGGCATAGCGGATGCATCTGTCATCCTCGACCTGCAGCAGAGCTGGCAGCGCGCCGCGGAAGCCACGCCGCACGGGCAGCCGATCGAACTTAGCAACGATCCGCTGCGCTGATTTTCACGAGGGAAATTGCCTATAGCATTCCTCGGCCACACTACGCAGCGTTTCACGCGTGATTTCGCCGGTGACGGCGTAGCCGAGTTCGCCATCGATCCAGTAGAAGGTTTCGAGATTGCCCGATGAGGCGAAGCGGAAACTCGTCGTGCGGTTTTCCGTGTTGCGGCCGACGATGACCGTCAGGCGCTCGCCGGCCTGGTTCTCGTACATGAACATGGCGCCCGGCCTGTCATCGACCGGCAGCAGGCGGCCGCCGACCAGCTTGAAGCCGAGCGGCTGCAGGTTCGGGATCTTCAGGTTCTGGATGGCGAGGCGCTTGCCGAGCCAGGTGGCGAGATGTGCCTCCTCGTCGGCGAAGACCTCGACCGGGTGGCGAACCTCGGCGGCATAGACCATGAACGCGGTCTCGGCCTGCTTCGGCAGGGTTTCGGAACCGGCAAGCTGCAGCTCCGGCCTTTCCAGCAGTGCCGGGCCGTAGTGGCCGCTGACGGCGCCGAGCGCGAAGACGACGAGGGCCGCGGCGGCGATCGCCGGGCGTCTCCACCCCGATGAAACGGTGCGCGGGGGTGATAGGAGCAGGATGTCGGTGTCCTTCGCCTGCTCATATCCTGAAAACAGCGACCGGATACCGCTATTCTGCGCCTGCCATTCGGCGACCAGCGCCGCCTCGTCGGGATTGTCGGCAAGATAGGCTTCGACGCGGGCGCGCGCTGTTTCCGGCAACTGGCCGTCGGCATAGGCGTGGAGATCGGCTTCGGTGACGATCGGGTTGGTCTCGTTCATTTCGGTCTCCGAAGCGTAATGACGTTGTCGGCTTTCAGCCGCTCGGCGACGCGCTGGCGGGCGCGCGACAGCCGGGACATGACGGTGCCGATGGGGATATCGAGGGCGGCGGCAACCTCGCCGTAGGTGTATCCCTCGATGACCACGAGCATCAGGACGGCGCGATGCTCCTGCGAAAGACTGTTCAACGCATCGTCGAGCCGGGCACGCGCCAGCGGATCGGCCGGCGGTTCGGGGGTGACGATACCCTCGGCGGCGTCGAGTTCGACCAGGCCGTCGCGCGCCTTGCCGCGCCGGCCGTTGCGGTAGAGATTGGTCATGATGGTGAGGACCCAGCCGCGCAGATTGAGGCCGCGCCATTGGCCGCGGCGCGCCAGTACCTTCTCGACGCAATCCTGGAGCAGATCCTCGCCATCGGCATCCGAGCGCGTCAGGCTGCGCGAATAGCGCCTGAGCGAGGGGAGGAGGGCCAGGATCTGGCCCTCGAAACTTTCAGGTGCGGGTGTCTTCACGCCAGCTCTCTTGTCATGAAATCAGGGCTTGGCAAGGTCCCAGTTGCCGCCGACGCCATCGCCGGTGATGTCGCCCGCCTTCTTGTCCTTGACCCAGTAATAGAGCGGCATGCCGTCCTTGGCCCATTGCTTCGTGCCATCCTTACGATCGATGATCGAATATGCACCATCGGCCTTGGCATCGGAAGCGGCCATCAGCGGCGGCCAGTTCTTGGCGCAGTCGTCGTTGCAGTTGGAAACGCCCTTGGCGTCCTTTTTGAAGGTGTAGAGTGTCATGCCGTTTTCGCCGGCAAGAACCTTGCCCTTGGCGGATTCGACTTCCTTGACAGGAGCGGCTGCGAAAGCAGCGGTCGCGGCGAGGGCGGCGGCGGCCACGACGGACAGGAATTTCACGGATGTCATGATGTCTCTCCTTGAGAATTGGGCACGCAATTTCGCGATACCTGAGATGAGACACGGGACGCGGCGGTTTTATTCCCGACGCATGGAAAGTTTTATGGCAGGAGGCGTGCGGGAGCCTATGCCGACATTCCGAAGGCAGGGCGAAGGCCGGTTTGCGCGATCATTTACATCCCGCCGATTTGTGGATAGTGTATATCCTTAATTCCGTTCGCAGAACCAGTATCACGCGAGTTGCTGAATGATCCTGAAAAGCCAGGTCGAGTGGGCGCTCCATTGTTGCGCCATTCTCGCGGGCCTGCCCGAGGGCAGGTATCTCTCCACCAAGGCGCTCGCCGAGCTTCATGGACTGCCGAAGGAATATCTTTCCAAGGCGCTGCAGAGCCTGTCGCAGGCATCGCTGGTCGATACCACGCTCGGCCCGAGCGGCGGTTACAGACTTGCCAGACCCTCGTCCGAGATCAATTTCCTCGACATCGTCGAGGCGGTCGAGGGCAAGGCGCGCAGCTTCACCTGCACGAACATCCGTGAGAACAATCCCTGCCGGCCGGCCGGCTATTGCGACAGCAAGCCCTGCGCGGTCGCCCGCGTCATGTGGGAAGCCGACGAGGCCTGGCGCAATACGCTGCGGCGCGTTCGCCTCTCCGATCTGGTCGGCACCCTGTCCGAGGAGGTTCCGCCCGATATCTGGCGGGACACGTTTGAATGGGTGCTGAAGCGCGCCGGCTGAGAGGTGCGAAATCCTACGCCCTGAAAATGGTCCTGATGGTCTTCAGGATGGCATGGGCGCTGCGGATCTGTTCCGGGGGCAGGGCGGCGCCGTCGCGGAAGCGTTCGGCGCGGCCGGCGAGATGTTCGGCGATTTCTTCGGCGAGCGCCGGGCGTTCGGAAAGCAGCGGTGCGAAGGCTTCCTGGTCGATTTCATAGGCCGTCACCGGCGTCAGCGCTTCAAGGGTGCAGACTTCCTGCATGCCGGCGAGCAGGCCGGTCTCGCCGAAGAAATCGCCGGGCGCCAGCCGTCCGCGTTCCTCGTCCGCATGCCGGGCGGCGATGATGCCGGCGCGCACCATCATCAGCGAGGGCAGCATTTCGCCCTCGCGCACGATGATATCGCCTTTGCGGAACTGCCGGGCAGCGGTGGTTTCGGCGAGCTTTGCCTTTTCCTCCGCCGTCAGCGTCGCAAAGACCGGAATGGCTTCGATCAGGGCAAGCGGCGTCACGCGCGGCGGCTGGGCGTTTTCCTCGGTCGGCAGGTCGGCGGCAAGGATCCTGGCCGAGGGCGGAACGGCGATCAGCAGGCCGGCGGATTTGCAGTGGCGATAGACGAGATCGAGCACCTCGTTTCGCGCCGGCACACGCTGGCTGGGGCTCGTCACCCGGAATTGCAGCTCGACTTCGAGCGCGGTGGCATCAAGCCCTTTCAGGGCGACCACCGGCGGCGGGTCGCGCACGATCGAATTGCAGCTCGTCAGCGCGGTCAGCATGACCTGGCGGATCGAGGCCGGCATGCGCGTCGGGGCGATGCGGATGGTGAGGATCAGCAGATGGGTCTCGTCCGGCCGGCTGACATTGGTCAGGCCGAGCTTGGCGAGAAAGCTGTTCGGCAGCACGACGATATTGTTGCCGGGGGTCAGGATGTGCGTTGCGCGCCAGTTGCTCTCGACGACGCGCCCTTCCGTGCCGTCGCTCAAAAGGATCCAGTCGCCGATGACATAGGGCCGGCCGAGGGTCAGCGCGATGCCGGAGAAGACGTCGGCGAGCGTGTTCTGCAGCGCGAGACCGAGAATGATGGCGACGACGCCCGATGTGGCGACTAGGGTTCCGATCGGCACGCCGAAGACGAAGGCGAGGATCGAAAGCATCATGCCGATATAGACGATGCCGATGACGAGATCCTGGAGCAGGCGGGCCTCGCGCGGGCTGCCCTCCAGCACCAGGTAGAGCCTGATGAAGCCGATGACGGCCCATGCCAGGTGAACCCACCAGAGCGATTTGGCGAGGATGACGAGCAGGGCCTGAGGGTCCTGCGTCTCATATCCCTGGAAGCGGTGGGGTTCGATGCCGCTGCCGACGAGGATCAGCGTCATCACGGCAAAGAAGAGGATCTGCACCACCAGCCGCGTCGTCGGGCGCTGGCTGGAGAGGAAGTACCAGACGACGATGCCGGCGAAGCCAACCGTGATGAGCGATATCAGAGGCTTGCCGAAGAGCGCGTCGTAGATCATCTCACTCTTTCTCCGGGAAGGGCGGGTGGCACATGATTGAGCATGTCGGCCAGCTGCGCAAGCTTCGAGCCCGCGCGGCCGGCCTTCGGCGGATCGTCAGTTCTGCAGCGGGAACGTCAGCTCTTTCTGTTCGGTGTCGACGACGAAGACGGCGAGCAGGCGGGCGGGCTGCGTGTCGCTGCCATTGGCGCTGACGCCGTGGCGGTCGCCCGGCATTTCCGAGAAGCTTTCTCCGGCCTGATAGGTCTTGACCGGACCGTCATTGACCTGGCTGCGGATCGATCCCTCAAGCACGGTGGCGTAGATGAAGGCCGAGTCGGGATGGGTGTGGCCTTCGGAGAAGCCGCCGGGGCCGTATTCGACCAGCACGCCCTTGATGCTCTTGCCCGGCACGTTCGGCAGTTCGTGTTCATAGACGAGCGTCACCTTGGCGGACTTGCTGCTGTCGTGGGCTGAAACGCCGGTGGCTGCCAGAAAGGCGAGGGCGGCGGCGAGGAATGATGACTTGATCATGGCAATCTCCTTATTGCCTGGGGTGAGAGGGGCGATCATTTCGGCCGGGCGGATGTGGCGAACCACTGTTCGAAGGTGATGGAACCGAGGCGCGGATCGTCGTCGGAAACGAGCGACTGGTCGTTGAGCCTGGCGCCGAAATATCTCGCCTCGGCATCGGCCTCGACGGTCCTCGGATCTTCCATCGCCCTGAGATAGCGGGCGACGAGCTCGCTGAGGCGGACCCGTTCCGGGCCTGATATTTCGATCGTCTTGTTGGCCGGGGCCGAAAGCGCCACGTCGGCCATGGCGTCGGCGACGTCGTCGGAAGCGATCGGCTGCACATAGGCGGGCGACAGGCGAACCGTCTGGCCGACCGTGCCGGACTGGGCGATGCCGTTCAGGAATTCCATAAACTGCGTCGAATGTACGATGGTATAGGGAATGCCCGATGCCCTGATCAGCTGTTCCTGGGCGAGCTTGCCGCGGAAATAACCGCTTTCCTGCAGCCGCTCAGTGCCCACGACGGAAAGCGCGATATGGTGCTTCACGTCGGCGGCCTTTTCGGCGGCGAGAAGATTGCGCCCCGACGTCTCGAAGAATTCGAGCACCGCCTTGTCCTCGAAGGAGGGCGAATTGGCGAGGTCGAGCACGACGTCGGCGCCCTTCAGCGCTTCTGCCAATCCTTCCCCGGTGATCGTGTTGACGCCGGAGTTCGGCGAGGCGGCGATCACTTCATGTCCGCGTTTGCGCAGGCGCTCGACAGTTTTCGAACCGATGAGGCCGGTTCCGCCGATGACGACGATTTTCATAACGGATCTCCGTTCGCTGCCGGGTTTCGGCAGTGCCAAAAGTGAATCTTCTCAATGAATTGTAATGGTTAGTTCAGGCCAGCCTTATCGAGGCCATAGGCCTTGTCGGCCGAACCGGGGACGGTCTTGAAGCCGACATTGACGCGGTTCCAGGCATTGATGGCCATGACGACGAAGGTCAGGTCGGAGATTTCCTTTTCGGAAAGCTGGCCGCGAACCCGTTCATAGATCTCGTCGGGAATGCCGCCTTCGGGAAGTTTCGTCAGCGCTTCGGTCCAGGCAAGGGCGGCGCGCTCGCGGGGAACGAAGAGGTTCGATTCCCGCCAGATGGCGATATGATGGAGACGCAGTTCCGTCTCGCCGTGGATCTTTGCCTGCTTCACATGCATATCCAGGCAAAAGCCGCATCCGTTGATCTGCGAAGCGCGGATTTCGATCAGGGCCTGGAGCTTCTCGTCGATCACGCTGCTGCGCAATGCCATGCTGAATTCCATGAACTTCTTGAAAAGCTCGGGGGACTGCTGGGCGTAGTTCAATCGCTGGGTCACGTCTGTCTCCTTCAATTAAGGATATTATGTATCCTTATGGATAAAATGTATCCGTAATTGCTGGACTGTAAAGCCATTCTCGCTTAGTCTGCCCGCATAAAGCCTATGCGCAAAAGTATGAGGGGGCAGGGATGGATATCGTTTCGGCATTGCGAACCTTCCAGCGCGTCGTGGAGACGGGGTCCTTCTCGGCAGCGGCGCACGATCTCGACGTGACGCAGCCGGCGGTCTCGCGGCAGGTCGCGGCGCTCGAAGGCCATTTCAACACGCGCCTCCTGCACCGTACGACGAGCGGCCTGTCGCTGACGGCGGAGGGAGAGCGGATGCTGCCGATGGCGCTCCGGATCCTCGAAGCGGTGGAGGAGCTCGGCGATGCCGCCGGCTCGGAGGGCGCCATGGCCTCCGGCAAGGTCAGGCTCAGCGTTCCCGCACCGCTCGGCCTCTATCTCAGCGAGCGGCTCGGTGATCTGCTTGCCGCCCATCCGAAACTCTCGGTCGAACTGCTCTTCAGGGAACAAAGCTCCGATATGATCGAGGAGCGCCTCGACCTCGAAGTACGTCTCGGCTCGGTCGCCGACAGCAGCCTCGTCTGCCGCCGGATCGGCTGGACGACCGCCTTCCTCGTCGCGTCTCCCGCCTATCTCGCGCGCAAGGCCGCCCCGCGCACGCCCCGGGATATCAAGGACCATGAATGCCTGTGCTACAACAGGGCAGGCGAGGCCAACAGCTGGTCCTTCTCGAACGGCTCGGAAGACATATCGGTCCGGATTTCGCCGCGGCTGACCGCTTGCAATGCGGTGGCCATTCACCGGGCGGCCCTTGCCGGAGCGGGTCTTGCAGTGCTCTCGCACATCATCGCCAGGCCTGATATCGCCTGCGGCCGCCTGATCCCCGTGATGGAGAACTACCAGCCGAGCCGCCTGCCGGTCACCGTCGTCTACCCCTCGCGGCGCAACATGCCGCTGCGCGTCAAGACGGTGCTGGATTTTCTCATCGGCGCCATGGCGCAGGACCCGTCCATGTGCGCGAGCGGCTGAGCCTGCGCCGGAAGGCCCGATTAAATTGCCTTCGCATTGAGGCGGATGGATTGGCCTATTGCCCGACTCGCGTATCGAGTGGAGAAGCAACTTGAGCCTTGTTGCGCATCGCGGTCAGCGAGGTCAGCAGCCTGTCGCGCTCATAGCCTCTGTACCAGTCGGCGCTGTCTCGGCGCACTTCGACGGTGTCGTGCACAAGCTCGGCGGCGAATTTGCCGTCTCCGTCGAGAGTGAAAATAAACGGAATACCAGGACCGAGATGTTTGGCGGCATCCGTCAGGTCGAGCACATCCATGCCATTCGCATATTGCTGATCGATGTGAAGCACGACGAAATTGTCCGCCACATAGGCGTTAAGCCGTTCGGCGCTTTTTGAGATATCGGAAGGCGGACGTTCGTAAAGTGTTGCGGTATGGCTGGGTACAGGCTGGCTCGGGCTGCCAAAGCGATAGGTGAACTTATCCGTCTCGCCATGAATATAGGCGTCGAAGACGTGGCACCATATGCACCATTCAGCACCGTAGGAGACCAGCACGGTTTTGTGCTCCGCAACTGCCTTCGCCATCGCCATCCGATAAATCTCGACCTGATCAGAACACTGATCATAAAGCGTGGCACCTCCATCCCGGCACGTTTCACTTGTCTCCCTTGGAAAAGTTTCGATGGGTTTTCGCGCGAAAGAGGGTTCAGCGGCAACCAACGCAGCGGCAATCCCGATCGCGCCAACCAGGGCAGCGCACGCAAAGGCAGTCTTCTTTAGGGATATCATGCTATTCTTCATCACAACCGTGGGGAGATTTCTTTGCAGGATTTTGCAATGCTTGTCACTGGTGCCACCTTGGATGACGTTAATGAAGTAGGTCATTCCTCCGTCAATCCGGTCGTTCCGCGTTAGTTTCCGCCTTGCCTAACGGCTGCGAATCCTGCCAAGTCGTCCGATCATGCAATTTGCGCCGCAACAAGACGAAGCCCTCAAGGCTGTTTCGAGATGGCTGAACGAAGGGCGCTCGCCGCTCTTTCGCCTGTTCGGCTATGCCGGAACGGGCAAGACGACGCTTGCCCGGCATTTCGCCGAGAATGTCGACGGCGACGTGCTGTTTGCCGCCTTCACCGGCAAGGCGGCGCAAGTGCTGCGTTCGCGCGGCGCCTCCAACGCCAAGACGATCCATTCGCTGATCTACCGACCGCGCGGCGAGGAGGCGGTGGAGGACGAAGAAACCGGCAAGACCTCGATCGCACCGATGTTTTCGATCAACCGGCAAAGCCCGGTCGCCAAGGCGGCGCTGATCATCGTCGACGAATGCTCGATGGTGGACGAGGCGCTCGGCAAGGATCTGATGAGCTTCGGCACGCCGATCCTGGTGCTCGGCGATCCCGGCCAGCTGCCGCCCGTCAGTGGTGGCGGTTACTTCACCAATCAGGATCCGGATTACCTGCTCACCGATATCCACCGGCAGGCGCGCGACAATCCGATCATCAAGCTCGCCATGCAGGTGCGCGAGGGCAACGAGATCATGTATGGTGACTACGGCACCGCCAAGGTGATCTCGAAGAACGAGGTAACGCAGCAACTGGTGCTCGATGCCGACCAGGTGCTGGTCGGCACCAACAGGACGCGGCGGCGCTACAATCAGCGTCTGCGCGAGCTGAAAGGCTTCAATGCCGAATATCCGCAGACCGGCGACAAACTCGTCTGCCTCCGCAACGATCCGGCCAAAGGCCTGCTCAACGGCTCGCTCTGGCAGGTGATGACCTCGTCCAAGGAAACGACGAAGCCCGGCATCAACCTGCTGGTCCGGCCGGAGGACGACGACATGGATCGGGGGGCTGCCAAGATCAAGCTCCTGAAACAGGCCTTCGAGGATGTCGAAGGCGAGATTCCCTGGAACACCCGCAAGCGCTACGACGAGTTCGACTACGGCTACGCGCTGACCGTCCACAAGGCCCAGGGCTCGCAATGGAACGACGTCGTGCTCTTCGACGAGAGCTGGGCTTTTCGCGATACGCGGGAGCGCTGGCTTTATACCGCGATCACACGCGCGGCGGAGACGCTGACGATCGTGCGCTGACCTCGATCGCGCCTCGCGATCTTGGGCGGGAGGCGACGGTGGCGGCCGTCGGGGGGCGCGTATCGGACTATGCCTGCACGATGCCGAGCAGGACGGCCTTGGCGATCGCCTGGAAGCGGTTGTTGGCGCGGAATTTCAGGATGATTCCGGCTTCGAGATCCCTGGTCTCATCATGTTTCAGGTCGAGCGCCCGGGCGATTCGCTGGGTGGAATAGCCCTCCGCCATCAGTTCCAGGCAACGCCGCTCCTGCGAGGTCAGGCTTGCACTGTCCTGGTTGTCGTTGAGCGGTGGTTCTTCGATATTGTCGTCGTAATCCAGAAGGTCGCCCACCTGCTGGAGCTGGCGGTGCAGCGTCGACATCTCGGCCGTCAGCTCGCGCTTGCGCACCTGCAGCGCCTCACGGAACATCGCCTCGGCCCTTTCCTGCGAATCGGCCTTGCGAAGCTCGTCCATCAATTCCTGGATGACGGCGATCGGCATGCCGGTCTCGCGGCAGACGGTGATCACAGCCATGCGCATCACGTCGTCCTGGCCGTAGACCCGCATCAGGCCGATGCGATTGGCAGAAATCAACCCCTTTTCTTCGTAGAAATGCAGTGTCCTGTGCGTAACGCCGAATGCATTGGCCATATCGGCGATCGGCACCGGACCGTCCGGTAGATCCGGCGGCAGCGCGGCCGAAGGCAGGAACCGGTATTTCGACCGGGCCTCCGAAGCGATACCGGCGGCAGCAAACAGGCGTTTGGAACCGTCTGGCATGAACCCTCCTAGGGCATAGTGTTGCACCTCATGCGGATTTGCCAGTTGCTTCCCAGGCGCGGCGAGTGGGGTTTTCCTCTGGGCGTTCTTGTCATTGGGAAAAGAAGCAGTACGCGGCGTACGTTTACGCGATACAATGTCCACGTTATGCGTGAACGATCTTTTTTATAAGTGCTAAAAGTAATCTCTTTTAAATGGGATAGCAACGTGACGACCTGATTTCAGGGTGTGCTGCAGCAAAACATGCGCTGCATTGCAGCGTGGGTCGACCGTCTTCACGGGTGACGGGAATTACTATCTACGGTACGCGGGGAGGGTAATGCCCCACCGACAGCAATGCTCATCAACGATCGGCATCGCATCCATCTGCGAATCTCGTTGGTCATCTCAGGGCACTTGGCTTAAAAGCAGGGCCTCTGTTTCAGCACCGATGGATATCAGCCATGCCCACCAAGCTCTCCGTGAACCTCAACGCGATCGCTATGCTGCGCAACCGGCGCGACCTGCCGTGGCCGAGCGTGGAAGCGCTCGGGCGAATAGCGCTTGCCGCGGGCGCCAGCGGCCTGACGGTGCACCCGCGCCCCGACCAGCGGCACATCCGCTTTTCCGACCTGCCCATCATCCGCAACCTGATCGACGACGAATTCCCCGAGGCCGAGTTCAATATCGAAGGTTATCCGACGGAGGAGTTTTTTGACCTCTGCGCCGGAGCAGCACCGGAGCAGGTGACGTTGGTGCCCGACGATCCCGCGCAGGCGACCTCGGACCACGGCTGGGATTTCCGCAAACATCAGGCGTTTCTGACCGATGCCATCGCGCGGCTGAAGACGATGGGATGCCGGGTCTCCCTGTTTGCCGACGGAGACGGGGATGCTGAAGCCGTCGAGATCGCCAAGGCCGTCGGCGCCGACCGGATCGAACTTTACACCGGTCCCTATGGCGGCTGCTACGACGCGCCGGAACGGGCGGCCCCGATCCTCGAAGCGCTCGGCCGGACAGCGGATGCGGCGCTGGCGATCGGCCTCGCCGTCAATGCCGGGCACGACCTGACGGTCGCAAACCTGCCTGATCTGGTGAAGCGCATTCCGGCGCTTGCCGAAGTCTCGATCGGCCATGGGCTGACGGCCGATGCGCTTGAGTATGGCATGGCCGAGACGGTGCGGCGGTTCTGCCGGGCGTGTGGGCAGGCTGTTTGATCGGGGCGGTTTGACCGCGACTCATACAATTTGTCGCGAGGGAGTCTTCTGCGCCCAAGGACTTGGGCGCGCTGGATCTCTGTGACAAGCACAGAGATGAGGGAGTTTTTGGTAGGCGCCTCCGCCAGATCCGGCCACGGCGTGTCCGCGCCGTGAATGACTCCTCTGCAACGAGGAGGTTGTTCCACTCAGGGATCAAAAATGCCGTGTCCCCGTCCTCAGGTGAAATCCGAGGACGGGGCAAGCCTCAGTCTCAGGCCGTCAAAGCAGGCTTCTGCTCGACAAAGAACTCCTTCAGCGATTGCGGCTGTTTGCCCGTCAGCTTGGTGAAGTCTTCGGTGAGGATATCGAACTTGCCGGCGCGGATGTTGGCGTCGGCGGAGACCAGCATGTCGGCGACGAAGCCGGGGAGGCCGGCGCCGCGCATGCCCTGGCCGAGCTGTTCGTCATTGACGTCGACGACCTCGAGCGGCTTGCCGGCGACCTCCGAGATAATCGCGGCGATCTGGCGGTTGTTGAGAGACGCCGCACCGGTCAGCGTGTAGGTGGCGCTTTCCGATGTGCCGGAGGCAAGCGCTGCGGCGATCGCCAGGGCGCAGTCGTCACGCGAGATCGTCGAGACCTTGCCGTCGCCCGTGGCGCTGTACCATTTGCCGCCCTGCAGGTTGTGCGGCATGCTATGCATGTAGTTGTCGTGATACCAGGCGTCGCGGACGATCGTGTGAGCGATGCCGCTCGCCTTGATGGCGTTTTCGCTGCCGAGGTGATCCGGCGCGAAGGTGACGAGCGAATCGTCCGGCGCCGGCATCGAGGTATAGGCGATGTGCTTGACGCCTGCCTTGACGGCGGCGGCGACGGCCGCCTGGTGCTGGGCGAGACGCTTGCCGGGGGTGTCGAGCGCATCGGTGCTGATGATCAGCAGCCGGTCGACCCCGGCGAAAGCCTTCTCCAGGCCGGCCGTGTCATCGAAATCGGCCTTGCGGGTGAGGACGCCCCTGTTTGCGAGATCGGCAAGCTTTTCAGGGCTGCGCGTTGCCGCGACGATGTTGCCGGGGGCGACCTTGTAGGTCTCGATGAGGTGATGGATGACACGCTGGCCGAGCTGGCCGGCAGCGCCGGTGACCAGGATTGTTTCGCTCATGGATAGTTCCTTCTGCGTTGGCCTTCTGTGTTGATTGGTGGTCTCAAAAAGAGAGCAGCGCTAGAATAGGAATTGACTTGGTGGTGTAAAGGAGGCAGTTTTTCGGCTCTACGTTACCAAAAGGGAACCAGCTCATGGGCGGCGCGGTCGTCAGTCTGAAGAACAGGATGCCGGGGGCGCGGCGCGAGATTGATCTTGCCGGCCTCGATTTTTCCAATTGCCCGGTCCGGGACATGATGCAGCAGATCGGCGGCAAATGGTCGACGCTGCTGCTCGAAGTGCTGGCGGCCGAGCCCCGTCGCTTCGGCGAGCTACGGCGGATGCTTCCCGACATTTCCCAACGCATGCTGACGCAGACGCTGCGTGATTTGCAGAGGGACGGTTATATCGCCCGCGAGGTCTTCCCGACCAAGCCGCCGAGCGTCGAATATTCGATGACCGAACTCGGCCGATCGCTCTACCTGCCGCTGTCGCAGCTGTTGAACTGGGCGGAAGCGAACCACGATGCCGTTCGCGCCGCCCGCTCGCGTTTCGATTCAGCCGACAGCTAGGATGGTGAGAGCCTCTATCACTTCGCGCGGGTAAACAGCGCGCGAAACAGTTCCTCCGAGCGCTGCAACCCTTCGTCGCTCAGAACGACCGACTTGGCCTTGCCCGCCGGATTGGCAATAAAACCCTTCTTGTACAAACGGTCCATGACGTCCCAGTCGAAACCTTTCCAGGCGCGATCGCCGTCATGCAGTGTCAGCCAGAGCAAAGCGAGAACGGCATCGTCGATCTTTTCTTCATCCATTTCCATGCCGGAAGCATCCCTGTAAGAACGAGAAAACCCTGTCGTCCTCTCACTCTAACCGACGCATGATCCTGAGATCGACTCCGATTTTCAAGGCTGTGCGTCAGGTCTTCTGTTCGCTGCGCCCTTCCGTCAGGAACAGCAGGAAGGCGAGCGCCGGGAAGGCGAAGCCGATCCAGGCCGTCATCGTCCAGCCGCCGGTCGCATAGGCCCAGCCGCCGAGCGCCGAACCGAGGGCGCCGCCGGCAAAGAAGGTTGCCATGAAGAGGCCGTTCAGCCGGCTGCGATGTTCCGGGTTCAGCCCATAGATGGCGCGCTGGCCGCAGACGAGATTGGTGGTAACGCCGAAATCGAGCATGATCGCCGCCACGGTCAGAAGGATCAGGGCGGTCAGCGAGCCGTCAGCGGCGAAATGACTGATCAGGAAGGAAGCCATGCCAAGCAGCATGGCAAGCGTCGAGGCGATCTTGGTCATGCCGCGGTCGGCAAGCCGGCCGGCGATCGGCGAGGCGACGGCGCCGGCGGCGCCGGCGAGCGCAAAGAGGGCGATGCCGTTCTGCGTCAGGCCGAAGGCAGGGCTCGCGAGCAGCAAGGGCGTCGTCGTCCAGAACAGGCTGAAGGCACCGAACATGCCGGCTTGGTAAAGGGCGCGGCGCTGCAGCACGCGCGAGGTCAGCGCCAGGTGGCCCATGGAGGCGAGCAGTTCGCCGTAGCGAAGCTTTGTCTTCGGCTGGCGGACCGGCAGGTTTGCGCGCAAGACGACGGCGAGCACGATCATCAGCGCTGCGGTGATGTAATAAACCACATGCCAGGATGAGGCTTCGGCGACGAAGCTGGCGAAGGGGCGCGCCAGCATGATGCCGCAGAGCAGGCCGCTCATGACATTGCCGACGACCTGTCCGCGCGTCGCATCGGGCGCCATGTTGGCGGCGAAGGGAACCAGAACCTGAACGGCGACCGATGACAGGCCGATGCAGAGCGAGGCGGCGAGGAAGGCCGTCGGTGTCGAAGACAGCGCCGCGCCGATCAGCGCAACCGCGGAGACGGCAACCAGCAGCAGCACCAGCCGGCGGTTCTCCGTGAGGTCGCCGAGCGGCACGATCAGCAGCAGGCCGAGGCCGTAGCCGATCTGCGTCAGCGTGACGATCAGGCCGGTTGCAGCAGGCGTGAAGCCGAGTTCGGCGCTGATCGGCCCGGCCAGCGGCTGGCCGTAATAGAGATTGGCGGCCACCAGCCCGCAGGCGGCGGCGAAAAGGAAAGTGAGCCAGGGGGAGAGCGCCCGTGGAATGGCCTTATCAGGCGCGGTGGCTGAAATGCTCATCGGAAACTCCGGTATGATTGAAAGGATTGATCGCAAATCGGTCTGCCGGCGGCCACCCGTTTCCGGGCGCCCAGGGGAATCCTGGCATTCCCCTGGGGGAAATGTCAGGTCACCAGCTTCATCGCGGCTTCGGCAGCGGCGGCCATTTCGTCGCCGCTGCGCTCTGTCTTGCCGATGACGCGCATGCCTTTGGTGAGGCAGAGGAGGGCAAGTGCAGTCGCCGATATATCGATATTCGCCGAAATAGAGCCGTCGGACTGGCCGAGGCGGATCAGGTCGGCGAGAAGCGTCTCGTCGGTCGCAAAGGCGGCGGCGACACGCTCGGCCGCCTCTTCGTCGAAGAGGGCGAGATCGCCGGCGCTTCCAACGACGAGACAGCCCTGCCTGCCGATCTGCCCGTGCGATGAGGCGGCAAAGAAAGTGACGAGTGCACGCAGCTTGTCACGGCCGGTTTCGACACGATCCAGTTCGGTTCTGAGCATGCCGCGGCGCACGGCGCGGTAGCGGTCGAAGGCGGCGAGGAAGATGCCGCGCTTGTCGCTGAAGGCCTTGTAGACGCTGCCGGCGGCAAGCCCCATGGCCTCGGTGAGTTCGCTGATCGAGGCGGCATGGTAGCCGCGCTCGGAAAAGACGCGCAGCGCCGCATCAAGTGCCGCCTCCGCATCGAATTCCCGCGGGCGGCCGCGGCTGCGGGTCTTCTCCTGGAGGGGCGTTGTGTTCATGTCCGCCTAATTAGGAAATGATCGTTTCCAAATCAAGCGAAATTTTTGCGACGCAGCACGTCAGAGGGTGAGGGTCCAGTTTTGGCCGTTGGCCTCCGGACCGAACATTTTATGTCTCTCCTCGGAGACAAGGCGGAAGCCTGATTTGACGTAGATGGCGCGGGCAGTCTCCAGCATGTCGTTGGTCCAGAGCTGGAGTTCGCTGTAGCCTTTCTGCTTGCAGAAGCGGATGCATTCGTCGACCAGCAGCTTGCCGAGCCCGAGCCCGCGGGCTGATTTGTCGACATAGAGCAGCCGCAGCTTGGCGATGCCGTCGCCGCCATTGGTGACGAGGACAGAGCCGACATTGACGCCGCCGCGTTCGGCGATCCAGCAGTATTCCTTTTCGGGATCGAAATTGGCCAGGAATTTGCCGGCGACTTCGGCGACCAACGCCTCGAAACGCAAGTCCCAGCCATATTCCTCGGCATAGAAGCGGCCCTGGCTCTGCACGATCCAGCCGATATCGCCGGCGCGGTGGGCGCGAATGACGGCGGGTGCGGGCTTCGCCGCCGGGTCGAGCAGGGCGCGGATCGTGTCCATGGCCGCAACGACGGCTTGCGGCTCACCGATCGCCAGCTTGTCGAAGCGGGCGGCGATCTGCGCGTTGGCGCGCCGGCCGAGTTCCTCGAACTCTCCGCATCCCCGATCGGTGACATTGATGATCTGGCTGCGCAGATCGGCCGGATCGGGGCTGGTCTCGATCAGGCCTTCCGCGCGAAAGCGCTTGAGGATGCGGCTGAGATAGGCCGGGTCGAGATGCAGGTCGCGGACAAGGGCTGCGGCGCTGACGCCGTCATGCGAGCCGATCTCGAAGAGAATGCGGGCATCCGTCAGCGTGAAAGGCGAGTCGAGATAGGCCTTGTTCAGCAGGCCGAGAAAATTCGTGTAGAAGCGGTTGAAATCGCGGGCGGTTTCGATGAGGGCGGTATCGGACATGGTGATCTCCAGGTGGAGATCTGGCCAGACGTGAGAAGGCTCGCTCCTCGCTCGGCGTCATTCTCGGCCTTGTGCCGAGGATCTGCTGCCCTATCGAACGGAGGCAGATGCTCGGGACAAGCCCGAGCACGACGGAAGAGGGTTGGCGACTGTCCGCACAGGTTGACTAAAATCTCCTGATGGAAACTTTTGTCATGTATTTAGTTGACTGAGTCAACTAAATTGTAGCTGCCATTACGCTGCCTCTTCCGTTTCCGTTTCCTCCGCGCCAAGCGCGAACCCGACGGCCGCGCGGGCATGGATCGTGGTCGTGTCGAAGCCCGGCAATGGCAGGCGGTTGGGATCGAGGATCAGGCAGATCTCGGTGCAGCCGAGGATGATGCTGTCGGCGCCGTTATCCATGGCGCGGTCGATGATGTCGATCAGCTTTTCGCGCGAGCTGTCGTGCACCCTGCCGGCGCAGAGTTCGTTGAAGATGATGTCGTGCACGGTGGTGCGGTCGGCGGCGTCGGGCACCATGATATCGAGGCCGAGGCTCTTCATGCGGTCGGCGTAGAAGCCGTGCTCCATCGTGTAGCGGGTGGCAAGCAGGAGCGGGCGTTTGCGGCCGGCGGCATGCAGCGATTTCGCCGTCTCGTCGATGATATGGATCAGCGGCACGGACACCTTGGCCGCAACCTCGTCGGCTATCAGATGCATGGTGTTGGTGCAGATCAGAATGCAGCCGGCGCCTGCCGCCTCAAGGCGTTCCGCCACCTCGCCGAGACGGCGGGCCGCTCCAGCCCAGTCGCCGGCCTTCTGAAGAGCGACGATCTCCTCGAAATTGACCGAATGCAGGATGAGTTCGGCCGAGGCAAGGCCGCCTTTGCGGGCGCGCACCATCTCGTTGACCAGCCGGTAATAAACCGCCGAACTTTCGAAACTCATGCCACCGATCAGGCCGATCGTTTCCATCTCTTCATGCTCCCATGCTTTGAACTTTCGAAAATGATGCCGCAATGAGGGCGCGGGGTGTTTGCGTTGTTTGTCCTCCATGGCGAATGTATGCTATGAATTTGCGCCATTTCGTTAAATTGCGCAAAATTGGCGCGCAGGGTTCGATTTACACACATGCTGGATGACCGCGATAGACGCATACTCGACATTCTGCAGAGGGATGCAGGCATATCCGTGACCGATCTGGCCGAGCGCGTGGCACTGTCGGTCTCGGCCTGTTCGCGGCGCATCCAGCGGCTGGAGGAAAGCGGCCATATCCTTCGGCGCATCATCGTGCTCGACCGCGAGCGGATGGGCGTGCCGACGACGGTCTTTGCGCTCGTCAAGACGGCTCACCATTCCGACGAGTGGACGGAAACCTTCCGCAGGATCATCGGCGACATCCCGGAGATCGTCGAGGCGCACCGGCTAACCGGCAATCACGATTATATCCTGAAGATCGTGCTGCCGCGCGTCGAGCATTACGACGTGATCTATAAGCAGATCGTGCGCAAGCTGGAACTCTTCGACGTCTCGGCGTCGATCTCGATGGAAGAATTGAAACATGGATTAGGGATACCCGTGGGTTATGCCCGGTGATCTGTCGCCTGGAGCAGGAGCCGTTAATCCTCCGCGCCATGGTTAGCGATTAATTTGTCCCGATACGGAACGATTGTCGACATATTGCGTTCACCTTTGGTTCAAGAGGGGGAAGATGTATCCTCCTCCTGAGGAGTAGAGGAGGACAGTCATGAGAAAGCTAACCGTCGCTGCGTTATGCTTGATCGTGGGGATTCCCGGCGTTACCCCGGCCCAGCCGTTTCCGGCTATCAACCCACCCAGGATCGAAGCTCAGCAGCAGATAGAGCAGGTGCAATGGCGTGGCCATGGCGGCCATTATCGAGGCGGGTATTATAGGGGGCATCACCATAATGGATCGGGCTGGGGCTGGGCCTTGGGTGGTCTGGCCGTCGGGACGATCATCGGCGGCGCATTGGCCCAGCCTTATTATGGCTCGCCATACGGCTATTACGGTCGGCCTTACGGTTATTACGGTCGGCCCTATGGCTACTATGGTGCGCCCTACCGCTATTATGGCCGGCCCTATCGCGCCTATGCATCGTCAGCCTATTATGGAGGCGGCGGAGGCCACGAGGCTTGGTGCTATGCGCGCTACCGTTCGTACAGGGCTTATGACAATACCTTCCAGCCCTATCACGGACCGCGCCGCCAGTGCATTGGTCCCTATTGAGCGGCAGGTTACGCAACTGCGCTGTGAACTGGTTCCAGGCTGCACCTCAACCGAGGCTCGGCGTGGGCAGCTATAACTCTGTCTGATCTCCGCTCCATAAGCTTCGCGTGATTCGATTATCTCAAGCCAATAATCCTGAGTGCCCCCCGACTGCCGTCGGCGCAGGGCAGGCATGCCGAAACGGCGCTTGCAAGCTTCGCGGCGAAGGCCACATTGGCTTTCAGCGAAATGGCGCAAAAGGGGCAGTTCATGGGCGATCATCATATCGTCGTTGTCGGCGGCGGTTTCGGCGGGCTGCAGCTCGTCAACGGGCTGAAGGGGGCGGGTGTGAAGGTCACGCTCGTCGACCGGCGCAATCATCATCTCTTCCAGCCGCTGCTCTATCAGGTGGCGACCACCATCCTCTCCACCTCGGAGATCGCCTGGCCGATCCGCCGCCTCTATGCCGACCGGCCCGATGTGACGGTGCTGCTCGGCGAGGTCACCGGTGTCGACAGCGGCGCCAAGACGGTGTCGCTGCGCAACGGCATGACTCTGGGTTACGATACGCTGGTGCTGGCGACCGGGGCGACCCACGCCTATTTCGGCCGTGACGAATGGGAGCCGGTGGCGCCCGGCCTGAAGACGCTGGAGGATGCGACGACGATCCGCCGGCGCGTGCTGCTCGCCTTCGAGAAGGCGGAGATGGAGAGCGATCCCGCCGTGCGTGACGCGCTGCTGACCTTCACCATCGTCGGTGCCGGGCCGACCGGCGTCGAGCTTGCCGGCATCATCGCCGAGCTCGCGCATTTCACCCTGCCGAAGGAGTTCCGCAACATCGATACGCGCAAGACCCGCGTCGTGCTGGTCGAGGCCGGTTCGCGGGTGCTGCCCACCTTTGCGGAGGAGCTTTCGGCCTATGCTCAGAGGGCGCTGGAGAAACTCGGGGTCGAGATCCATCTCGGCAGGCCGGTGACAGACTGCAATGCGGACGGGGTGAAGATCGGCGAGACCTTCGTCGCCAGCCAGACGATCGTCTGGGCGGCCGGCGTCACCGCTTCGCCGGCGGCGCGCTGGCTTGATGTGCCGGCCGATAGGGCAGGGCGCGTCGTCGTCGAAAAGGATCTGAGCGCGCCCGGCCTGCCCGACGTCTTCGTCATCGGCGACACCGCATCGGTCATGCGCGAGGACGGCAAGCCGGTGCCGGGCATCGCGCCGGCGGCCAAGCAGCAGGGCGGCTACGTCGCCAAGGTCATCCGCGCCCGCCTGTCCGGCAAGCCCGCGCCGGCACCCTTCCGCTACCGGCATCAGGGCAGCCTGGCGACGATCGGCCAGAGTGCGGCGATCATCGATTTCGGCCGGATCAAGCTGAAGGGTTGGATCGCCTGGTGGATCTGGGGCCTTGCCCATATCTACTTCCTGATCGGCACCCGTTCCCGCTTCTCCGTCGCCTGGAGTTGGCTGTGGATCTATCTCAGCGGCCAGCACAGCGCCCGGCTGATCACGCAGAGGGAGACGATGCGGGAGGAGGGGTAGGCGTTCTGTGCCGTCTCTCCGGCCTCATCCTGAGGTGCCCCGAAGGGGCCTCGAAGGACGAGGCCGGTCACCGACGCTTCACCGAGGGATATAAGCATGCAGCCACCCGCCCTCGTGGTTCGAGACGGCCCTGCTGGCCTCCTCACAATGAGGGCTGATCGTTGTGCCCTGGGGCGCACACGCCGACGGCCGGAGTCGCAAAGCAATAGTACCCAAGCTTGACACATCTCCCCACACCGCCTTAGCATCCCGCCCGCGTCTCCTCACCACCCGGGGATGCCGCATCCAGCCGTAACAACGGACAGAGGTTCCAATGCGCCGAGTCACTTCTCACGAAAATCACATCCGAATTTCTGAGAAGTTGGTGGTTCATGCGCACTTTGAATCTGGGCATCCTCGCCCATGTGGATGCAGGCAAGACTAGCCTTACCGAAAGGCTGCTTTTTAATGCCGGCGTCATCGACAAGCCCGGCAGCGTCGATAGCGGCGATACACAGACGGATACGCTCGAACTCGAACGGCAGCGCGGCATCACGATCAGGGCCGCGGTGGTGTCGTTTACGGTCGGCGACAGGACCGTCAATCTGATCGACACACCCGGCCATCCGGATTTCATCGCCGAAGTCGAGCGGGTGCTCGGGTTGCTGGATGCGGCGGTCGTCGTCGTTTCGGCGGTCGAGGGCGTGCAGGCGCAGACGCGCGTGCTGGCGCGGGCGCTGCGGCGGCTCGGCGTTCCCTTCGTCTTCTTCGTCAACAAGGTCGATCGCCTCGGCGCGCGGTATGGGGAGGTGATGGAGGCGCTTGCCGCGCAGCTCGCCGTCCGGCCGATCGCCATGTCTTCGGTCATCGATGCCGGCGGCAAGCTTGCCCGGGTGGAGGCGCTGGATCCGGGAACCGAGCCGCTTTTTTCGGCGCTCTGCGAGGCGCTCGGGGAAAACGACGAGGCGCTGCTCGACGACTATGTGCTCGCCCCGGAACGCCTGACGCGGGAAAGGCTCAGCCGCGCTCTGGCCGATCAGGCGGCGCGCGGCCTGGTGCATCCCGTCTTCGCCGGCGCGGCCATGACCGGCGCCGGCGTGCCTGCGCTCGCCTCGGCCATTGCGGCGATCTTGCCCGAGCGGCACCCCGATCCGGACGGACCGCTCGCCGGCAAGATCTTCAAGATCGAGCGCGGCTGGGGCGGCGAGAAGCTGTGTTATCTGTATCTGACATCTGGCACGGTGCGGCTGCGGCAATATCTCGATCTGCCGAAAGGCCCGGAAAGAGTAACCGCAATCCAGCTCTTCGGGAGCGGGCGCAGTCATGCCGCCGAGAGCTTTGGCGCCGGGCAGATCGCGCGCGTCAGCGGACTTGCCGGCGCCCGGATCGGCGATGCGGTGGGCGGCGATCCGGGTGCGGCCGGAAGGGCTCACTTCGCGCCGCCGACGCTCGAAACCCGCGTCCTCGCGCGGCGGCCTTCGGACAAGACGGCGCTGTGGCTGGCGTTGAGTCAGATGGCCGAACAGGATCCCCTGATCAACCTGCACCGGAACGAAGAGACCGACGAGGTCTTCGTCTCGCTCTATGGCGAGGTGCAGAAGGAGGTGATTCAAGCGACGCTGCTGACGGATTTCGGCCTCGATGCGAGCTTCGAGGAAAGCACGGTCATCCTGGCCGAGAGGCCGGCGGCAATCGGAACCGGCCTGCAGATCCTCTTCAGGGAGCCCAATCCGTTTCTCGCCACCGTCGGCCTGCGGGTCAAACCGCGTCCTGCCGGGACGGGCAACAGCTTTGCGCTCGAAGTGGATGTCGGCCAGATGCCGGTCGCCTTCTACCGAGCGGTCGAGGAAACCGTGTTCGAAACGCTGAAGCAGGGCGTCTTCGGCTGGCAGGTCATCGATTGCCATGTGGCGATGACGGCGGCGCGCCATAGTTCACCGGCCAGCACCGCCGCCGATTTCCGGCAGCTGACCCCCTGGGTGCTGGCATCGGCGCTCTCGGCCGCGCAAACGGTCGTCTGCGAGCCTTTCGAC
The DNA here is from genome assembly GCF_030053155.1 of Rhizobium sp. BT03. Taxonomy (NCBI): domain Bacteria; kingdom Pseudomonadati; phylum Pseudomonadota; class Alphaproteobacteria; order Hyphomicrobiales; family Rhizobiaceae; genus Rhizobium; species Rhizobium sp. BT03. The sequence goes on from NZ_CP125640.1 coordinate 4,266,722, forward strand.
CGCTTTCACCTCGAAGCGCCTGTCGAGAGGCTGAGCAGCGTGCTGACTCTGCTGGCGAAGTCCGCTGCGGCGACGTCGCATTCCGTGATCGCCGATGGCGTGGCGCGGCTCGAAGGCACTCTCGCGTCTCAGATGGTTCAAAGCGTCCAGCAGCAATTGCCGGGGCTGACGAGCGGGGCAGGGACGATGGAAACGGCTTTCGATCACTATGCCCCGATATCGGGGCCACCGCGCCGGCGGCCGCGTTCGGGGCCTGATCCGTTCAACCCGGTGGAATATTTGTTGCGGCTGCAGTCCACGAGAGCCTCATGCTGAGGTGCGCAGGCCGAAGGCCGGAGCCTCGAAGCACGGGGCGGGCGCTCTGAAGTGGCGGCAGAAGCGGCGTTGGCGGATGATGCTTCGAGGCGATCCTTTGGATCGCACCTCAGAGCCTGTGAATGTTTTGTGGCGGTGTCGATGGGATTGTGATTCTGTTGGGTGGTTGATTTGCTTGGGGGATGATGGTGAGCGACGAGCTGTTCGAAGGATTGCCGGTGCATGGATCGCAGCGCAGTGCTCAGGCGGGGCGCGGGGCGGCGCGCATGCGCGAGCCGGTGCGCGATCAGATCGAGTTGCGTGCCGTGGATATCGACAGCTTGATCGGCCAGGATCACGCGGTGCGCGTGATTTGGAGCTATGTCGAGGGACTGGATCTGAGCGCGCTTGAAGATCGGATCAAAGCGCGTGAGCAGCGGCCGGGCCATCCGCCGATTTCGCCACGGCTTTTGCTGGCGCTGTGGCTCTATGCCAGCAGCGATGGCGTCGGCAGTGCGCGGGCGCTGGAACGGCTGTGCGGGAGCCACGACGTCTATCGCTGGCTGTGCGGCGGCGTCTCGGTGAACTATCACACGCTGTCGGATTTTCGGGTTGGTTGCGCCGATCTGCTCGACCGGCTGCTGGCCGAGCATCTGGCGGCGCTTGCCGATGCCGGCCTCGTCGCTTTCGATAATTTGGCGCAGGATGGCGTGCGGGTCCGGGCGAGCGCGGGTGCCGCCTCGTTCGGCCGCAAGGCGACGCTTGATCGGCATCTTTCCATTGCCGAGGCGGTTGTGGATCAGCTCAAGCGCGAGGTCGATGCGCGTTCGGATGCCAGCACTCGGCGCATCGAGGCTGCCAGGCAACGAGCGGCGCGTGAGCGCGGCGAGCGGCTCAGAGCAGCCAAGGCCGCTCTTGACGAGATTCAGCGCCATCGCCAAGCGCGCGAAGAAAAGCGCGGCAATGGCAAAAAGCCGAAGGAGCCGCGCGCCTCCAGCACGGATGCGCAGGCGCGGGTGATGAAGATGGCCGACGGCGGCTTCCGTCCGGCTTATAATGTGCAGGTTGCGAGCACCGCCGGCGAGCAGTTCGTGGTCGGGCTCGAGGTGACCAATGCCGGCTCCGATCGCGGCCTCATGCGGCCGATGCTGGAGCGGTTGCGCGCGCTGAGCGGCCATCTGCCGCGCCGCTATCTCGCCGATGGCGGCTTTTGCAGCGCTGAAGATATCGAGTGGGCGCACGGCGAAGGGGTCGAGGTCTTTTGTCCGCCCACGCAGTCCAAACACGGAACCGATCCCTTCTTGCCGCGGCGCGGCGACGGTGCGGGTGTGTCAACCTGGCGGACCCGCATGGGAAGCGAGACGGGCAAGGCTCAGTACAAACCCCGCTCGATCTGCGAATGCATCCATGCCCGCTGGCGCAACTGGAATCTGCGACAATTGACGGTGCGCGGCATCGAAAAGGTCCAGGCCGTCGTGCTCTGCTACGCACTCACCAACAATATCCTGCAAGGCCATCGGCTTGCCAATGGCTAAACCAGGGCAATCACCCTGACGCCAACACGCGACCATCAAAACGCACCGCGTAATCGGCTAACGCTCGATGGCATCAGCCAGCCAAGACCAGCCAACACTGGCCTGAAACGCACAAGATTCAAAAGCTTCACAAGCTCTCAGCATGAGGGCCGGTGGAGTATGCCGTTATCAAAAAAGGCGGCCCCCGAAGGAGCCGCCTCTCATTCATCAAGCCGCCAGTGAGGCAATATCGATGACGAAGCGGTAGCGGACGTCGCTCTTGACGACGCGCTCATAGGCTTCGTTGATGTCCTGGATCTTGATCTTCTCGATCTCGGAGACGATGTTGTGCTTGCCGCAGAAGTCGAGCATTTCCTGGGTTTCCTTGATCGAGCCGATCATCGAGCCCGCAAGGCTCTTGCGCCCGCCGATAACCGAGAAGGCGTGGACCGGTACCGGATGCTCGGGAACGCCGACCAGAACCATTGTTCCGTCGGACTTCAACAGGTTGAGATAGGCGTTCCAGTCGATCGCCGTGCCGACCGTGTTGATGATGAGGTCGAAGCTGCCGGCGAGCTTGGTGAAAGTCTCGGCGTCGCTCGTTGCATAATAGTCCTTGGCGCCGAGCTTGAGGCCGTCTTCCTTCTTCGACAGCGATTGGGAGAGGACGGTGATGTCGGCACCCATGGCTGCACCGATCTTCACGCCCATATGGCCGAGACCGCCCATGCCGACGATCGCGACCTTCTTGCCGGGACCGGCTTTCCAATGCGCGAGCGGTGAATAAAGCGTGATACCGGCGCAAAGCAGCGGGGCGCCGGAATCGAGCGGAATATTGTCGGGGAAGCGCAGCACATAACCTTCCTTGACGACGATCGAGTCGGAATAGCCGCCGAAGGTCGGGGTCGTGCCGTCCGCTTCATAGCCATTATAGGTCGGGACGAGGCCCGGCAGATAGTGTTCGTAATCCAGATCGCGCGCGGCGCAGCCGACGCAGGAATCGACGAAGCAGCCGACGCCGACGCGGTCGCCAACCTTGAATTTCGTGACCTTGGAGCCGACGGCGGAAACGACGCCGGCAACCTCGTGGCCCGGCACCATCGGGAATATGGAATTGCCCCATTCGTTGCGGGCCTGGTGAATGTCGGAATGGCAGACGCCGCAATATTGAACCGCGATGACGACGTCGTCGTCGTTCGGCTCGCGGCGTTCGAAGGTAAAGGGGGTCAGCGGTTGCGACGCGTCGGTTGCGGCATAGCCTTTTGCGATAGCCATCTGAAGCTTCCTTTTGGGGTTGGGAGGGGTTGAGCGGGATGGCAGACTATTGCCCGGATGTTAGCGAGGGCGTTAGAGCGATCCTCTCAGCTTCTTGCACGATCCTGCAAAAGTCGGGCACCCGCCTGTTTGCGAAATGGCAAAGACACTCTAGATAAGGGCGGTATCGCCCGCGCCAGACAGCTGACAGAGAGAGTTGCAGCATGACTTTGCCCTTCAGCCCCTATCAGGAGATCGTCGATATCGCGATGCGCTTTGCGCCTCACGACGGTGAGTTCTCCACTTCAATCGGCAATCTTCATGTCAGCCGCCGGTCCAAGCCCAGCGATCCCTTGCACAGCAGCTACCGGCCCTGTTTTGCCTTCGTGCTACAGGGAGCCAAGAGCCTTCAGCTCGGCACGGAACAGATCAGCTACGGGACGGGGGATTATCTACTGACCTCGCTCGACCTGCCCGTCGCCTGGCGGGTCACGGAGGCAAGCCCCGAGGTTCCGCATCTCTGCCTGGGGCTGGCAATCGATTCCGAAAAGCTTTTGGAGCTGCTCAGCCGCATCGATATTCCGCGTCCGGCCGCCCATACCGACGGGCAGCGCGGCATGGTGGTGAACGTGGCGCCGCCGGAACTGATGGATGCCGCCATCCGCCTGCTGCGCTTGCTCGATCGTCCAGGCGACATTCCCGCCATGGCGCCACTGATCGAGCAGGAAATCCTCTACCGGGTGCTGACCGGGCCGCATGGCGCCCGGCTGATCAACATCGCCACGTCAGACAGCCACAGCAACAGGATCGCTCGCGCCGTTGCGTGGCTGAAGGAGAATTTCGCCCGGCCGCTGCGCATCGAAGACCTCGCCGAGCGCGTCAACATGAGCGTCTCGTCCTTCCATCACCACTTCAAATCGGTCACGGCGATGACGCCGGTGCAGTATCAAAAGCAGCTTCGCCTGCATGAAGCACGCCGGCTGATGTTCGTCGAGCGGCTCGACGCCGGCACCGCCGGCCACCGCGTCGGCTATCAGAGCCCGTCGCAGTTCAGCCGCGAATACAGCCGCCTTTATGGAGCCTCGCCCGCCCGCGATGTCGATGGCGGGCGCGAGATCATGGCGGCGGAATAGTATTCAAGGACCTTCGGCGGCCGCCATCCGGTCATTAAAGGATGTTTGACGTTTCCGGGCTAGGCTGGCGCGATCAATCAAGCAGGCACCGCCGTCCGCATGACGCAAGCACCGTCTCTTTCCATCGTCGCGCCTTGTCACAACGAGGAGGAGGGGCTGCGCGAGTTCTGCCGCCGCGCTGCCGCTGCGGCGCAGAGCGTTGCCGGCGACGGCTTTGAGCTCATTCTCGTCGATGACGGCTCGTCCGACGGCACCTGGGAGATCATCTCTGATCTCGCGGCGAAGCTGCCGCAGGTGCTCGGGGTTCGTCTCCTGCGCAATCACGGCCACCAACTGGCCTCGACGGCCGGCCTTTCCGCGTCGCGGGGCGAGCGCGTACTTTTGATCGACGCCGACCTGCAGGACCCGCCCGAGCTGTTGTTGATGATGATGCCGATCATGGAGCGCGGCGCCGATGTCGTTTACGGCCAGCGCACGCGCCGCGAGGGCGAAAGCTGGTTCAAACTCGCCACCGCTTCGCTGTTCTATCGCACGCTCTCCAGGCTCGCTTCCGTGACCATCCCGCGCGATACCGGAGATTTCCGGCTGATGCGCCGGCGCGTCGTCGATATTCTGCTGGCGATGCCGGAGCGCGACCGCTTTATCCGCGGCATGGTCAGCTGGATCGGCGGCCGGCAGGTGGCTCTTCCTTATGAGCGCGACCCCCGCTTTGCCGGCACGACGAAATATCCGTTGCGCAAGATGATCAATTTCGCGCTCGATGCGATCACCAGCTTTTCAACGACGCCGCTGCGCATCGCGACATGGCTCGGCATGATCAGCGCCGGTGTCGCGGTGGCGCTGCTCATCTATACCTTCGTTCGTTGGCTGCAGGGCGAGACGGTCACCGGCTGGTCGTCGATCATGGCCGCCGTCAGCGTCTTCAGCGCCATCCAGCTGATCTGCATCGGCATCATCGGCGAATATCTCGGCCGTCTGGTGCAGGAGAGCAAGAGGCGGCCGATGTTCATGATCGAGACGATCCTGCGCGGCGGCGAACAGGCCGAGCTGCCGACAGCCTTTTCGGAAATGGACGCCGGTGACAAGCGTGCTGCACTGGATGCGGCCTTTGCCTCGGGCGAACCGCGCCCGAAGAAGAACAGCCGGGCTGGATGATGGACCGGATTGCTGCGCCTGTTCATACGGCAGCAGAGCCTGAGGGTCTGACCGCCCGGCAGGATTCCACGGTTGCGATCATTGCTTTCGTGGCGCTTGCCGCGGCCCTGGTGCTCTTGTTTCGCTTTCCGCCGGTTCTCGATTACGCCAATCACTACGCCCGTATCTGGCTTCTATCCGGCGGCATCGGCGAGCAGCCGTTTCCCGAGATCTACGCGATCGATTGGAACCGCACTTTCACCAATGTCGGGATCGATCTTCTGGCGACCTGGATAGGGCCGCTCGTCGGCGCCGACAGGCTGGCGCGGGCCTTGCTTTTCCTGGCGATCGTGCTGCCGCCGCTCGGCGCGATAACGCTGCACCGGGTGCTGTTCGGCGGCCGGCACTATTGGCAGATCGCCATGCTGTCGCTCGGCTGGTGCGCGACGATGATCGGCGGCTTTATCAACTTCCAGATCGGCCTCGGCATGGCCCTGTTCTTCGCTTGCGCCGACCTGCGGCTGCAGCGCGGAAATCCGGCATTGCTTTTTGCCTGGCGGCTTGCCGCCGCGCTGATGCTGACGGTGATGCACATCTTCTCGCTCGGCTTCTATATGGCTGTTGTCTGCGGCCTCGAATTTTCCTGGCGTTTCGATATCTTGCGGTCGAAGGCGGGGCTGATGCGGCTCGCCGGCCGTTTGGCGCTGGCGATCGGCGCCTGCGCCCTGCCGCCGCTCGCGCTCTATCTGCGCACCACCGCCTTGCCGAATGCCGGCGGCGATGGCCTCGGGCTGGTCTGGAACGATGGCATCATCCTGATCGCCATCAATGTGCTCTCCGCCATCACCACCTATGTCCCGGTCGTGGATGTGGTGTTGGTTCTGCCGCTGATCCTGATCTGCACGCGTGCAGTACGCGCCGGCGACATCCGCATTCATGCCGGGCTTGCCGTTACCGCTTGCGGTTTGCTGATTTTCTCCTGTATTTCGCCGCGCCACATGCTCGGCACCGGCTGGATCAGCTGGCGCTTTCCGATCATGACGGCGCTTGTCGGCATGGCGATGGTGTGCCCATTTGCCAATCTGACGCGCCGGCAGGCGCTGTCGCTGGCGCTGACGATCAATCTCGCGGTCTTCGGCCGTACTGGCTGGATCGGGTGGAATTGGTGGCTGGCGCATAAAGATGCCGCCGCGGTCGAGACCGTGCTCAAAAAGGTGCCCGCCGGTGCGGCCGTGCTGCCGCTGTGGCATGAACCGGAGACCGCCAGCAGCCTTGCGCACTCCAACCGGCACTTTGCCTGGGGATTGGATACGTTCCGACATCTGCCAACGCTCGTCGTGCCCTTCTCGCATGCTTTCGTGCCGACAATCTTCACCGCCAAAGGAAAGCAGCCTTTATCCGTTCTGCCGCCATGGTCTGATATCGCGGTTCCCGAGGGGAATCTGGTGTCGATCGGTGTGCTTTCATGCCCCGCAATGATGCAGGAATATAAGGGTTTTACGCCCTATCTGTCAGACTGGCGCAGGCGTTTCGATTTCATCCTCGTCGCCAATGCCGATATTCCCGACCGCTATGTCGGCGCTTTGATGCCGGGCGGACTGACGCTCATCGAAGATGCCGGCTTCGCGAAGCTCTATGCGATCGACAAGGCGATGCCGGCGGCGCCTCTCTCGATCCCTGCCGGTTGCGCCAGGGCGTCATAATTGGCGATGCCGCGCATGTTTGGCTCTATGAACCGCTGCCTGCCTTGAGATCGAATGCAAGCTGTCGCGCTCGCCGGGCCGTGTCTTCGTCGCAGATCAGCACATTGCCCAGACCGGACAGCAGCACGGCGGCAATAGCCTGCGCCTTGTTCAGGCCACCTGAGGCGAAAACGACGTTTGGAATGGCGCGAAGAGCTTCGAGTTCGGGTGCGATCGCGCATCTGTTGATCGCATGGTCGATCGGCCGCCCTGTCTTGTCGACGAACTGGCCGAGAACATCTCCGCAGGCGCTTGCTGCGATCAGTTCCTCGATATTGATGCTGCTCGGCAGGCCGTAGCGCATCAGCAGCGAGCGTTCGGTCATGTCGCCGATGCTGAGCACGATGACGTCATTAGCCTCGATCTGGCGAAAGGCTGTTTCGAAGACGTCCTGCTTGATGATCGCGGTGCGCGACTCCGGGCTGCCGGCATAGATCGGCGCTGCGAGATAGGCGCATTCGGCGTTGAGCTGGCGGGCGAGATCGCTCGCAATGTCGAACGTGTTGATTTCGATGCCGTGCGTCAGCCCGCCCATGACCGAGTTGACGCAGAGATCGGGCCGTCTCAGCGACGGCATGTGGCGCACCATTTCGCGCAGCGTCGCCCCCCAGCCGACGCCGACGCCGCGGATGTTGCCGCCGTTCAGCAATTGCACGAGATAATCGGCGGCCGCCTGGCCGAGCAGGACGGGGATCAGTTCCGCATCCTCGGGCGTGGGTACGATGATCGCGCGATTGAGGTTGAATTCCGCCGCCATCTGCTGCTCCAGGGCGACGCAGGAGGTCAGCCGGGAATTGAGCGTGATCGTCACGAGGCCGGAGCGGCGCGCCTCGGCGATGATCTTGTTGACGCGAAGCCGGTTGGTCGACAGCGCTTCGGCAATCTCGCCCTGCGTGCGTCCCTCCATGTAGTAGAGCCAGACCACGCGCACCTGCATCTGTTCGTCGGGCAGCGCTACGGGCGCGAGAGAAGCACTTCTGTTCTGTGACATGCGATAAACTGCGCCTCCGCTTCGACGCCATGGATCTCAAATCCCCGGCGCTTGTCAATCGCAGGGGACCGCCGTCAGCCGGTCAATCGGTTCGCCGCCCCGTCGTCCTGTTGAAGGGATGCAGATCATCCCTTCGCACATGACAGGACATGCGCTCGCCTTCCTGCAGGTGCCGATCGGTGGGGACGCTTGCGACGATGCGCCTATCGCTGCCGTCGATGCGCAGATGCACGTTGTTCTCGTCGCCGACGGTCTCGATCAATTCGACATGAGCGTCGAACCGAAGATCGTGCGCCGACCCGGCGCCGAGATCGACCGCACCCGGCCTGATTCCGACGAGATCCGTATCTCTCGGCAGCGGGAGGTCGCAGGGGCCGAGCTCATCGAGATCGATCAGGTTCATCGGCGGAGAACCGATGAAGCCGGCGACGAACACGGTCTCGGGGCGGCGATAGACCTCGATCGGCGTGCTGATCTGCTCGATCCTGCCGCCGTTCATGACGACCAGCCGGTCGGCCAGCGTCATGGCTTCGAGCTGGTCGTGCGTGACATAGAGGCTCGTCGTCTTCAACTGCCGCTGCAGCCTGCGGATTTCGACGCGCATCTGTACGCGAAGCTTGGCATCGAGATTGGACAAGGGCTCGTCGAACAGGAAGGCGGCGGGATCGCGGACTATGGCGCGGCCCATGGCGACGCGCTGGCGCTGGCCGCCCGAGAGCTGGCGGGGGCGCCGCTCGAGAAACTCGCCGATCTCCAGAATGCCGGCGGCGTTGGCGATCCGCCGGTCGATCTCGCCGCGCGGCACGCGGCGGTTCTTGAGCCCGTATTCGAGGTTTTGCCGAACGGTCATGTGGGGATAGAGCGCGTAATTCTGGAAGACCATGGCGATGTTGCGATCGGCCGGATCGACATGGCCGACGTCGTTTCCAGCGATCCTGAGGTGGCCGGAACTGATGGCTTCGAGGCCGGCAATCATCCGCAGCAGGGTCGATTTTCCGCATCCCGAGGGCCCGACCAGCACGATCATCTCGCCATCGGCGACGCTGAGATTGATCCCCTTTACCGCGGGAACCGGTCCGTAATTCTTCTTCAGATCGATCAGTTCGATCGCTGCCATGGCATCCTCCTTCGCCGTCGTCATACATTTGTAACATGCTATTGACATTTGTAACAAGTAACCCCAACCTTGTTTTATCGCCACTCTGGGAGGGGTTGACCGGCGCAGACGCGCCGGTCGGCGAACAACGGCTATGGAGAGGAAAACGAAATGACGGCAAAGTCTTCGATGGGCGCCCGTTTGCGGCGGACGATCCGCTCGTTCGCGGCGGGTGCAGCACTGATGACGCTCGGATTGGCAGCTGCGGGTGACGCCAGCGCGGCCGATCGCGTCAAGGTCGAATGGTGGAACGCGGCAGGCGGGCGCCTCGCCGAGATCACCAGCAAGCTGATTTCGGATTTCAACGCCTCGCAGGACAAATACGAGGTCGTCGGCATCGGCAAAGGCAATTACGAGGAGACCATGGCGGCGATGGTGGCAGCCTACCGCGTTCACCAGCAGCCGGTGCTGATCCAGGCCGCCGAGCGCGGTTTCCTCACCATGTACAATTCCGGCGCCATCATTCCGGTGCCGCAGCTGATGGAAAAGGAAGGCTACAAGATCGACTGGGACGATTTCGTCGCGCCGGTCGCCGGTTTTTACCTGGTCGACGGCAAACCGGCGGCGATGCCCTTCAACAGCTCGACGCCGATCTTCTGGTACAATGCCGATCACTTCAAGGCAGCCGGCTTCGACAAGCCGGGCGAGACCTGGCAGGAGCTCGACAAGCAGCTGCGTGCCATCAAGGAGAAGGGCGTTTCGAAGTGCCAGATGGCGCTTGCGAACGACTTCTACTGGAGCCTGATCGAGAATTATGCGGCGATCCAGGACCAGCCTTACGGCACCAAGGCGAACGGCTTCGGCGGCCTCGACACCGAATTCATCTTCAACAAGAGCCCGCTCGTCGTCGGTCAGGTGACGCGCTTGAAGACGTGGCTCGACGCCGGCATCCTGCAGATCGCCGGGCAGGGACTCTCGCCCGACCAGCTCTTCACCTCGGGCACCTGCTCGACCTATGTGGCCTCCACCGCGGCGCATGCTGCCGTCGAAAGCGGTGCGAAATTCAATTGGAGCGCGACCTTCCTGCCGCATGAGGAAGGCATCGAGCCGAAGAACAGCACCATCGGCGGCGGCGCGCTCTGGGTCCTGAAAGGCAAGTCGAAGGAAGAATATGCCGGCGCTGCCGCCTTCCTGAACTTCCTCGCCTCACCGAAGACGCAGGTCTGGTGGAGCAAGCAGACCGGCTATGTGCCCGTCACCAACGCCGCCTATGAACAGGCCAAGTCCGAAGGCTATTTCAAGGATCACCCGACCCGCGAGATCGCCATTCTCCAGCTGACGCGCGGCACGCCGAGCGATAATTCGCGCGGTTTCCGCTTCGGCAATCATAACCAGTCGATGGCGCTTCTGGTGGAAGAGATCCAGGGCGTGTGGACCGGTCAGAAGACCCCGCAGCAGGCGCTGGATGCGGCGGCAGCGCGCGGCAACCAGATCCTTCGCCAGTACGAGCAGCTTCATGCAGCAAAGTAGAACCTTGGGAAAGATGGAAGGCGCCGCCCGGCGCCTTCGCATCCCGGATCTTCTGTCGACGGGCCGCTCGGTCGCGCAGCCGTCGGAGGCCGGGTTGAAGTCCGCCCACTTCAACAGGCCGTGGCTTGCCTTCGGCCTGGTCGCGCCGCAGCTGCTGATCCTGCTGTTCTTCTTTTTCATCCCGTCCTACAAGGCGCTGTCGCTCGCCTTCGTTCAGGTCGATCCCTTCGGCGGCACTGAGATTTTCGTCGGGCTCACGAATTTCTACAATCTGTTCGCAAGCCCGGAATATCGCGGCAGCGCGCTGTTCACGCTCTGGTTCACCGTTGCCCAGAACGCCGCAACGCTTCTGCTTGCCGGTCTCTTTGCCTTTGCGACCGATTTCGTGATCAGGGGCAGGGGGATCTACAAGAGCATCATCCTGCTTCCCTATGCGATTGCGCCTGTCATATCGGGGGTGATCTGGGCCTTCCTGTTCAATCCGGCGGTGGGGCCGGTCGCGCAGCTTCTGCATGGGTTCGGCTTCGAATGGGACCCGAACCGGCGGCCTTTCGATGCGCAGCTTCTGGTGACGATCGCCTCGGTCTGGAAGAATGTCTGCTACGATTACATCTTTCTCGTCGCCGCCTTGCTGGCCGTGCCTGCCTCGCTGCTGGAGGCGGCAAAGCTCGATGGCGCAAGGCCCGTCCGGCGCTTCTTCACCATTTCGCTTCCCCTGATCTCGCCGACGATTTTCTTCCTCGTGGTGATGAACTTCGTCTACGGCCTGTTCGAAACCTTCGGCATCATCGACGCGGTCACTCGCGGCGGTCCGGCGGGGGCGACGAACAGCCTGGTCTACAAGGTCTATCAGGATGGTTTCGTGCAGCTCGACCTCGGCTCGTCGGCCGCGCAATCGGTGCTTCTGATGCTGATCGCCATCCTCTTCACCATCGTTCAATTCCGCGCGCTCGAGCGCAAGGTCAATTACCAGGTGTAGCCATGCCCGAACGCCATCTCGGTCTTTCGATCTTCTGCCACGCCATATTGCTGATCGGCGCGGTTTTCGTCTGCCTGCCGCTCTATTTCGCCTTCGTCGCCGGCTCGCTGACCTTGCAGGAGGTTCAGCAGGCGCCGTTTCCGGTGCTGCCGGGCTCGCATTTCTTCGAAAACCTGGCCGCCGCCTGGCAGCAGGGCGAGTTCTCCCAGCTGTTCCTGAATTCGATCATCGTCACCGCCGGCATCGTCGTCGGCAAGCTGGCGATCTCGCTGATCGCCGCGTTCGGCGTGACCTATTTCCGCTTCCCGTTCCGCATGACGGCGTTCTGGCTGATCTTCGTGTCGCTGATGCTGCCGGTCGAGGTCCGCATCATCCCGACCTATGAGGCGGTCGCCGATGCCGCCGGGCCGGTCCGCTGGCTGGCTGGCATCATCGGTCTTTCCGGCGTCGTCGAAGGGATGACGGGATACAGCATCGAAGCCTCGTTGAAATGGAACATGGTCAACAGCTATGCCGGCCTGATCCTGCCGCTGATCGCCTCCGCCTCGGCAACCTTCCTGTTCCGGCAGTTCTTCCTGACCGTTCCCGACGAGCTTTGCGAGGCGGCCAAGCTCGACGGCGCCGGCCCCTTGAAGTTCTTCAAGGATATCCTGCTGCCGCTGTCGAGCGCCAATATCGCGGCGCTCTCGATCATCCTGTTTCTCTATGGCTGGAACCAGTATTTGTGGCCGCTGCTCTTCACCACCGACAAGGAGATGGGAACGGCGGTGCTCGGGCTGAAGCAGCTCGTTCCGGTCTCCGACTCCGCACCCGCCTGGAACATTGCGATGAGTGCCGCCCTGCTCGTCATGCTGCCGCCTGCGGCCGTCATTCTCTTCATGCAACGCTGGTTCACCAAGGGGCTGGTGGATTCAGGAAAGTAACACGCCGAATCTCAAGGATATTCAGACGATGGTGCATATCATCGGCCACCGCGGTGGCCGCAATCTCTGGCCCGAAAACAGTCTTTCGGGCTTCCGCAAACTCGCGCAAATGCCGGTCGATGGCGTGGAGTTCGACATCCACCTGACGCGCTCGGGCGAAATGCTCGTCATTCACGACCCGACGCTCGAACGCACGACCGATGCGCGCGGCCTCGTCGCCGACCTTGGCCCCGGAAAACATCGCGAAGTCAGCCTCAAGGGTAGCGACAGGGAGGTGATCCCGACCTTGGAAGAGGTGTTAGCTGTCTTCAAGGCCACGCCGCTCGAGCTTCATATCGAGCTGAAGACGCATGCGGATGGCACGCCTTACGAGGGGCTGGCCGCCAAGGCATTTGCCGCCGTCGAGCGGCTTGGTCTGACGGAGCGCTCGATCCTGACGAGTTTTCATCCCGAGGTGCTTGCCGATATCCGCAAAGCCACGCCCGGAATTCGCACCCTGTCGTCCTTCGACGCCAAGTCGGCCGAGCGTCTCGGCCTTGCGAGCGGCCTCAGCCTGATGAAGCAATACTCGGATATCATCGCCGTCGAGAAGTCGCTGCTTCAGGCGAAGTGGGACGAGATCACCAAGCTCGTGCCGCTCGACCGGCTCGGCGCCTGGGTTCCGAACGAAATGAGCGATCTCGAATACTGGCTCGCCAAACCGATCCGGCAGATCACCACGGACCGGCCGGATCTCGCCCTGCAGGCGCGGAGGTGAGGCATGCTCGATAGCCGCATCGATCATCTGGGCATGCGAGGCGCCATGGACAGCATCGACCTCGTGATCTTCGATTGCGACGGCGTGCTGATCGACAGCGAGCCGATCGCCAGCCGTACGCTGGCCGAAACGCTGCAGGGCGCCGGCATTGCGATCAGCGCGGCGGAGGCCCATGTCAAATTCACCGGCAATTCGGAAAGCATCATCGCCGAAATGTGCCGGCGCGAATATGGTATCGCCGACGTCGCCGCGCTGTTCGAGCGGTGGCATCATCATCTGTTCGAGGAATTCGCGCGCTCGCTGACGCCGATTGCCGGCATTGCCGAGGTCGTCAACAGGCTCGACCGTCCGAAATGCGTCGCATCGAACAGCACGATGCGGCGGCTGCGCAACAGCCTGGGCAAGCTCGATCTCTGGAGCGCCTTCGGCGAGAGTGTCTTCAGCGCCGAAGCTGTCTCGCGGCCGAAGCCGGCCCCCGATCTGCTGCTGCATTGCGCCGAGCGTTTCCGGGCCCGTCCGGGCAAGTCAGTCATGATCGACGACAGCGTTCACGGCGTGGCGGCGGCACTCGCCGCAGGCATGACGGCCATCGGATTCGTCGATCCGGCCGATCCGAGGCCCGGCCGCCGCGCGGTGCTCGATGCCGCCGGAGCCGCCGCCGTCGCGACAGGGGCAGGGGAACTCACCGCCATTCTGGAAAATGTCGGAGGAAGGCTGTGACGGCGAGCTCGCCAGCGCGTGCTCGCCTTGCCATGTCGCCGCGACCGCGTAATGTCAGCGTCCCCGGCCGCAGCTGCCCATCAACCCGATCCCTGGCGATCTGAAACGAGAGACCATGAGCGACACATCTCATACCCCGGAAGCGGATGCCAAATATGTCATCGGCGTCGATGTCGGCACCGGCAGCGCCCGGGCGGGCCTGTTCGATATGGCCGGCAGCATGCTTGCCTCCGCCAAGCGGAATATCAGCCTGTTTCATGAAGCCGGTTCCATCGTCGAGCAATCGAGCAGCGAGATCTGGCGCGCCGTTTGCGCGGCCGTGCGGGAGGCGGTTGCCGCAGCCGGCGTCGATCCGGCTTCGGTGGTCGGGCTCGGCTTCGACGCCACCTGCTCGCTCGTCGTTCTCGGCGAAGGCGGCAGGCCGCTGCCCGTCGGGCCTTCGGAAGATCCGGACCGGGACATCATCGTGTGGATGGACCACCGCGCCGTCCCGCAGGCCGAGCGCATCAACGCCTTCGGGCATGATGTGCTGCGCTATGTCGGCGGCCGCATCTCGCCCGAGATGGAGACGCCCAAGCTTCTCTGGCTCAGGGAAAACCGCCCCCAGGTGTTCGATGCCGCCTGGCAATTCTTCGACCTTGCGGATTTCCTCACCTGGCGGGCGACCGGCGACCTCTCGCGTTCGACCTGCACCGTCACCTGCAAGTGGACCTATCTCGCCCATGAAAAGCGCTGGGACAGCAGCTATTTCCATCAGATCGGCCTCGGCGTGCTGGCGGACGAAGGTTTTGCCCGCATCGGCACGTCCATTGTCGAGCCAGGTTCGACGCTCGGTGAGGGACTGACCGCCGCAGCGGCCGAAGAGCTCGGCCTGGTGCCGGGCACAGCCGTAGCGGCCGGGCTGATTGATGCCCATGCCGGCGGCGTCGGAACCGTCGGCGCCGATCCGCAGGCCAATCTTGCCTATGTTTTCGGGACGTCCTCCTGCACGATGACCTCGACCGCGGAACCGTCTTTCGTTTCCGGTGTCTGGGGACCTTACTATTCGGCGATGGTGCCGGGGCTCTGGCTGAACGAGGGTGGCCAGAGTGCCGCCGGCGCGGCGATCGATCAGCTCCTTTCCTTCCATCCGGCGGCCGGCGAGGCGAGGGAGCTTGCGACGAGCGCGGGCGTCGCGCTGCCGGTCCTGCTTGCCGACATGGCCGCCGGCAAGGCAGGCCACTCTTCCGATGCAGTCAAGCTGGCGGCCGGGCTGCATGTCGTTCCCGAGTTCCTCGGCAACCGCGCACCCTTTGCCGATCCGCATGCCCGGGCTGTTATCGCCGGTCTCGGCATGGAGCGGGATGTCGACAGCCTGGTTTCGCTCTACATCGCCGGGCTTTGCGGCATCGGCTACGGCCTCCGGCAGATCATCGAAACGCAGGCCGAGGCGGGCGTCAGCGTCGAAAACATCGTCATCAGCGGTGGCGCCGGCCAGCACGATTTCGTCCGTCAGGTGCTCGCCGATGCGAGCGGCAAGCCGGTGGTGGCCACGAAGGCCGAGGAGCCGGTGCTGCTCGGGGCGGCCATCCTCGGGGCCGTCGCCGGCCGCCAATTTGCCGATGTGCGCGCGGCGATGAGCGAACTCACCAGGGTGGAAACGCGTTTTCAGCCGTCCGAGGGTGAGATTTCAGATCTCCAACGCAAGCGTTACGAAGCCTTCAAGGAGCTTCAGACGCTGGCGCGCAAGCTTCGCGGCGATGGCTGACATTGCTGCACGACAAACGTCTCGGGGCTAATTGTTGATGGCGATGATCGCCCAATGGCTCTCGTCACATGCGTTGTCGTCGCAGACCGCGCCCATCCAGACCGCGCCGTTGGCGAGCATGACGCCCTCGCTGCTGACGAAGAGATCCTGATATTGCTGGCGGCCGACGGCGCGGCGGGTCTCCGGCGTCACCAGGTCGTCGAAATTCTCGACGAAATCCTCGGCGTTCTCGACATCATAGGTCTCGCCATTCGCCTTCACGCTTAGCGGATATTCGGCAAGGCCGGCGATGGTCTCGGCGTCGCCTGAACGCATCGCCACAACGAGCTGGCGCAGCGGCCGGTCGAAGCCCGCGGCATCGCCGTGCAGTTCCTCGATGCGGTCGTAGACCTCGTTGTCCGCCTGCGCGGCGGCGCGACCGGCGAAGGGCGTCGTGGCCAGGAGCATCGCCCCGGCCAGGAGAAGGGCAGCAGAAAGGCGCGACATGGAGGCTCCGGCAAATGACGTTCCGCAGCATTATGCAATCCCGATGGGTGCCCGCCTATCCAATTCTGGTGCCGCGCCGGTCTTTCCCGTATAAAAATCTGCCGGGCCTGCTTGACGGCTCGAACGGTTTGTCGCATAAACCTCACGAACCGTACCGTACGGTACGTATATGGGAGCCGTGACCGTGTCCGTCGATACCGCAGAGCCGAGCGAATTTTCGCCGCGCCAGAACGCCGTTCTGGAACAGGCGCTGCGGCTGCTCGTCGATGGCGGCGAGAAGGCGCTGACGACCTCGGGGGTGGCGCGCGCCGCCAATTGCTCGAAGGAAAGCCTCTACAAGTGGTTCGGCGACCGTGACGGCCTGCTGTCGGCGATGATCGCCTATCAGGCGAGCAAGGTGCGCACCTTCGAGCGCAACGGCGAGCGGCTGACGGCGGCGAGCCTGCACGACCATGTGGTCATCTTCGCGCGCGACCTGCTCGAGGTGCTGGCCGGCGATGTCTCGCTGGCGCTGAACCGGCTGGCGATCGGCCAGTCCCATCGCGACGGTTCGAAGCTCGGCAAGCTGCTGCTGGAGCGCGGCCGCCGCCAGATCGACCGGCGCGCAATGGCGCTGATCGATGCCGGCAAGAGGGCGGGGCTGCTGCGCTTTGCCGATGCCGACGAGGCCTATCATACGCTATACGGCCTTGTGGTCTCCGACCTGCATGTGCGCATGCTGCTCGGGGAGCCCGGCCTCAAGGATACCGCGCGCCAGGCGGAGAAGGCGGTGACCGCCTTCCTCCGGCTCTACGGCACGGAAAAGGTACTGGCGGAGATGCCGGCTCTCGGCTGATTTCGCTGTAATGACAATCAACAGGACAAGCACAAGGGAAGGAACTTCAAATGCGCGTCTATTACGATCGTGATGCCGATCTCAACCTCATCAAGGCCAAGAAGGTCGCCGTCATCGGCTACGGCTCGCAGGGCCGCGCCCATGCACTGAACCTCAAGGACAGCGGCGCCCAGAACCTCGTCATCGCCCTCAAGGCGGGTTCGCCGACAGTCAAGAAGGCCGAAGCTGATGGCTTCAAGGTCATGACGGTTGCCGAAGCTGCCGGCTGGGCCGACCTGATGATGATGGCGACGCCGGACGAGCTGCAGGCCGACATCTACAAGGCCGACATCGCGCCGAACATCCGTGACGGCGCAGCCATCGCCTTCGCTCACGGCCTCAACGTTCACTTCGGCCTGATCGAGCCGAAGGCTTCGGTCGACGTCGTCATGATTGCGCCTAAGGGCCCGGGCCACACGGTTCGCGGCGAATACCAGAAGGGCGGCGGCGTTCCCTGCCTCGTTGCCGTTCACCAGAACGCTTCCGGCAACGCGCTTGAACTCGCTCTCTCCTACGCCTGCGGCGTCGGCGGCGGCCGTTCCGGCATCATCGAAACCAACTTCCGCGAAGAGTGCGAAACCGACCTCTTCGGCGAACAGGTCGTTCTCTGCGGCGGTCTCGTCGAGCTCATCCGCGCCGGTTTCGAAACGCTCACCGAAGCAGGCTACGCCCCCGAAATGGCCTATTTCGAGTGCCTGCACGAAGTGAAGCTGATCGTCGACCTGATCTATGAAGGCGGTATCGCCAACATGAACTACTCGATCTCCAACACGGCCGAGTGGGGCGAATACGTCACCGGTCCGCGCATCATCACCGAAGAAACCAAGGCCGAGATGAAGCGCGTCCTCAAGGACATCCAGACCGGCAAGTTCACCTCCGAATGGATGCAGGAATACCGCTCGGGTGCAGCCCGCTTCAAGGGCATCCGCCGCAACAACGACAGCCACCAGATCGAGGAAGTCGGCGCCAAGCTGCGCGGCATGATGCCCTGGATCGGCAAGAACAAGCTGGTCGACAAGTCGGTCAACTAAGCGATTTACCGAGCGCGCCGCACGAGCATTGGGTTCGCGCGGCGCGCTCGGTTTTAGGCATGTCATCTCCCAAAACGCTACATGGTGCCTAGGTAGGACCTACTCGCCGTTGCTCCGAATGCGAGTCTTGCCAGCCGCATCCGGATGGTTCTTCATGTGATCGATGAAGGCGCGTAGTTTCGGTGTCATTTGCCGATGGCCGGGATAATAGAGAAATACGCCTGGCGTCTTCGGCGCGAATGATGCAAGCACCTCGATGAGCTTTCCCGTTCTGATCTGTTCGACGGCGATCGGCTCGGGCACCTGGGCCAGGCCCATCCCCTCGAGGGCTGCGCCGAGCATTGTCGGGAAGTCGTGAGTAATAAGCGGCCCCGCGACGGCGATCTCGATGACGCGGCCATTGTCGTCGAGCGACCACCGCGCGAGCGCACCATTGGAACGGCGTATTCTGAGGCATGCATGGTGACGCAGGTCGTCCGGGCACGCTGGCAGATCCCGGTTGGAGAAATAGATCGGGCTCCCGACAACGATGAACCGAAACGGCGGCGTCAGCCGAACCGCGATCATGTCGGCATCGATGAACTGGCCCATCCTCATCCCTGCATCAAAGCCTTCGATCGCGAGGTCGACCAGCTTCTCGCTGACGGCGATCTCCACCTCAATCTCGGGATAAGCTTGGGAAAAGGACGCAATCAGCGGCTCGATGAGGACCGGGACAACGGCGCGCGGCACCGAGAGGCGCAGCCGCCCGGCCGGTCGTTGTCCAAGCTCATGCGCGACGGCGCTTGCGGCGATCAGCTCTTCGAAGGCCGGTTTTGCACGCGAAAGGAAACGCTCGCCGGCTTCCGTCAGCCCTACGCTACGCGTCGTTCGGATGAACAGGGCTGTGCCGATCCGCGCCTCCAGCGTGCGCACGGCCTGGCTGATCGCGGAGGGAGTGACGCCGAGTTCCGCCGCTGCCCGACGAAAGCTGCGGTGCTGGGCAACGCTGAGGAATGCCTCCACCCCGTCGAGCGCGCCCTGCCTAACTGTGAAGTTCTGCTTCATGCCCTGTCCATATTATCCCGAATGGTCGCTCGGTATAAGCGGCCGTATATTGCGCTGGAAACCAGCAGCCCGACAGGAGGCAAAATGTCCCCGGCCGCCATCTTCCAGCTTCACCTTCTGCTCGGCTACGTCGCGTGGCTGCTTTGCATCGGCGTCTATGTCTTGCCCCGGCTCAAGTCGGTGGACCGCGCCGGGGCGCAGCGGGCCATCGCAACGCTCCATAGCTTCCGCTTTTTTGGTCTCGTCTTCATCCTTCCCGGCGTCGCCGGTCCCGATCTGCCGTCCGGCTTTGCCGTTACGGCCGCCTATGGCGATCTTGCTGCTGGGCTGCTGGCCATGCTGGCGCTGATCTCGTTCCGCATCCGCCCACTGTTCTGGCTGCTCGTCGTTGCCTTCAATCTCGTGGGCACCGGTGATCTGGTCATCGACTATTATCACGGCGCCCAGTCCGGCCTGCCTGTCTTGGCGGGGCAGCTAGGCGCAGCCTATGTGGTCGTGATCGTCTACGTTCCGTCGCTGATGATCACACATATGATTGCGTTCTATTTGCTCGTCACCCGGCAGCCCATGACCGCTCAAGCCCATCGCGGCCATCCTGTTGCCAACTGACCGGCCAGGACAGGCTGACATTGTTTCGTGAGGTGATTCCGCGCTTTGGGCGATATGCAACAAGCTGCTGCAGTTAAAGGCCGGGGCTTCGGCCTTTAACGTTCCGCGCTCACGGTCAGCCAGCGGGTCGGCTTGCCGTCATAGCCGCCGCCGTCGCTTTCCTCGATGGCGAGGTTTTGCCAGCCGCCTTTGGTCAAAAGCGCCGACAGCCATTCGCGTGAGGGGTAGTTGTAGTAGCGCCCGAAGCCGTCATGGCCTTCCGCTTCTCCCGCCTTGAAAGTTGCGTGAAGGAGGCCGCTGATTTTCAGCGCCCGGCGGATGCGGGCGAAGACGTCGGGCAGTTCAGGCCTCGGGACGTGGAGAAGGCTCGCATGCGCCCAGACGCCGTCGAAGGCGCTGTCGGCGTCGAGTTCGTGGAACCGCATGACCTTGACCGGCCTGCCGATCAGCGCTTCCGCCTGTCTGGCAAGCTCGGCGGAGCCATCCGTCGGTGTCACGTCGAAACTGTGCGACAGCATGTAGGCGCTGTCCTGGCCGCCACCGCAGCCGAGTTCGAGGATAGCGCCACCCGGTGTTATGCCGGCGAGGAAGGCATCGAGCTGCTGCTTCGGCAGGCTGCGCGCCCGGTTGGCGTATGTCTCGGCGTTTTCTTCGTAAAAGGCGGAGGTGTCACGAGGCATGCGGGTCTGCCGTTGGGGAGCGTCGTTTGGATTGAAGATGTCTTTCGGGAAGCCGGTCGGCGCCGATGATGTCGATGACGAGGATGCCGTCCGGTATTTCGCGGTAGAAGGCGACGTGGCGCATGTGGAGGAGGCGGCGGAGGCCGGAGCCGAGTTCGTCGCACTCGTCTCCCATGGAGGGCGCGCGTGAAAGAAGCACGAAAATCCTGTCCCAATCGAGAAGATAGGCATCCGCCTGCGCCTCGCCGAAATGCAGGCTGGCATATTCGTCGATGCCCGACAAAACGGCGTCTGCGGTTCGGGTCAGCCTATAGGTGGTCACGCAGCTTCGCCTTTGTTTCCATCAGAATATTGGCAATGCGCCGGTCGCTGATGCCGCTTTCCTCAGCCAGCCTCAGAATCTCGCGCACTTCTTCGTCATCGAGCTTGCGGTGGTTCTGATCCTTCAGGACGAGTTCCGCCAGATAGGCGCCGGCACTGCTGTATCTGCCGCTTGCAACACGGCGTGCGACGTAGTCCGCCAGGTTATCCGGAAGGGAGATCGTCATTTTCGCCATTGAATTCAGTGCCGTCCGTCCATGCCGGTCTCGGCGTCCCCGATGCCAGATTACCATTTCCCACTTTATGATAGAAGCGTTGTTCGCCGCCGTCGAACACTTGGGTCACATCAAGGTCAGTCTTTTTTATCGACATAGACGCCCCGTTCGAAATCCTTGAAATCGGCGTCGCAGGTCAGAATATCCGCATCATGGCGGTAAGCTCGAGCTGCACGATCGCCGGTGCAATACATTGATCGCTCCGGCGAGGACGGATTATATCTCCTAGCCCGATGGCTTTGCGGGCGACGGAGAGCGGCCCCACCTGTCGGTGTTGACGCCGCCGGTCGCGTGGAACGTCCGAAGTTCAGCTCGGGATGAGGCGCGTCCAGCCGTGCTCATCGTTCGTTACGCCCTTCTGCAGACCGACGAGCTGCTGGCGCAGCTCGCTGGTCAACTTGCCCGTCTGTCCGTCTCCGACCAGAAACTCGCCGCCGGCATGTCGAACCAGGCCGATGCCTGCCAGGACGGCGGCAGTACCGCAGGCGAACGCTTCGACGAGCCTGCCGCTGGCAGCGTCGTCTTGCCATTCCGCGAACGAGTAGGGGCGCTGCTCGACGCGCAAGCCCCTTTCTTCGGCGAGCACGATCACGGAAGCCCGGGTGATGCCCGGCAGGATCGTGCCGCCAAGGGGCGGGGTCACCACCGATCCATCGTTCATCACGAAGAAGACGTTCATGCCGCCGAGTTCTTCGACCCAGCGATGCTCTGCGGCATCAAGGAAGACCACCTGATCGCAACCCTTTTTGGTCGCCTCGGCTTGCGCCACGAGGCTGGCTGCGTAGTTTCCGCCGCATTTTGCGGCACCCGTGCCGCCGGCAGCTGCACGGGTGTATTCGGTCTCGACCCATAGGGAAACCGCCTTTGCGCCGCCCTTGAAGTAGGCGCCGACCGGAGAGGCGATGATGCAGAAGACATATTCCTGAGCCGGACGAACGCCGAGGAATGCTTCGTTGGCGAACATGAAGGGGCGAAGGTAGAGGCTGGCGTCGCCGGAGGGTATCCAGGCCTTGTCGACACGGACCAGTTCTTCGACCGCCTTCAGGAAGAGTTCTTCCGGCACGGGAGGCATCGCCATGCGGGTCGCCGACTGCGCGAAGCGGCGTGCGTTCTCTTCAGGCCGAAAGAGCAGAATCCGGCCATCATCCGCCTTGTAGGCTTTCATGCCTTCGAAGATTTCCTGAGCGTAGTGCAGCACGGCGCTCGCAGGATCGAGCTCCAGGGGGCGCCTCGGCGTAACCTTCGCGTCGTGCCAGCCCTTGTCGGCAGTCCATCGTGCCAGGACCATATGATCCGTGAAGAGCTTGCCGAAGCCGGGCGTTTCGAGTGCCTGAATGCGATCGGCGTCCGGGACGGGAGACTTGTGGAGTTCGATTTTGATTTCAGGAGAGGCGGACGTCACGGTCATTTCTGGCACCTTGATAGTAAATTGAATAGTGGCGGCGACACTACCGCCGCCGCCCTCGTCTTGGAAGGGTCTGAATCAGCCGCTTTCGACTTTGATCAGAGGAATAATCGCTTGATGTGGCTGACGTCGAGCAGCAAATTCGCAACCGGGCGCCTTCGATGCCGGATGGTGGCTGCATCAACTGAAATCCCGACCATCCAAAGGCTTTTGAATATAAGAATCCAACATGTCACCATGACAGGAAAATAGGTCAGTATTGTTGACATAAATTTCCTGGCATGGTCTTTTGTCGGGAATAGAAAACACGAGGAATCCCCATGCTGAACTGGGATACCATGTTTGCATCGCGCTCGTCGCGCATGCGCGCATCAGAGATCCGCGAGCTCCTGAAGCTTCTCGACCGGCCCGATATCATCTCCTTTGCCGGCGGCATTCCGGATCCGGCGCTGTTTCCCGATCGGGAGTTCAAGCAGGCCTATGCCGATATCTTCGACGGCGCTGCCGTCAATTCGGCGTTGCAATATTCGGTCAGCGAAGGCTACAAGCCGCTGCGCGAATGGCTGGTCCGGCAGATGACCGATCTCGGCATCCCCTGCGAACTCGACAATGTCTTCATCGTCTCCGGCTCGCAGCAGGGGCTCGATTATCTCGGCAAGCTGTTCCTGTCGCCGAACGATACCGCGCTTGTGACATGGCCGACCTATCTCGGTGCGCTGCAGGCCTTCAACGCCTATGAACCGGCCTACGACCAGCTGACGCCGAACGGCAACCGGACGCCGGAGTCCTACCGTGCGGCCGCAGCGGCAGCCGGCGGCAAGGTGAAATTCGCATATCTCTCCGCCGACTTCTCCAATCCGACCGGCGAAACGGTCGATCTTGAGGGCCGCAGGAAGGTTTTGGCACTGGCCGAAGACCTCGACATCGCCGTCATCGAAGACGCGGCCTATCAGTCGCTGCGTTACGACGGCGATCCGATCTCGCCGATCCTGGCGCTGGACATCGCCGAAAAGGGCCATATCAACGATACGCGCACGATCTATTGCGGCAGCTTTTCCAAGACGCTGGCGCCCGGCCTTCGTGTCGGCTTCATCGTCGCCAATGCCCCCGTCATCCGCAAGCTGGTGCTGATGAAGCAGGCCGCCGACCTGCATTCCTCGACGATCAACCAGATGGCGATATCAGATGTCGCCGAGCGGGGCTTCGACGCGCAGGTCGCCAAGATCAAGGCTGCTTACGTCAAGCGCCGCGACTGCATGCTGGCAGCGCTCGAAAAATATATGCCTGAAGGCACCAGCTGGACGAAGCCGGAAGGCGGCATGTTCATCTGGATCACGCTGCCGGAAGGTATGGACGGCGCCAAGCTTTTGGCGAAGTCGCTGGAAACCGCCAAGGTCGCCTTCGTGCCCGGCAAAGCCTTCTTCGCCGACGGTTCCGGCGCCAACACTTTCCGCGTCAGCTTCTCCTGCGCCAACGAGCAGATGATCGAGGACGGTATCGGCCGGTTGGGCAAGCTGATCGCGGCCGAGATTGGTGGGTGATTGCTGCGGCGGCTACGACAACGGACGTACCGTGTGGCCCCTTCATCCGACCCCCTTCGGGCCACCTTCTCCCCGCTGGGGAGAAGAGGGGAGCAAGCCGCTTGCTTCTCTTTCCACCGCAGACGTTTTAGGAAGTGAGACGTTGCCACGATTCCCCTTCTCCCCAGCGGGGAGAAGATGCCGGCAGGCAGATGAGGGGGCTACACGGCACGCCCTCTCCTCCAGAGGGAAGGGTAGGCGATTTATCTTTCCCTCCATCACGAACGCTTCTCAGGCAGCCAGAAAGAACACCAATCAGAAGATCGTCGTCCAGCCTTCGTTGGCCGTTTCGCTCTTGCCGTAGCCGACGCGGTCGGCAACGGCTCCGTCGGCATTGCGCAGGATGATGTCGCCGCCGCGGTTGGCGAGCTGCGGGCCGCCGGCCGCGGCGTCGAGCGCGATCGTGCGAATCTCGCCCGCGGCAAGCGTTCCCGACAGCGTCTGAGTGCGACCATTCTCGTCCTCCAGCTTCCAGCCGTCGAGCGATGCGGCCATGTCGGAGCGGTTGATGATCGTCACCGTTTCGGCTTCCGTGCCGCCTGCGCCGTTTACCGGGTTGATCAGCGCGGCGATGATGCGCAGCGACGAGGCGACGATCGGCTGCGGCCGGCGCGTGCCTTCGCCGCGGCCCTGGCCGCCGCGGTTTTCGGAGACGGGATGGCCGGTCGCCGCATCGGTGTTCCAGTTCTGCGACTGGAAGCAGAGGAAGATCGCCGCCCATTCGTCGGTATCGTTGAAATGGACGAGCAGTGCGCCGTCCTGGTTCGGCCCATTGGTGGCCTTGAAGCTGCCGCCGTCACCCTGGTTCATGTGGATGTCGTGAATACCGTTGCCCGGCTCGAATTCGAAATATTGGTCGGGCTTGTTATTTTCAGGCCCCCAGGCTTCGCCGAAGGCGTAGAAATGCACATCGGAATCGGCAATGCCTTCCTGGACGATCGGCTCGATGAAATCACGCAGGTCGTTCTTCGGGCCAGATAGCTGGAAGGGCGCGACATTCATATCCTCGCGCTCGATCAGCCCGCCGCGGACATAATCGATCGCGAGCTCCGGACGATCCTTGCGGATGTCGGTCAGGCCCATCGGCAGCTCTTCGAGCGCTTCCGTCAGCGCCGGGTGCTTGAAATCGACGATATTGGCGTAAAGCAGGTCGTGCGGCGATTCCTTCGAGCGGACGTTGAGCGCGATGCGGTAGCTGACGCCGTTCGCCTCGATGCGGATCTCGATATGGGGATCGTTGTCGTCATCAAGGGCGAGCGCGCTCGCTGTACCCTTCAGGACCTTGTAATTCTTCAGCATGGCGAACCTCGCGGGAGTAGCGGGGTCTTACGGTAACACGGCGAAAGTGCATCTTTTGTGACGCCCGTCTTTCGCCGTGCAACGCTTGATCCATGATCGCCTATCGCTGGAGATGCGGGCCGAGCAGCTCGAGATCGGCTTCACCAAGCCTGTCGCTCGCCGTGTTCAGCTGGTGCCAGTAGGGATAGATCACCGGCGGCAGGCTGACGGCATCGAGGCGCTTGCGCTCTTCCTGAGTGAGCTTCAGTTCGGCGGCGGCGATGTTGTCGCGGAACTGGGCTTCGGTGCGGCCGCCGATGATGACCGAGGTCACCGCTTTGCGGCCGATCAGCCAGGCGAGCGCCACTTGAGCGGCCGAGACGCCGCGTTCTTCACCGATCGCCACCAGAGTCTCGACGATGTTCCAGAGGCGGTTCTCGTCGCGGATCGGCGGTTCGGTCCAGCCGGCGAACTGGCGCGTGCCTTCGGGCGCGGCCTGGTTGCGGCGGTGTTTGCCGGAAAGCAGACCGCCGGCCAGCGGGCTCCAGACCAGCACGCCCAGGCCCTGGTCGATGGAAATCGGCAGCAGCTCGTATTCGGCGTCGCGTGCTTCCAGCGTATAATGGATCTGCTGGCTGACGAAGCGCTGGTAGCGGTGCTCGTTGGCGATGCCGAGCGCCTTCATGATGTGCCAGCCGGAATAGTTCGAGCAGCCGACGTAACGCACCTTGCCCTGCCTGATCAGTGTGTCGAGAGCTTCCATCGTCTCTTCGAGCGGCGTCTGGCCGTCCCATTCATGCACCTGATAGAGGTCGATGACATCGGTCTTCAGGCGTTTGAGGCTCG
Organism: Rhizobium sp. BT03; assembly: GCF_030053155.1. Classification (NCBI taxonomy): domain Bacteria; kingdom Pseudomonadati; phylum Pseudomonadota; class Alphaproteobacteria; order Hyphomicrobiales; family Rhizobiaceae; genus Rhizobium; species Rhizobium sp. BT03. The sequence goes on from NZ_CP125640.1 coordinate 4,292,968, forward strand.
CTTCGCATTCCCGGATCAAATGGTAGCGCGACAGGCCCTGGTCGTTCGGGCCGTCACCCATGCCGAAGCGGGCCTTGGTTGCAAGCAGCACGCCTTGCGGTCGCTTGCCGGAGAGTACATCGCCGATGATGTTTTCGCATTCGCCGTTGGAATAGGCGTTGGCAGTGTCGATAAGGTTGATGCCGGCATCAATGCACATATCGATCATCTTGCGCGCCTCGGAGACGCCGAGGTCGCCGACGGTCTTCGCCCATCCGACGCCGCCGAAGGTCATCGTGCCCATGGTCAATGTGGAGATCTTCAGGCCGGAACGGCCGAGCGAACGATATTCCATTGAAACTCCTCCTTCGTCGAAATGTGCCTCATCGAAATGCGACTGACCTACCGCAAAGCGGCCGGATGGCAAATGGCCAAACGTTCACGCCTGCGTGAAGCGGCTCAGCCCGCTCGGAGCTTACGCTTTCAATTGCTGCCAAGCGAGGATGATACGGTCTGCTTCGCAAAGATTCGGACAGGATCAACCGGCTTTGCCCCGTGGCCGCCAGCAGCCTTCGCAACTGCTGCGTCCTGTCACATCTCTGTCAACGACCCCTAATAAGGGAGGGGTATCGAAATTGAGGATCCTTCCCATGAAAACGATCGTTTCCGCCGCAGCCCTTGTCGCCGCGAGCTTGCTTGCCATTCCGGCTTCGGCCGCAAACCTCGTTCTCTATACCAGCCAGCCGAACGAAGATGCGCAGGCGACGGTCGATGGTTTCATGGCCGCCAATCCCGACATCAAGGTCGACTGGGTGCGCGACGGCACGCCGAAGATCATCGCCAAGCTGCAGGCTGAGATCCAGGCCGGCAATCCGGTCGCCGACCTTCTCCTCATCGCCGACATGGTGACGCTGGAACGCCTCAAGGAAGACGGCAAGCTGCTCGCCTACAAGTCGCCGGAAGCCGCACAATACGACGCCACGCTTTACGACGCCGACGGCTACTATTACTCGACCAAGCTGATCACCACGGGCATCATGTACAACACCTCGGCAGCGATGAAGCCGACAAGCTGGAAGGACCTGACCAAGCCTGAGGCCAAGGGCCTCGTCACCATGCCGAGCCCGCTCGCTTCGGGCGCTGCTCTCATCCATGCTCAGACGCTCGCCGCCGATCCCGGCCTCGGCTGGGACTTCTACAAGTCGCTTGCCGAAAACGGCGCGATCGCCGCCGGCGGCAACGGCGCCGTGCTGAAGTCGGTCGCCTCGGGCGAGAAGGCTTACGGCATGGTCGTCGATTACCTGCCGATCCGCGAGAACGCCAAGGGCGCGCCCGTCGAGTTCGTCTTCCCGAGCGAAGGCGTTTCCGCCGTCACCGAGCCGGTCGGCATCCTCGCCAGCAGCAAAAATGCCGAGGCCGCCAAGAAGTTCGTCGATTACGTGCTCTCGGAAAAGGGCCAGGAAGGTTTCGTCAAGCTCGGCTATATCCCGGCCCGCAACGGCATGAAGCTGCCGGAAGGTTTTCCGGCGCGCGACACGATCAAGGTGCTGCCGATCCATGCGGCCGATGCGCTGAAGAATACCGACCAGGATCTGAAGACCTTCTCGGGCATTTACGGCTCGAACTGATCCTTTCATGCAATTCTCTGCAAGATCGGGAAACAGCCAGCCCGCCTGGCTGTTTCCTTTTATCGTCATCACCGTGCTCGTCCTCAGCGTGCTGCCGCTCGCCCGCCTTGCCATGGCAGGGATTGCGGCCTTTGCCAGCGGCGGCGTCATCGATGTGCTGAGCGAGCCGTCGCTCTGGCAGGCGACCTATTACACCCTCGTCACCTCCGTTCTCGGCACGATCGTCTCGCTCCTGATCGGCTGCCCCTTCGCCTTCCTGCTGACGCTGACGGACATTCCGGGCAAGGGGCCGCTCAGCTTCTTCTTCGTGCTGCCGATGATGATCCCGCCGCAGGTGACGGCGCTTGCCTGGGTGCAGATGTCGGGGCCGTCGAGCCCGCTGCTGAAGGCGCTTTCGCTTGCGCCGCCGCTCGGTTCGCCGCAGCCGCTTTATTCGGTCGGCGGCATCGCGCTGCTCTACGGCGTCCAGCATGCGCCACTCGTCTATCTCGCGCTCCGGGCCGGGCTGATGACGCTGCCGCGCGACGGCGTCGAGGCCGCACGGCTTTCCGGCGCCTCCAGCTTTCGGGTGTTCCGTGATATCATCCTGCCGCTGTCGTTGCCCGGCATCATCGCGGGTGCCGCGATCTCCTTCGTCTCCTGCACCGGCAATTTCGGCATTCCCGCCATTCTCGGCATCCCGGCTTTGATCTTCACGCTGCCGACGCTCATCTTCACCAAGTTTTCCGCCTTCACCAGCCGCACCTTCGGTGATGTCGCCGTGCTCTCAGGCATCATCGCGATGATCTCGGTCGCAGGCTTGATGATCCAGGACCGGGCGCTCAGAGGCCGCGATTACCGCGTCATCGGGTTGTCCGGTGCCAATGCTGCCTTCGAGCTTGGCGTCTCGCGGTTCGTGTTCACGCCGCTTCTCTGGGCAATCCTGTTCTTCATGCTCGCCGCACCCTTCTTCGCGCTCGTCGCCGGCGCGCTGGTGCCGGCCTATGGCGTGCCGCTCACCTTCAAGACCATGTCGCTGCATGCCTTTCAGGAGATCCTGTTCCGGCAGGCGGTGACGCGCACCGCTTTCGTCAACTCGATCTCGCTTGCCGGCGCCACCGCCTTATGTCTCCTGGTGGTGACCGTGCTTACGGCCTATGCGCTGACGCGGCGGAAGGATGCGGTGTCCCGCTTCGTCGCCAGCCTGATCGAGATACCCTATTCGCTGCCCGGCATCGTCATGGCGGTCGCCTTCATCCTGGTCTTCGCGGCACCGATCCCGTTCCTCCACATTTCGCTCTACGGCACGATCTGGATCATCCTCATCGCCTATTTCTCCTCCTTCTTCGCCGTCAGCCTGAAACCCGTCGTCAGCGCCTTCCACCAGCTCGATCCGGCGCTGGAGGAGGCCGCACGTCTTTCCGGCGCCGGCTTCTTCCGAAGGCTTTCCGATATCATCGTGCCGCTGATTGCGCCCGCCGCCGGCGCCTCCGTCATCCTCGTCTTCCTGATCGCCTGCAACGAGCTGACGATCTCGGCACTGCTCTGGTCGGCCGGCACGCAGACGCTTGGGGTGGCCATCTACAATCTCGACGACAGCGGCAGTTCCGACCTTGCCTCGGCGCTCTCGGTGCTCGTCGTCCTCATGGTCGTCGCCATGATGCTGCTGCTCGAGCTTCTGGCAAAACGCCTGCCGAAAGGAGTGGTCCCATGGCGCAACTGATCCTCAACCAGTTGGCCAAGGATTTCGGCACCGGGCGGGCGGCTGTTAGCGGCTTTTCGCTCGATGTGCGCGAGGGCGGCTTCCTGGCGCTGCTCGGGCCGTCCGGCTGCGGCAAGACGACGGTTCTCAGGATGATCGCCGGCTTCGAAGCGCCCTCCGACGGTTCGATCCATCTCGGCGAGCGGCTCATTGCCGATGCCGCGCGGTCGCTGCCGCCGGAGAAGCGCAACATGGCGATGGTCTTCCAGTCCTATGCGCTCTGGCCGCATATGAGCGTTGCCGACAATGTCGGCTATCCCCTGAAGGTGCGCGGCATCTCCGGCCAGGCTTACCGGGCGAAGGTCGCCGAGGCGCTTTCCACCGTCCGGCTTGGCGATTACGCCGGGCGGCGGCCGGCCGATCTGTCCGGCGGCCAGCGCCAGCGCGTGGCGCTCGCCCGCTGCCTGGTGACCTCGCCCGACGTCGTGCTGCTCGATGAGCCGCTCGCCAATCTCGACCGGCACCTGAAGCAGGAGATGGAGGAGACCTTCCGCGAGTTTCACCAGCGCTCGGGTGCAACGATGATCTACGTTACCCACGACCAGAGCGAGGCGATGGCGCTGGCGACCGATGTCGCCGTGATGTCCGAAGGCCGCCTGCTGCAGGTGGCTCCGCCGGCCGAGATCTATGCCCGCCCGGAAGGCCGCATCGTCGGCGGCCTAATCGGGCGAGGGGCCATCCTGACGCTGCCGGTGATGGGCGGCGAACGCCATCTGGAATGGGAGGAGCTGCAGGATGCGCTGCAGGCGGCCAACACCGATGGCGCCGATATTCTCGTGCGGCCGGAAGATGTGGTCATCGGCGGCGAGGGGGCTCCTGCAACCGTCGAATCCGTGCTGTTCGAGGGCGAACGTTATGCCGTCAAACTCACGCTCGGCAACGGCCAGACGCTACGCGCCTACAGCCGCGTTGCTGTCGTGCCCGGCGAAGCGCTTCGTGTCGTGATCCGCACGGGCTGGCGACTTTGATAGATACGGGCAATCGCTTCGGGCTCAAAGAGGGCGGTTGTCCGCATATTTCTTGGCCTGCCATCTTTTCCCCGGGTGATTGCCGGATAAGGTACTGTCCGCAACCGGATCCTTGCCATGTCGCTTCGCCTCGCCACCTTCAATGTCGAAAATCTGCTGACCCGTTTCGATTTCACCGGTTTCCGCAACCAGCTGCGCCAGGACCGTGTCATCAAGCTTTTCCAAGTGTCGAGCGAGGGCGTCTATCAGCAGCTGGAGCAGGCCCGGGTGATCGCCGCCACAGACGACACGCGACAGATGACGGCGCTGGCGATCGCCGATGCGGATGCCGATATTCTCTGCCTGCAGGAAATCGACAATATGGCCGCCCTTCAGGCCTTCGAATACGGCTACCTCTTCCGCATGGTCGGAAACGGCTATCGGCAGAAATATCTGGTCGAGGGCAATGACAGCCGTGGGATCGATGTCGCCGTGCTGATGCGCGAGGAAACGCGCGACGGCCAGAAGATCGAGGTCCGGGATGTCAGAAGCCATGCGATGACGACCTATCGCGATCTCGATCTCTTCGACGGGGAGCTGGCGCTCACCAACCGCATCGACGACAAGATCTTCAAGCGCGACTGCCTGGAACTCGACCTCCTGATCGGCGGCCGGCCGTTCTCGCTCTATGTCGTGCATTTCAAATCGATGGGCAATCCGCGCGACGGGCTGGATGGGCGGCAATCGACGATGCCGATCCGCCGCGCCGAGGCGCGCGCCGTGCGCCGCATCATCGAGGATCGCTTCGGCGCCGGGCACACGGCCAAGAACAGTTTCGCCATCTGCGGCGACATGAACGATTACCAGGAGCGCGTCGATGTCATCGGTCGGCGTGGCACCGATTACCGCTTCGAGCATCACGACGAAGCCGAAAGCGCGCTCGACGTTTTTAGCCATGACGGCTTTGCCGAAAACGTCGTGCGTCGCCGTGATCCCCTCGACCGCTGGACGCTCTATCATGCGCGTGGGCCGCAGGAGCAGTGGCTCTGCCAGCTCGATTATCTCTGGCTTTCGCCGGAGCTCGCCGCCCACAATGCCGGCCGGCTGCCTGATATCATCCGCAGCGGCCAGCCCTATCGCACCATCTTCCCGCCGGGGCAGGAGGTGGAGCGTTATCCGCGCACAGGCTGGGACCGGCCGAAGGCGTCCGATCACTGCCCCGTCGTCATGACACTGGATCTCCCCTGAGAACGAACATGAAAACCAATTTGAACATGAATTTTGCAAACAGCGATTTTTCCGACGAGTTTGCCGGCTGGCCGCCGGAAGCCACCGTCTTCCCGATTGCCGGCGCCGATCTTCGCGTCTTGCCCGGCAGCCATCCCTTCGTTATCGCCGAGGAGGCGGCGATCCGCGAGAATTGGGCCAAGGAAATCGCCGCCAACCCGGCGCTGTTCGACGGCCGCCTGGTGTTCCAGCAGCGGCTGTCGCTCAGTGAAGACGGGATTGCGGGTGAGGGTTACGTCACTCCCTTTTCCGCTTTCATGTGGTGGCGCCGGCAGCCGCAGCGTCAGGGCGGCCTGCATATCTTTGCCTATCCGGTTCTCGAAAGCGTCGACGGCGCGCTGGTGGCGATCCGCATGGGCGCCCATACCGCCAATCCCGGCCAGGTCTATTTCGCCGCCGGCTCGCTGGAGCAGGAGGATATCGTCGACGGGCGCTGCGACATCGAGGCCAATATGCGCCGCGAAGTCCACGAGGAGACAGGCCTGAACCTCGCCGACGCGGCGGCGGGACCGGGGCTCTACGCCAGCTATTCCAGACGCACGGTAACGCTGATGCGGCTCTTCCGCTTCGACATGACGGCGGACGAGATAGTGAAGCGGATCGAGGCCCATATGCTGGTCGCCGAGGACAAGGAGATCGCCGGTGCGGTGGCGATCCGCTCGGCGGACCCCGCGGCGCATCCTTACAACATCTCGATGCTGCCGGTGATTGAGTGGTATTTCGGCAAGGCCGGCGTATAGGAGGGGTGAGGGCCGGAGGCCGACCTCGTCCTTCGAGACCCCTGCGTGGCACCTCAAGATGAGGTCGGAGAGAGGTCGCGGCACTCTCCGCAACGCATCCATATCGGCGCGGCATCCTCCACTTCCCTCATCCTGAGGTGCGTAGGCCGAAGGCCGGAGCCTCGAAGGACACGCTCCAGCTGTGCTCCTTGCATTCCATCCGACTTTAGCGCCTTGCACTCCGCCGTTTGGTCGGGCAGGTTGGCGGCGCGATGACCGATTCAAGGAGGCCGATGTGGCGCGAAGCTACAGCGTCTATGACGTGTTCACCGATCGAAAGCTTGCGGGCAACCCGCTGGCGGTGATCTTCGACGGAGACGATCTCAGCGACGAGGCGATGCAGGCGATCACCCGGGAGATCAATCTCTCCGAGACGGTGTTCGTGCAGCCTTCGAGCAATCCCGCCTATGCGGCGAAGCTCAGGATCTTCACGCCGGGGCGCGAGCTGCCGTTTGCCGGCCATCCGACGGTCGGCACGGCGGTGGCGCTGGCCGAGCGGGCGCATGGCGCGTCGACGCTCGATCTCGTGACGGTGCTTGAGGAAAATGTCGGGCCGGTGCGCTGCGCCGTGCGGCTGAGGGAGGGCGAGGCGAGTTTTGCCGAATTCGACCTGCCGCGGAAATCGCAGCCGGCCATCATGCCGCTCGACAAGCTCGGCATGGCCGATGCGCTGTCGCTGAAGGTGACCGAGATCGGCTTCGAAAATCACGTGCCGTCGGTGTGGAGTGCCGGCGTTCCCTTCCTGCTCATTCCGGTGCACGACGTCGGAGCCGCGCAGCGGGTGGAATTCGATCCGCAGCTCTGGGAAAAGATCGTGCCCTTCGTCGAGGGTGCGCTTGCCTCGGCCTATGTCTATTGCCGCGGCGGCGTCAATCACGTGGCGAAGTTCCATGCGCGCATGTTCGCAAGCGGCATGGGGATCGTCGAAGATCCCGCCACCGGCTCGGCGGCGGCCGCACTTTCCGGCGCAATCCACCATTTCGACCGGCTGACGGACGGGCATCACCCGATCATGATCGAGCAGGGCGTCGAGATGGGCCGGCCATCCTTCATCCATCTGCATATCGATGTCGACGGCGGGGCTATCTCGAATGCTCGGATCGGCGGCCAGGCGGTGCGGCTGGCGAGCGGCACGCTCGACCTTTGATTTCATTGGAACGCCGCGTGTCCGGCCAGACGCGTGGCCCTCTATCGCTTTGAATCTGCGCCTAATCCTTGCCGAAAACCGCTTCCGATTTGCGGGCTTATGCCCTGCATTTCAGCCATGCCGAAAAATCTTCGCGATTAACCAAAGAAAATTCGCCGATGCGCTGGACAAGCCTGCCGATCCTGTTTATACGCCCCGTCACACCGCGCAGCCAAGCGCGAACGGGTGATTAGCTCAGTTGGTAGAGCAGCTGACTCTTAATCAGCGGGTCGTAGGTTCGAGCCCTACATCACCCACCAAATTCTCAATTTGTTATCAATTGCTTGCCACAGATGCGTCTGTTGAGGACGATCGTCGGGCGACCCTCTTCTCTATGGCAACGCTTTGTGCATATATTTGCTGCTCGGTTGAGCACACCACGCCGCGACGGGCCGCGGTTGCTGCAAAGAATTCCGGGCATTGCCAAACCGGCGGGTACATTCTGTCGTGAGCGTTACAAGGTACTTGCTGATCCTGCCGCTGATGGCGGTCATCGCCTACATGGCGCTCGTGGGTCTGGTCTATCTTTCTCAGCGAGCCCTGCTTTATCCCGGCGCCGGCGCCACACCTACTCCGGAGCACGCGAGTTGGGGCGAGACGGTCCACGTCAAGACGCCCGATGGAGAGATGCTTCATGGACTGTACAGCCAGGGCGACAGTAACAAGCCCTGCGTGCTCCTCTTTTTCGGAAACGGTGACCGCATCGACAATTACGCGTTTCTCGCACAGGCGCTGGCCACGCGGAGCATTGGATTGCTGGCGATTTCCTATCGCGGCTATCCGGGATCGACCGGTTCACCCAGTGAGCAGGGGTTGCTGACTGACGGCATCGCAGCGTTCGACTGGCTTTCGGCACGCGCCAGAAGCGGGATCGTTGTGCTGGGCCGGTCTCTTGGCACTGGCGTCGCTGCGAACACGGCCGGGAAGAGGCCGGCGGTTGGCGTCATTCTTGTGTCTCCGTACCTGTCGGTTCTGTCGGTTGCGCAGACGCGTTATCCGTTCCTCCCGGTCGAGTTTCTTCTCAAGGATCCCTTTCGCTCGGACCTCAGCATAGGCAAGGTAAAACAACCGAAGTTGTTCCTCCACGGCCGGCTTGATGACAGTATCCCGCTTTCTTCAGGGCAGGCGTTGTACCGCATCGCACCCGAGCCCAAGCGGATGTTGATCTATGATGGTGCGGGTCACAACGATATCTTCAACGACAGCATGGTCGGGGACGTGATCCGTTTTGTCGAAGAGCTGAAATGAAAGGGGCCGAAACCCGTCACGGACGGGAGCGGTTTCCAGGGCGGCGTCGTTCGTATCGTCAGCAAGGCTCGCCGCATCGACCACCACGCCCTATCTCCCTCTCATAAACCGAGGGTTCCATGAGAAGCGTCATTCTAATTGTCGCCTTGTCCATGCCGTTGCCGGCCTTTGCAGCCGGGACGAAGGAGGTCAAGGCAAGCGAGTATAGCTGCGGCGAGCTTGCACAAATTATCCGCCAGAACAAGAAGGTCTTCGTCCGCGTCGGTTTCGGTGGGCGTAGTTTCCGCTATCCGCCGGCGCAATGCAGCATGGGCGACAAGCGCGCCGACACGAGTTTCCGCAATGCTGAGGGGAAGCAGTGCATTCTCGACTATGCCTGCGTCTTCGATCCCGCATCGCCCTATAATTTTCCATAGAGCGGGATGATCTTCGCCGTCCCGCCAAAAACGTCCTCCCATATTCAGGAGTTTTCATGAAAAGCATTGTTCTGACGGTTGTGCTGCTGTTTCCGTCCGCAGCCCTTGCCGTCGAGGCGGTGGAGGTCAACGCCAAGGATCACAGTTGCGAGGAGCTTGCGCAGATCATCCGCAAAGACAAAGCGGTGTTCGTGCGCATGGGTTTTGGCGGCCGCAGCTTTCGCTCTCCGCCGGCCAGGTGCAATCTCGGCGACAAATACGACACGGCAAGGATCAGGGATGCCAACGGCAAGATTTGCCTTCTCGACTACGAATGCGTGTACGATCCCCAATCCTTCTATAACCGGATCCCGAAATAGGTCTCCAAGCGCCGACTTCGGTTCATCGATGATGAGACCAAGAAAAAAGGCCGGGCGAAACTCGCACCGACCCTTCCTCAATCTGTCTCGATAACGGCTGCCAGTACCTCCGTGGTCAGCCGTCAGAGACAAATTCAATATCTCTAAAATAATAGCTATTTGACGATGTTCAAGAGCCCACGGCAGAAAAGGAAGCCGGCACTGGGTCGGCTTCCTTTCAGCCGGTCAGCGCTTACTGCTGGGCAGGGGCAGCCGGCGGAGTGGCCGGTGCTGGTGCCGGTGCAGGCGTTGCGCTGTTGTCGGTCGGGGCGATCGGCTTGACCGGTGCCGGTGCCGGTTCTGATTGGGTCGTGGAGGCTGTCGTATCCGGGGATGTGCCGGGGGTGCTCCACTGCGAATAGGCGAATGCAGCGACAGCGATCACGGCCAATGCAGCGACCCAGACAACCCACGTATTATTGCTGCGCGCGCTCGGCGTGGTGCGCAGATCCAGATTTGGGTTCAGCGGGCGGTTCGGATCGTTGGCATTATTGGGGTCGTACGTCATGGTACTTTCTCCTCTTTCGGTGAAGGAATAATGCCGAAGTGCGCATTTTGTTCCGTGGGGGCGCCGGGAAGCGGTTGATATCAGGGGTTTCCGGGTTGCAACCGGCCTGAATCGGCCGCGCGTCTCTGTTCCATGCAAGCGCCGTCTTGACACGATGGGGTCTGTTTGCGCATGGTTTTGCTCTGGGGTTGCGATCACCCCACGAGGCGCCATGCTGAAGAATCGCGTCCAATATTGCCGATCAACGGAGGGACGCGTCATGCCGTCATTTCTTGAAATTTCCGCCGACAAACTCAGCCGCCTCATCGGGACTCCCGGGGCGCCTCTCATTCTCGATGTTCGCACCGAAGAGGACTTCGCGCTCGACCCGCGCCTGGTTCCGGGCTCGGTCCGGCGCGACCATGCCGAAGTCGCGTCCTGGGCGGGCAGCGTCGATGCCGATGCCGTCGTTGTGGTCTGTCAAAAGGGCAGCAAGCTTAGCCACGGTGTGGCAGCCTATCTGCGCCATAGCGGCATCAACGCCGAAAGTCTCGAAGGCGGCTTCGAAGCATGGATCGCTGGGGGAGCGGCGGTGCCATCGGAAAAGCTGCCGCGCCGTGACGCGGAGGGACGCACTGTCTGGGTGACGCGGGCGCGGCCGAAGATCGACCGCATCGCCTGTCCCTGGCTGATCCGGCGCTTCGTCGATCCAAACGCCGTCTTCCTGTTCGTGCCGGCGCCCGAGGTTTTAGCCGTCGGCGAGCGTTTCGGGGCGGTTCCCTTCGATATCGAGGGGGTATTCTGGAGCCATCGCGGCGAACTCTGCACCTTCGACGTAATGGTCGCGGAGTTCGGCCTGACGTTGGAACCGCTTCTGCGCCTGGCGCGGATCGTCAGGGCGGCGGATACGGCCAGACTCGATCTCGCGCCCGAGGCGCCGGGCCTGCTGGCCGCTTCGCTCGGCCTGTCGCGGATGTATTCCGACGATCTGCAACAGCTCGAGGCCGGAATGCTTCTTTACGATGCCTTCTTCCGCTGGTGCCGGGACGCGACCGAGGAAACCCACAACTGGCCTGCGCCGAAGAAGAGGGCATGAGATGGCCGAGATGATGGACGACGGCCCGGCGGGTAAAATGACGGAGAGACATGCGGACGAGGGGCATCACCACGGCGTCTCCTTCGGCGAGGCCCTCAAGGTGTGGCTGCGCGTCGCCGCCTTGAGCTTCGGCGGCCCGGCCGGCCAGATCGCCGTCATGCACCGGATCGTCGTCGACGAAAAGCGATGGATCGGCGAGCACCGTTTCCTGCATGCGCTGAACTATTGCATGCTCCTTCCCGGCCCCGAAGCGCAGCAGCTCGCCATCTATATCGGCTGGCTGATGCACCGCACGCTGGGCGGTCTGGTCGCCGGGATATTGTTCGTACTGCCGGGTTTCCTGTCGATCCTCTGCCTCAGCTATATCTACGCAGCTTATGGCAGCGTCGGCATCGTCGCCGGTTTGTTTTTCGGGCTGAAGGCGGCAGTGCTTGCCGTCGTCGTGCAGGCCGTTATCCGCATCGGCAGCCGCGCGCTCAGAAATAATATGATGCTTGCCATCGCGGCTGCGGCCTTCGTCGCCATCTTCTTCTTCCATGCGCCTTTCCCGCTGATTGTGCTTGCCGCTGCCATTGCCGGCTTCCTCGGCGGCAGGTTCGGGTTGGCGGCCTTTCAAACCGGCGGCGGACACAAGGCCGGAAGCGGTTCGGTGCTGTCGGATGCCGAGTCTGCGCTCGGGGAAGGCATCCCTGATCATGCGCGCCCCAATCTCGGTTGGTCGCTGCGCACATCGGCAGTGCTGCTGGCGCTCTGGCTCGTGCCCGTCGCCGTCCTCTATGCAGCTTTCGGCGCACACGACGTTTTCACCGAGATCGGTCTGTTCTTCAGCAAGATGGCGGTCGTCACCTTCGGCGGTGCCTATGCTGCGCTCGCCTATGTCGCGCAGGAGGCCGTACAGCGGTTCGGCTGGCTGAGGCCCGGCGAGATGCTCGATGGTCTGGGGATGGCCGAGACGACGCCGGGGCCGCTGATCATGGTCCTGCAGTTCGTCGGCTTCATGGCCGCCTACCGCAATCCCGGATCGCTCGATCCGATGCTCGCCGCCACGCTTGCCGCGATCCTGACGACCTGGGTAACCTTCGTGCCCTGTTTCCTCTGGATCTTTCTCGGCGCGCCCTTCATCGAAAAACTGCGCGGCAATGTGGCGCTCGCTGGCGCGATGTCGGCGATTACGGCGGCGGTTGTCGGGGTCATTCTCAACCTTGCCATCTGGTTTGGCCTGCACACGCTGTTTGCCGAAGTCGCGACCGTCAGCCTTGGCGGCTTGCGGCTTGATATCCCCCTGCTGCAATCGGCCGTGCCGGCGGCAATGGCGCTGTCTGCCGCTGCCGCCATCGCGATCTTCCGGTTCAAGACGTCGGTCATCACGACGTTGCTTGCCTGTGCGGCTGCGGGGATGTTCTGGACGCTGGCGGTAGGCTAGAGATCTTTATTTTATGCATGTCGTTGCGGCAAAGGCGCTTCGCGCTTTGCCTGGCAAAAGCGCTGCACACTTTTGCGCGACATGCTTTAGGCTTCCGCCCCGTCCGCGGGGATGCGCGTCGCCAGCATCTTGTCGATGCGCATGCCGTCCATATCGAGCACTTCGAAGCGCCAGTTGTCGAACACGAAGGTTTCGCCGGCTTCGGGGATGTGCTGGAGCTGGTGCAGCGCGAAGCCGGCAAGCGTATGGAAATCGGCATCCGGACGATCGCGCAGCCCCAGCCGTTCGAAGGCGTCGAAGGCCGGCATCATCGCGTCGATCAGCAGCGACCCATCCTCGCGGACGATGATATCGGGCTCCTCGTCGGATCCCGGCAGGTCGCCGGCGATGGCTTCGAGCAGGTCGGTCTGGGTGACGATACCCTCAAGGCTGCCATATTCGTCGATGACGATGGCGAGCCGGACAGGTGAGGCCTTGAAACTGTCGAGCACGCGGACGACCGAGGTGCCCTCGTGCAGCACCAGCGGCTGCTTGATCACCTCCATCGGCCGGACCTTGCCGCCGTCGAGAACCTGGTCGAGAAGATCCTTCTTCAGCACCATGCCGATCGGTTCGTCGATCGAGCCGCGGGCGACCAGCAATTGTTCGTGGCTGCATTCGCGGATGGTCTTCAGGATCTCGGCCTCGCTGTCGTCAGCGTCGAACCATTCGATATCGAGACGCGGGGTCATGATGTCGGAGATCGGCCTGTCGCCGATGTTGAAGACCCGCTCGACGAGTTGCTGCTGCACCTGGTTGAGAAGACCGGCCTCCTGGCTCTCGGCGACCAGCAGCTTCAGCTCCTGCGGCGAATGGAACGACGATTCCCCCGTCCCGGCGCGAAGGCCGACGGCCTTGAGCACAAGATTGCCCATGCCGTTCAGGGTGAAGATCGCCGGCTTGAACAGCACCAGGAAGAGCCCGAGCGGACGCACCACGGCAAGCGAAGTGGCTTCGCTGCGCTGAAGCGCCAGGCTTTTCGGCGCCAGCTCGCCGAGCACGATGTGCAGCGCCGTGATGATGACGAAGGCAATGACGATGGCAACGGTATGCGCGCCGGTTGCCGCCCATTGCCCGGGCAGCCAGGACAGCAGAGGCTCGATCAGGTGGGCAAGCGCCGGTTCGCCGACCCAGCCGAGCGCCAGCGACGAGATGGTGATGCCGAGCTGGGTGGCTGCAAGGTTGGCGTCGAGATTGTCGACAGCGCGCTGGAGGGCGGAGGCATTCATGCGGCCTGCCGCGGCAAGCTCTGTCACACGGCTGCGCCTGACCGACACCAGCGCAAATTCGGCGGCAACGAAGAAGCCGTTGGCGGCGACGAGAAGGAGCACGGCTAGTATCCCGACATAGTCGAAGACCCCGCCCGCGGATTCGGACATGTTTTCCCTACCTCTGAATTGCTGCTGGTCCGAAACTACACGCTCGCACACAGGTAGCAAGGCGCGGCGCCATTCTTCCCGTCGTGCGGCGATGCTGGCCCACCGCGTCAGATGCGCTTCGCGTTTATCTCTTCGGTGCTTCAAAGAGTTCGATGGGGTTTCCGGCCGGGTCCTCGAGCAGGATCTGCTTACCGCCGATGCCCTGCACGATCTCGTTGCGAAAACGCGCGCCCGCCTGGCGCAGCGTGGCGACTTCCGCCTCCAAGTCCGCGACTTCGATCTGGATGCGATTCCATCCGCCGGGTTCAGGTTTCCGCCCGTCGGGCGTTGCCTGGGACGCGCCGCCCGGACCGGTCGTGCCGCTGACGAGCAAACGAAAACCATCTCTTGTGAGGATGGCAAAGGTGGGGGCGGGATGAAGAGCGACCGAGAAGCCAAGGCGCTTCGTGTAGAATTCCAGGGCGGCGTCGACGTCGTCGACGATGTAGCGCATGCTGATGCCGGGCATGGTTTCCTCCATCATCTGTTGTATCGAGCGATCCCGCACAACGATCCGACAGTGCAGGACGCTCCGTAAATTGAATCTGCGCCCAATCCTTGCGAAAATCGAATCTGATCTTCTGGGGCGCTTATGCCGATCGCGGTTTCTGTTCCTCGTGAAGGTGCGTAAGTCTAACCTGAAATATAAGACTTACGCCTCAGGCATCGGATTCCATTACGAAAGTTTAATTTAAATTTCAGTTTCTGTTCATCTTTTCGGGCCTAATTTTCTCCCGCGCCGAACATCAAGGAACCCCAGATGAAAAAGATTTTTGCAGCTCTCCTTTCCGCTTCCTTCCTTCTCTCCCCGATGGTTGTCTCCCAAGCCAGCGCCGATGATTATCGCCGTCCGCCTGTCGTCGTGCAGAAGAAGGTGATCGTCGAGAAAACGGTCGTTCGGCCGCATTGGAAGAAGGGATACCGCGTCAATGCCAGCGAGCGCCGCCGGTTTCACGACGTCAACGACTACCGCCGCTACCGGCTGGCGCCACCGCCGCGCGGCTATCGCTGGGTCCGCGCCGACAACGACTACCTCCTGATCGGCGTCACCAGCGGTGTGATCTCCAGCATTATTGCTGGTCGCTGATGGGTAGATATAAGGGCGGCTTGGGCCGTCCTCCTTCGGCTGCGGGAGAAGAATGACACCGCTTCTCCAAACTCCTCATTCCTGTCCTCGGGCTTTGACCCGAGGGATGTCACAGGAATCCAGCCACGGCGCGTCCGCGCCGTGAATGACTCCTACCAAGAATGAAGTCTCCCGCGCCCAAGGACTTGGGCGCGCTGGATCCCTGTGACATCCCTCGGGTCAAGCCCGAGGAAGGGATGAGGGTGGGTGAGGTGACGTCTGCGCTAAATCTTCCGGCGCATAGCGGCGATGATGCCACGCAACCCCTTCGGTCTTCGGGCATCAACCTCATCATCCCCCTCATGCGTCGACGGATGCAGCCCGTCGATCGGGGGCAACGGAGCACATTCCTCGCAGATGCAACGGTAGCGTTTGATCGCCGTCGCCTTCATGCCGCCTGCCTGTTCCAGCTGGCGAAGGGGTCGGGCAGGTTGCGCCAGCGGTCGGGCGTGAAGGCTTCGGTTTCGACGAGACAGGCGTCGAGTTCTCTCCTGATCCAGGCCTCGTCCATCGGGTCGGCGCCGATGAAGACGATTTCCTGGCGGCGGTCGCCCCAGACGGGGTCGAGATAGGGGCCGATGGCGCTGAGGAAACCCGGTTCTTCCGGCCATTGTTCGCGCGGCACCGCCGCCCACCAGAGGCCCATCTTGCCGGTGCGCACGAGCGCGCCCGCCTGGCTGATTTCGCCGACATGGTGCGGGCGCGTCGCCAGCCAGAAGAAGCCTTTGGCGCGCACCACGCCCGGCCATGTCCTGTCGAGAAAGGCCTGCAATTTTGCCGGATGGAAAGGCCGCTTCTCGCGATAGACGAAGGAGCGGATGCCGTATTCCTCGGTCTCCGGCACATGGTCCTTGAAGCCGTGCAGCTCCTTGTACCAGAGCGGATGGGTCTCGGCCTTGTCGATATCGAAGCGGCCGGTGCCGAGCACTTCCTTCAGTGATACCTTGCCGAAGTCCGCCTCGATCAGCTGCGCATCGGGGTTGAGGCCGGTGATGATTTTCCGTGCGGCGTCGCGTTCCGCCTCGCTTGCCGTGCCGATCTTGTTCAGCACCACGACATCGGCGAATTCGATCTGTTCGACAAGCAGGTCGATGATAGTCCGGTTGTCGCCGTCATCAGCCGTTTCTCCGCGGTCGGCGAGGAAATCGGCGGAGGCATAATCGGCGAGCAGATTGGCGGTGTCGACGACGGTCACCATCGTATCCAGCCTTGCGACGTCGGAAAGGCTTTCTCCGTTCTCGTCGCGGAATTCGAAGGTGGTGGCGACGGGCAGGGGCTCGGCGATGCCAGTGGATTCGATCAGCAGGTAATCGAAGCGGCTTTGGGTCGCCAGATCGCGCACCTCCTTCAGGAGGTCGTCGCGCAGCGTGCAGCAGATGCAGCCATTGGTCATTTCGACCAGTTGCTCCTCGGTGCGTGAGAGATTGGCGCCGCCATCGCGCACGAGGGCGGCGTCGATATTCACCTCGCTCATATCGTTGACGATGACGGCGACGCGCATGCCGTCGCGATTGGCGAGAACGTGATTCAGCAGCGTCGTCTTGCCGGCGCCGAGAAAGCCGGAGAGCACCGTGACCGGAAGTCTGTTGTCCATGAAACCTCACATATTAATGTTATATCATTACATAGATGGCGCCGAAAAAAGGCGGAACGGGGTCATCCGCCTCTTTCCGCCTCAGCTCTCCCCGGAGTGCCGCATGACAATCATGCGCTGGAGAGGCAATCCTTCATGCTCTCGGTGATGCCGCGCATGAGGGTGAAGTAGAGATCGGGGCCGGCCTTCAGCGTCGCCGCTTCGGGGTCGAGCACGCCGGACCTTGCGTTGGTGCCCTCGGTGACGACATTGACGAGGCGCGGCTCGAATTGCGGTTCGGCAAAGACGCAGGTGGCGCCGAGTTCGCCGACCTTGCGGTGGATTTCCGAAACGCGCTCGGCGCCGGGAATGGTTTCCGGGCTGACGGTGATCGAACCGGCGACGCGGATGCCGTAGCGGTGCTCGAAATACTGGTAGGCGTCGTGGAAGACGATAAAGGGCTTGTTCTTGACGGGAGCGACGGTGGCGGCGATCTCCTTGTCCAGCGCCGTCAGCTTGTCGTCCAGCGCCTTGGCATTGGCCTGGTAGGTCAGCGCATTGGCGGGATCGGCGGCGACGAGCGTCGTGGTGATCATGGCGGCCATCGCCTTGGCATTCATCGGGTCGAGCCAGAGATGCGTGTCGAAGGCGCCATGCCCGTGTTCATGTTCCTCATGATCATCGTGATGGGCGTGCGCTTCCTCATGTCCGGCGCCGGCGGCTTCATGGTCGTGATCGTCGGCGGCAGCGGCTTCATGGTCGCCGTCATCATGCGGCTCGAAGGCGCCGCCTTCGCGGAAGGGCAGCTTGACGAGGCCGGGGGCATTGTCGAGCTCGGCGATGCTGGCCTTCGAGCCCAGCGCCTCAAGCGGCTTTTCCAGGAAAGCCTCGAGGCCGGGGCCGGTCCAGAAGATTACCTTGGCTTCCTGCAGCGCGCGCGCATTCGACGGCTTCAGGCTGTAGGTATGCGGGGAGGCGGCGCCATCGACGATCAGCTCCGGTTCGCCCACACCCTGCATGATCGCCGCAACCAGCGAATGGATCGGCTTGATCGAGGTGACGACGACGGGCGCGTCGGCCGCCCGCATGGTGCCGGCAAACAGCAAGGCCGGGACCGCCAGCGCCGGGAGAGCGAGGGCGGCCGGAATTCTAAAGGCCAAGGTCTTCAGGGCTGGGCCCAGGGCGCGTTTCATCGGATGCTCCGCTTGAATTGCAGATGTTATGTTATTACATCAATTGCGTTATGCTATAACGTGTGCAATAGCAGGATACAACAGCGCTGTCGGAAAATTTGATGCTCTCTCCCGCAAATACGAAGGGCGAACCGCTGGTTTCGCTTGAGAATGTCGGCGTTCTGCGCAACGGCCGCTGGCTGGTGCGCGGCGTCGAATTTTCCGTCTCGCGCGGCGAGATCGTCACGCTGATCGGGCCGAACGGCTCCGGCAAGTCGACGAGCGCCAAGGCGGCGATCGGCGTGCTGAAGCCGAATGAGGGCAGGGTGGAGCGTCTGGCCGGCCTGAAGGTCGGCTATGTCCCGCAGAAGCTTGCGATCGACTGGACGCTGCCGCTTTCGGTGCGCCGGCTGATGACGCTGACCGGCCCCCTGCCAGAACGCGACATGCGTGCCGCGCTCGAAGCCGCCGGCATCGACCATATGCTCGATGCCGAGGTGCAGCATCTCTCCGGGGGCGAATTCCAGCGGGCGCTGATGGCGCGCGCCATTGCCCGCAAACCCGATCTGCTGGTGCTCGACGAGCCGGTACAGGGCGTCGATTTCTCCGGCGAGATCGCGCTCTACGATCTGATCAAATCGATCCGCAATGCCAGCGGCTGCGGCATCCTGCTGATCTCGCACGATCTGCATGTCGTCATGGCCGAGACCGACACGGTTATCTGCCTCAACGGCCATGTCTGCTGCCGCGGCACGCCCGAAGCCGTCAGCCGCAGCCCGGAATATGTGCGCCTGTTCGGCAGCCGGGCCGCGCAGACGCTCGCCGTCTACAGCCATCATCACGACCATACGCACCTGCCGGACGGGCGCGTGCAGCATGCCGACGGCACGGTGACGGATCATTGCTTCCCTGAGGACGGGCATCATGCGCATGACGGTCATGCTCATGACGATCAGCATGGACATGAGCACGCGCATGTCCATTCCCACAGTGCGGAGGGCCGCCATGCTTGATGATTTCTTCGTGCGCGCCATCCTCGCCGGCGTCGGGCTGGCACTGACGACGGGGCCGCTCGGCTGCTTCATCATCTGGCGGCGTATGGCTTATTTCGGCGATACGATCGCCCATTCGGCGCTGCTCGGCGTCGCGCTGTCGCTGCTTTTCGAACTCAATCTGACGCTGGCCGTCTTTGCCGTCGCAGCCCTCGTATCGGTGCTGCTGCTCTTCCTGCAGAAGCGCCAGGCGCTGTCGGCCGATGCGCTGCTCGGCATCCTCTCGCATGCCACGCTGGCGATCGGCCTCGTCATGGTCGCCTTCATGAGCTGGGTGCGGATCGATCTCATCGCCTTCCTGTTCGGCGATATCCTTGCGGTTTCAACGACCGACATCGCGCTGATCTGGGGTGGAGGGCTCTTCGTGCTCGTGGCGATGGCCTGGCTCTGGCGGCCGCTGCTGGCGGCAACCGTCAATGCCGAGCTTGCCGAGGCCGAGGGGCTGAAGCCGGAGCGGGCGCGGCTGTTCTTCATGCTTTTGATGGCCGTCGTCATCGCCATCGCCATGAAGATCGTCGGCATCATGCTGATCACCTCGCTGCTGATCATTCCGGCGGCTGCGGCGCGGCGCTTTTCGGCGACGCCGGAGATGATGGCGGTGCTCGCCTCGGTCATCGGGGCAGCCGCCGTCGTCGGCGGGCTGTTCGGCTCGCTCACCTACGACACGCCCTCCGGTCCCTCGATCGTGGTCGCGGCGCTGATCCTCTTCATTCTCAGCCTGCTTCCCCTGAGACGGCACCGCGCAGTCATGCAAGGACAAGGCTCATGACGACACCGCAACTCACCAAGAACCAGTCGCTGGTCTTCGACGTGCTCGAAAAGGCCGAAGGGCCGCTCAGCGCCTATACCATCCTCGACAAGCTGCGCGATCATGGTTTCCGCGCACCGCTGCAGGTCTACCGGGCGTTGGAAAAGCTGCTCGAATACGGTGTCGTGCACCGGCTCGAAAGCATCAATTCCTTCGTCGCCTGCGCCCATCCCGGCGACGACTGCCACAGCCACGGCATCGTCGCCTTCGCCATCTGCGAAAGCTGCGGCCAGGTGATGGAGTTCCACGACCACGAGGTCGACCACCGGCTGATGGGCTGGGTGCGGGGGCAGAAGTTCAAGCCCGAGAAGACGACGATCGAGATCCGCGGTTTGTGCGAGGCCTGTGCGGCGTAAGCTTCGCTCGCAAGATCGATTGTCCGGGGTTTGCCGCGGCGTCTGGCCTTGCTCGGGTGTTGGACACCAATCGATCCATAAGCAGCAATTCAAAAGGTGAGGCCGGAAACCCGGCCTCACCTCTCGCTTTCGTTTCGCCGATGGGGTTATTCCGGCTTGGATTCAGAGCCACCCTTGCCGGAGCCGCCATTGTCGCCCTTGCCCGAGTCGCCGTTGTCGCCTTTGCCGGAGCCGCCGTTGTCGCCTTTGCCGGAGCCGCCGTTGTCGCTCTTGCCGGAGCCGCCATTGTCGCTCTTGCCGGAGCCGCCATTGTCGCTCTTACCAGAGCCGCCGTTGTCGCTCTTGCCGGAGCCGCCGTTGTCGCTCTTGCCGGAGCCGCCATTGTCGCCCTTGCCGGAGCCGCCATTGTCGCTCTTGCCGGAGCCGCCGTTGTCGCTCTTGCCGGAGCCGCCATTGTCGCTCTTGCCGGAGCCGCCGTTGTCGCTCTTGCCGGAGCCGCCATTGTCGCTCTTACCAGAGCCGCCGTTGTCGCCCTTGCCGGAGCCGCCGTTGTCGCTCTTGCCGGAGCCGCCATTGTCGCTCTTACCAGAGCCGCCGTTGTCGCCCTTGTCGGGGCCGTCATTGCCGCCCTTGCCCGGGCCGTCCTTGTCGTGCCCGTGATCTTTTCCGCCCTTGCCGTCGTGATGATCGCGGTCCTTGTCGCCGTGGTGGTCTTTCCCATGCCCATCCTTGCCATGATCGTGATCTTTTCCACCCTTGCCGCCGTGATGATCGTGGTCCTTGCCGCCGGTGTCATTTCCGCCACCGTCCGCAACCTGGTTGCCGCTGCCGCTATTGCCGCTGTTCTCGGAAGTCGAGCCGGTGCTCGATGTCTTCTTGCCGCTGCCGGTGCCCTGGCTGCTGGGGTCGCTATCTCTCGGGCTGAACTTGCTGCCGGCCGGAATTGATCTGGTCGGCATGCACAGCCGGTATTCGAGTGTGCCGCGGACGGCGCTGTTGCAATTAACGACTGCCGGGGCTGCCGTTGCCAAGCTGCTGCTTGCCAGAAGGGAAGCAATGGCCAGGCCGAATTTCGATGCTCTGCTGAACATTTCATGCGTCTCCCAAGGTTAACCGAACGTTAATGGGGAGAGTTCTTATACTAACAATGAATTAACGTGAAGAATAAACAATGGTTAATCTGTGCCGTCTATGCAATACGGTTAAATTCTCAAGTATAAAATTTTAATAAATTTTTATCCCGACTCTGTTATTGTCGCGGGACAAATAAGGGGAATCGGCTATGAAGCGTCTCTTTTCTCTTGCTGCTGTTTTAGCCATTCTTGTGCCTTTTCAAGCTGTTGCCGGGTCATCGCTGCCTGTGACAAGAAGCATCGGCGCGCCCGTGGGCTTCGGCGCAGCTTGCGCCAAGTACAAGTGGCTGTGCGGCAGGATGGCGGCGCAACAGCGCAACGACGCGGCAGGAATAGCGCTGCTTCAAAAGATCAATCGGGCCGTAAATGGGCGCATTATTCCCGCAGAAGACCGTCCATCTTCCCATGGGGATGTTTGGTCACTGCCGGTTGCCGGCCGTGGCGACTGTGAGGACTATGCCCTCCAGAAGATGAAGGACCTGATCGAGGCTGGTTTTCCATCCAACCGCCTGGCGCTTTCGGTGGTCATTGGACCGCATGATCAAAACCATGTCGTTCTCATTGCCCGGACCGACGGCGGCGATTTTGTGCTCGACAATCTGACCAGCGCCGTGAGGCCCTGGCGCATGACGGGCTATACGTTTCTGGCCACTCAGGATTTCCAATCGCGCACGGGCTGGCGCGTGACGCTTGCCGGTCCCCGCGCTGGTGAGTTTTCCTGAGGCGCGTCGCCGTTTAGGCGCCAAGGTGCCCGGCGCCACCGCGAACAACGCCCAAATCGGGTGCAGATTGCGGTAAATTCGACGAAGAATTGTGTGCCCCACGCGGTGCCTGGCACCTGCCTGGTGTAAGAATCGGAAACACTTTGTGACTAAGTGCCTCCAAAATCAGCGTTTTTCGACTTGCCGCGTAAGCAGAGATGAAGGATATTCTGCAAACGTTGAGGGAAGCCTTCATGATCAGAATGATTGAAAACCCTGCCGAACTGGCTGGCGAAGATATCACCGGCAAATATATTCTCCGGAGGCTGAACTATCATTGGTTCGCCTATGGCAAGGCGGCCATTGTGACTGCCTGCAAGGGAACGATCCTGCATCTCGAGCGGGAAGAAACGGTCTATTCCGAGCGTTGGGGCCGTCGCGCCTATACCGGAACCGGCAAGCGTTACCCTGGCGGCATCTGTCCCATTTCGGCAGTCGCCTGCGTTTGCGATACGCCCGATGACGTCAATGCCGTCATTCAACTGGATGTCGAAGCGCAGGACGAATTCTATCAGCTGATCGCCAAGGCCGAAGCCAGGGTTCAGGCGCTTGCCTCTTCCTCGCGAAACAGCCAGTTCCTCGAAGCTGCCGAGTAACGCGGTTTTTCAACGAAAATCAGCGTGGAGCCGTCAGCCGACGCTCGTCGACGAAGCCGAGCCATGCAAGGCTCAACGGCCATCAGATTGCCACCCCTCTCCAGCCTCATCCTGAGGCGCCCCGTAGGGGCCTCGAAGGACGGGGCTGGCCACCACTTCTTCTCAATTGCCCGATCAACCGATCTGCTTGAGATCGCGGGCGAAGCGTTGCCAGTTGGCAATGTAGTTTTCGGCGGAGCGGCGGATGGCTTCGATCGCGGCGTCGTCGAGCAGACGCACGGCGCGGGCAGGCGCCCCGACGATCAGGGAATTGTCGGGGAATTCCTTGCCTTCCGTCACCAGCGCATTGGCGCCGACGAGGCAATTGTTGCCGATCTTCGCGCCGTTCAGGATCGTGGCGCCCATGCCGATCAGCACGTTGTCTCCCAGCGTGCAGCCGTGGAGGATGGCGTGGTGGCCGATGGTGCAGCCTTTGCCCGTGATCAGCGGGAAGCCCATATCGGTATGGGCCATCACGCCTTCCTGGATATTGGTCCCTTCGCCGACGGTGATCTTCTCATTGTCGCCGCGCAGCACGGCGCCGAACCAGACGCCGACATTCTCGCCGAGCTCGATCTGGCCGATGATATTGGCGTCCGGTGCGATCCAATAGAGGCCGGCGGCGGGCAATTTCGGCGTCGATCCGCCGAGCGCATAGAAGGGCATTGCTCTCTCCTCAGGCGACCTCGACCGATAGGGTGGCAACGCCGTCGATGCCGCAACTGATGCGGTCGCCCCTGGTAACCGCACCGACGCCGGCGGGCGTGCCGGTCATGATGATATCGCCCGGCGCCAAGGTGAAGAGCTTCGACAGCTCGGCGATGATCTCCGGCACCTTCCAGATCATCTGGTTGAGATTGCCGTCCTGGACGCGCTTGCCGTTCTGCTCCAGCCAGATCCGGCCTTTGCCGGGGTGGCCGAGGCGGCTCGCAGGCACGATGGCCGAGACGGGGGCCGAATGTTCGAAGGCTTTGGCGACTTCCCAGGGGCGGCCGAGCTTCTTGGCCTCGCCCTGCAGATCGCGGCGGGTGAAATCGATGCCGACGGCATAGCCGTAGATGCAGTCGAGCGCTTGCGCGGCCTGGATATTCGCGCCGCCGGATTTCAGCGCCAGCACGCATTCGACCTCGTAATGCACGTCCTTCGAGAGGGGCGGATAGGGAAAAGCGCTGCCTGCCGGCAGCAGGTTCTCGGCATTCTTCTGGAAGAAGAAGGGGGGCTCGCGGGTGGGATCATGGCCCATCTCGATCGCATGGTCGGCATAATTGCGCCCGACGCAATAGACGCGGCGCACCGGAAAGCGCTCATCGCTGCCTTCGACCGGCAGCAGAACCGGTTTGGGAAGCGGGATGACAGTGGCTGGATCGGACATGGGCGGGCTCCTCCTGGTTGACGAGTCTTGGCGCCATCTTAGACGGAAAACAACGCGGCGGGGAAGCATTCTCGGCGCATTGACGCTGCCGCCGCCGGGCGATATCCTCGCCGCTATGAACGGGATTTTTGCAGTGTCGACGATGTCTACGACCACCGCCAGGGCGGTGGGTGGCAGACGCGTGAACTGAATTCCGTTCATTGCTGTTGAGACCCAACCCGCCGGAAACGAGCGGGTTTTTTCATATCCGCTCGTCTGCCGCTATTCGAGGACGAGATCGTGGACGACATCCAGAAACATATTCTTGCGGAGCGAGCGCTCGCCGTCGCCCGCCGCTGCGTCGCCAACCGCTATGCGGGGGCCGCCTTCGCCTATGTCTCCGGTTCGCTCATCCGCGGCGAGGGCACCGCCTTTTCGGATATCGACCTGGTCGTGGTGTTTCCGTCGCTGGAAAGAGCCTGGCGGGAATCCTTCACGGAAGAGGATTTTCCTGTCGAAGCCTTCGTCCATGATCCGCAGACACTGGCGCATTATCTCCACCAGGACGCGGAGAGCGGCTGTCCGGTCATGGTCAATATGGTTGCGACCGGCAGCTTCTTCGGGCCGGATGCCGAGCATGCGCGTCTGATCCAGACAAAGGCGGCGGAAGTGTTGGCCGCAGGGCCGAAGCCGCTTGCCGGCGTGGGTTATGACATGCTGCGCTATCAGGTCTCCGACTCGCCGATGACCTGCGCGGCGACCGCCCGCAGGAAGAAATCGCCGCCATCGCCGCGCTGCTCTACCAGAAGCTTGCCGACCTGATCCTGCTCGGGCGCGGCACATGGACCGGACGAGGAAAATGGGCACCTCGCCTCATGCGCAAGCTCGATGTGCAACTCGCGGCCGAGTTCGATGCTGCGTTCCGGTTGGCGGCGCAGGGCAATGGCGGCCGGCTCCTCGCATTGGCCGACAGCGAGCTCGCTTTGCACGGCGGCCGCTGTTTCGACGGCTTCAGGCAAGAGGCTCCTCTGGAGGCACGGCGGCTGGAGTAGTCAGGCCGCCAAGGCGCCGGCGCCCAAGAGAGCCTCATCCTGAGGTGCCCCATAGGGGCCTCGAAGGACGAGGCGGGTGCACCGGCAGCGATGGATGCAAGGAGCAGCGTCGGAGCGTGTCCTTCGAGGCTCCGGCCTTCGGCCTGCGCGCCTCAGGATGAGGAGCGTTGGAGGGTGTCGCGCTAAAAGATCGCATTATCCTAGCCGAGAGCGCCTTGCTCGGCGCAAATCCTGTCGATTAAAGCATCCAGCTCACCCTTCGACGGACGGATTTTGGTGAGGCGCTGCTTGAGATGGATGATCGGCTCGGCCAGGATTTCATCCAGGCTCTCGGCGCAGGTGAAGTCGCCCGCGACGCGCTTGACCTTCGAATTGTCGAAGATCGCCGTCCAGGCCTTGTCGCCGAGAAGCGGGCCTGCCCAATCCGAATTGTACCGGATCAGCGTGTCCGTCGGCACGTGGACGATCTTTGCCTCGACGCCCAGCAATCTTGCGATCGTCTTTTGAATATCGTCCCAGATATGCGCGCGATCGGAGGTGATGTGGAAAATCTCGTTGAGCGCTGCCTGATTGCCGAAAAGCCTGACGAAAGGCACGGCGAAATCGATTGAGCGGGTCAGCGTCCAGGGCGTGTGGCCGTCGCCCGCCACGATGATGGGGTCTCCATCCAGCATGCGTCTTGCCATGACATCGCTATCGCCCATCATGATCGGCAGGCCGGTGCGAACGGTGTGGCTGGGGCGGATGATCGTCCAGGCGAGCTTGCCGGCGTTTTTGAGCTGTTCCTCGCAGGCGATCTTGGCCTGGCTGTAAGGCCAGTAGGGATTGATCGCCGGCGTCTCCTCGGTGATCACGTAGTGACGCGGCGGCTTTTCATAGACCGAGGCCGAAGAGATGAAAATATACTGGCCGCAATTGCCCGAAAACAGCGCGATGTCGCGCTCCACTTGATCCGGGGTGAAGGCGATGAACTGGCAGACGACGTCATAATTGGCCTTGGCGAGATCCGCATAGCTGCCCGATCCAAGTTCGCCGACGATCGAGGTCACCCCTGCGGGCAAGGCAGTGTTTCTCAAGCCGCGATTGTAGAGGCTGACATGATGACCCTCGGCAACGGCACGCTCGACGCATGGATAGGAGATCTGGCCGGTGCCGCCAATGAAGAGAACTTTCAAAGTCATGGAAGTGACCTCGGGTCTATGGGCGGGAATTATGATCACCCTTCATAGCGCGAAAGAATGTTATCGTCTCCTGCAAATCTCCTCGCCCGGTGGTGGAAGGCGAGCGTAGAGGCGCCGACACCCAAGAGACGATGCCGCGCCTGGATAAGAGCTGCCGAGGATATCGCGTCCTCGATGAAGAGGTAGACGATGTTCGATAAGGAATTCGATGGCGCTGCGCCGCCGGCAATTCGGCATACCGCGAGATTGCAACTGAGGATTCCTGCAGTTGGAGATATCCATTTCCTCACCGGGCTTTTTTCCCGGCCGGAGCTGGTTGCGCATCGGCCCGTGCCCCGGCCGGACTCGCCGGAAGAAAGTGCCGCACGGCTTGCGCGCGACATCGAACACTGGAGAGACCACGGCTTTGGACGCTGGGCGGTCGAGACGAAAGGTGGGCTGATCGGTTTTGGCGGCGTGACCGTTTCCAAGGAATTCGGCAGCCTCAATATTTCATACCATCTGCAGCCGGAAAGCTGGGGGCATGGCTATGCCACGGAGCTGTTGCGGGAAACGCTGACCTTTGCCTTCGACGACCTGCATGCGGACCGCGTGATCGGATTGGTTCGTCCCGTCAATGCCGCGTCCAGGCGCATCCTCGAGAAAAGTGGCTTCAACTTCGAACGCGAGGTGATGCTGCACGGCGCACCCACCAATATGTACGGTTTGGCAAAACGAGCGGTTCGTAGCTGAGCATCCGGGTCACAAATCTCATGTGTGGAGGAATGCAGCCCGATCATTCCCCGCCATCACCAAGCAGTGCATCCCGCACGATCGCATAATAGCCGGCAAGCTCGGGGATAGCAGCGGTCAGTTTGTCGAAGGCCGGATCGGATGGTGCGAGCGTGCCGGCATATTTGGCTTCGATGAAAGCCTGGTGGCTGGCCAGCGCTTTCGCATCGGCCTTGTGTACGACGGTGAAGACGGGCGAGGGCAGAGTGCGGCCCTTGACGATGATGCGGTCGAGTTCGATTACGGTGTAGTTGGCGGCGACCAGTCTTGCGGTTTCCTCGCCGAGCAGCAGCGCCACGCCGTAATTCTTCGAGGCGCCTTCGAGGCGGGAGGCGAGGTTGACGCTGTCGCCGAGGCAGGAATAGTCGAAGCGGCGGGTCGAGCCCATATTGCCGACGATGCATTCTCCGGTGTTGATGCCGACGCCCATCTTCAGCACGTGCGGTTTGCCGCCGCGTGCCGCCGCCTCCCGCTCCAGCTGATTGTTCAGCCTCGAAATCGCCGCCTGCATGGCGAGCGAGGCGCGCACGGCGTGGAGGGCGTGGTCGGGATCGTCGAGCGGCGCATTCCAGAAGGCCATGATGCAGTCGCCCATATATTTGTCGATCGTGCCGCCGTGATCCATCACCACGTCGGAGAGCGGCGTCAGCAGCCGGTTGATCAGGCCGGTCAGCTGCTCCGGATCGTCCTTCAGCGTTTCGGCGATGGTGGTGAAGCCCCGCACATCGGAAAACAGCACGGAGAGCGTGCGCCGCTCGCCGCCGAGCTTCAGCTGCGAGGGGTCGTTGGACAGGCGCCGGACGAGATCGGGCGAGATATATTGGGCGAAGGCGCGGATGATCTGGCGCTTGTTGCGGCGCTCCTCGGCATAATCGAAGGCGGCCTGGCCGAAGACGACCGACATATAGGCGACGGTCGGGCCGAGCGGCGAGACGAAGACATGGGCAAGCCGGATGCCGGCAAAGCTGACGGCCGCGAAGGCAAGGAGGGCTGCCGCACTGGTCACGATCGTCAGCCATCCCGTCGAGCGCCAGACGGTCGCAGCCGCCAGCAGCACCGAGATCAGGATGCACGCGGCAACCATCGGCAGGCGCGCTTCGCGGATCGACAGGCCGTAGCGGATATTGTCGTAAATCGTCGCCTGGATTTCGACGCCGGGGACGAGCTTGCCGGTGTGAACCGTATAGGGTGTCGCGAAGGCGTCGACGCCACCTTTGTCGATGGCGGGCGCATTTTGCAGGCTGAGCCCGACGAGGACGACGCGGTCCTTGAAATAACCCGGCGGCAACAGATTCTCAGGGTCGAGCGCCTGGTAGTAGGAGACTGTGGGGTAGCTGCGGGCCGGGCCGAAGGACTGGATCAGCCGGCCGGCCGGCAGGATCTGCGCCTCCGCGCCGGAGGCCATGGCCAGCATGGCGGCAAAGCCGTCCTCATAGCCCGGAATGCGGCGGAAGATGCCGTCGCCGCTGAGATCGATCGAGGCGATGCCGGTCACGGCACCCGCTTGCGTCAGCGCCGGCAGCGGCGTGGCGCGGATCAGCTGCGAGGCCTGCGGCGTTTCGATCAGCGTTTCGTCGCCGGCAAGCACGGTGTCGGGACCGACGGCCTTGGCGATCGCCGTGTCATTGCCGGGGTTGGAGGGTTCGGCCATGATGATGTCGAGGCCGATGACGCGGGCGCCGGCGGCACGCAGCTGGCTGATGAGCTCGGCATGCAGGCTGCGCGGCCAGGGCCATTGCGCGTTGATATCGGCAAGCGAGGGTTCGTCGATCGCGACGATGACCGGTCCGCCGGGTGGCGGCCGGGGATCGTCGATGGTCGACAGATAGTCGAAGCTTCTGAGTTCCAGCAGCGACCAGGCGGGCAGGCGTGACAGCAGCGAAATGGCGATCAGCACGGCGAGCGACAGCACCAGCAGTCTCAGGCGGCGGTTTACGGCCTGGCCGCCATCCAGCCCGGCCTGCTGGCGCTTGTCCTGCGTGCGCATCAGAAGCGGACTTTGAGCGTGCCCTTGAAGGCGCGGCCCCAGCCGGGCACGCCGGGCGTGATCTCGAAATCTTCGTCGAGCAGGTTATAGGCGGCAGCCTCGAGCTCCATGCGCTTGTCGAAGGGTTCCCAGACGAGGTGGGCGTCGAGGCTCCAGTAATCGTCGAGCTTGGTGCCGAGATCGTCGCCGTCGCGCTCGCCAATGTAATTGGCCGCCACCGTCGCTTTGACCTTGGCCTCGTTGACCCAGGTCAGCGCGATCTGGCCGGAATTCTTCGGGATATAGGGGAGCGAGCCGCCGTAGTTGAATGTTCCTGGATCCTTGTTTTCGGAATCCATGTAGGCGTAGGTAGCCGAGAGGCCGAAACCGTGGCCGAGCGCAACGTTGGCGGTGACGGCGGCGCGGTCGATGCTGCCGCGCGCGAGCGGCAGGCTGTCGATGGCCGGAAGCGCGATCAGCGGCAGACCGATCGAGAAATCATGGAGTTCCTGATGCTGGTACTCCACCGAGGTGAACAGACGGTCGGTCCATTCGGCATCCCATTGGAAGGCCGCCGTATCGACGTAACCTTCGGTACCGACGGAAAACTGGTTTGCCTGAAGACCGAGGATGCCGATCGGCGCAAGGGTGGGAACGCCGGTCTCTGTGCTTTGGCGCATGAAGGCGGCGCGCAGCCAGTGGTTCTGCGTCGGCGCCCAGGCAAGGCCGAAGCGTGGTTCGAGCCGGCTGACATCGACACCATCGCCTTCCAGGCGCGTGCCGAAGAGCGCATATTCGCCCTTCAGGTTGGGCGTGATGTCATGCAGAAGATCGATATAGGCGCGGCCGATATTGGTGCGAGCCTCGATCTCCGTGGGTCCGTCGGTCATGCCGTCGATGAGGCCCGGGATGACATCTTCGAGATGAAAATAGGTCTCGCGAGACGAGTCGACCCAGCCGCCCTCGATACCGTAACGCCAGGTTAGCGACCCGTCGCCGATAATGTGGCTGAGGGCCGCGATGTAGGCCTTTGATTCATTTTCGTCGCTGGTCTGCAGGAAAGGTCTGACGTCCCGGCCGGGACCGCCGAGAAACGGTACGTCCGCCCAGTCGAACTGTATGTCGTTGGTGGTTTTCGCTTCGGTCTGCTGATAGAGGAATGCAGCATTCAGGACGTTCTCATAGGCGAAGGTATGGCTCCAGCCAAGGCCGGCGCTTGTGAGTTGCGCTGTATCTCGCCGAGTGGTGTAGAGCGGCAGTTCGTCCGGTGCCAGCGGCAAGCCAAAGAAGCGCAATACGGGATTCAGCGAGTCCGAGAGCGAGGGATTCGTCGTCAGCGCATTCAGCGTTCCATCATTCTTGGCGTGATTGAAATAGGCCACGATGCGGTCGTCCGGCGTCACCGTCGCCGTCAAATAGCCGTTGCCGCCGAGCAGTTTATTGTCGGTCGCATATCCGCCGAAGTCTCGGTAGTCCCCGTCGAGCGCCAGCTCTTCCCAGGTCAAGTTGCCATAGAAGCTGATCGGGATCGTCTCATTCGAATAGCCCTGGATGTCGGCTTCGCCGATGCCACGCGTGTGGCCGTCGACGCTGTTGATGCCGCCGCCGAGCGAGCCTTCGATGAAGGGCACGTCGAAGAGCGACGCCGAGCGCGAGCGGCCGGATAGCATGTGCGGAGAGATCAGCAGGCCCTGGATGAAGGATGAGTAGCTCGACGCGTTGCCGCGGTTCTGGATGATATTGTCGTCGCTGAAGCTTGTCGCGTTGACGAAAGGAAAGATGCTGCCCTTGATCGACTGGTCGAAATAACCGGTGCCCTTGAAGGGATCGAAGACGGCATCGCCGTAGTAACGGCCCCAGGCATCCAGCCCCTGCAGCCGGAAGGCGTCGTTCAGTGTCGAACCGGCGCCCGCATTGGCGCCGAGGCCGCTGTAATCGCCGCCCCGGGCGCGAGAGCGGCGCAGATATTCCTGCGCGTTGCGGATCGCGCCGTCGGAATCGTAATCGTCGATATCGATCGCGGTGCGGAAGGATGAGATGATGGGATCGTCGTCGTCGAGACGGTTGGCGTTGTCGAGCGCCTGCTCGGAGGGAAGCCGGTCGCCCTTTTCGTAGTGGGCGGCGGCAAGCATGAACTGCGACTGTGAATGGGCGGGATTGGCGGTGCTGGCGGCGAGCAGATCTGCCAGCGCCTTTTCGCGCTCGCCGCTTTGCAGGTAGTAGCGGCCGCGGGCGAGCAAAGCGAGATCGAAGGACGGATCGAGGGCGATCGCGGTGTCGATTTCGCGCTTGGCTTCCTTCATCCGCGCCTGGTCGAGATAAAGGATCGCGAGGTTCGCATGCAGCAGCGGGTCCTGCGGATCGAGCTCGATCGCCTTCTTGAAGGCCTCTTCCGCTTCGCCATTGGCATCGCGCGAGCTCTGTAGCAGGCCGAGCGAATTCAGCGTGCTCGATGCGCCGGGGGCAAGCGCGATGGCGCGGTTCAGGTCGGCGAGCGCGCCGTTGACATCGCTTTCATAGGTCGCCCTGTAGCCCGCGCGGGCCGACAGCGCCATCGGATGATCGGGGTCGAGCGTCAGCGAGCGCTCTATCGCTTCCTTCATCTGCTCGCGGTCGTCGATGAGCTCGGCCAGCTGGGCGCGTACCGCCGGCAGGGTCGGATCGTCGGGATAGCGCTGTTCCGCCTTCCTGATGATCTCGATCGCGGCACGCGGGTCTTTCAGAAAGCCTGTCGTATAGGCCTCCATGATTGCGCCATAGGGGCCGGTGGTGTTGGCCGGCGGCTGTTCGGCATGGGCGGGATCGGCGAGCGAGCGGGCGAAATAGCCACCATATTGCGCCATGTTGCGGCGTGTCGGGTCGAGATGCGGCAAAGCCTTCTGGAAGAGCCTGGCGGCATCGCCGTAGCGCTTCTCCGAGCCGGCGATGGTGGCGTCGATCAGGTCGACGCGCGCCTGCTGGGCCACCGTCAGCTTGCTGCCGCGGATCTTCTGCAGGGTTGCGGCCGCGGCCTGGCGGCCGTCGAAGGCGCTCTGCACCTCGGCAAGCTCCAGCCAGTCTTCAGTCGTGCGCCGCTCCGGCGGCCGCGCCAGCAGGCGGCGGCGCTCCGCGGCCATGCGGTCGGCCCGCAGCGGCGAGGTCGGCATCAGATCGAAGCCGTCGCGCAGGTGGAGATAGAAGAGCATTTGCTCGCGGTCATCGGGATTGACGCTGATGATCTTGTGCGGCGCCTGGCCGATGGTGGCGACCGCGCCTTCGCCCTCGTTCACCTCGACGCTGCCCTGCGGGTTGCTCAGCGCCACGCGCCCTTCCAGCACGATCATCGAGGTCTTGGAGCCCTCGACGGTCATCGTCCAGTCCGTGCCGCGGATGGCGGCTGCCGCCGCAGGGGTCTCGACCGTCAACCCCTGGCCGCCGCGCTCGGCGCGCGCCCAGATCGTTCCTGATTGCAGCTCCAGCGTCGTGTCGCCGGTGGCCGCCATTTTCTTGACCTGCAGCGAGGAATTGCGGCCGAGGCGAACCTGGGTGTGATCGGAAAAGACGATGGCGAGCTGGCCGTTGGCATTGGTGCGCAGCACGTCGCCGGTCAGGAGATCCTGATTGATATCGACGACACGCCAGTTCGACACGTCGATGAAACGGACCTCTTCGCCCGCCTTGCGCGCGATGACGGAACCGGCGACCGGTGTTGCACGCTGCACCGGCTCGGCCCTTGCCGATGGCCCGAAACCGGGCAGAGCAAGCGCCAGTGCCATCCCGGCGCGACAGATGTTCTTGGAATAACCCCGCATGACCCAGACCCCATCCCCACATCCCCACATCCCGTTTGTCCGTGTAACGTGGAAAAGTCAAGCATGTTGCACACGTGTTCTTGCTTTCGCCGCCAAGTGTAATATCAGGGAAACACTTGATGGTGGAGTATTCACGTGAGCGAGTTCGAAACTGCAACTGAGGTTATGCTGAGCCGGCCGTCGAGTGCGGATATCGGCGTCGAGTATTTCGACCATATCAAGAAAATCAATGATATATTTTACGATCAGATCAAGATATCCGATCAAAAGGCCGCCTATATCTTTACATTTATGCTGGCCTTCCTGGTGAGTTCCAGCGAGGTGCGGGCGGTCTTCAACCCGGCGCGTTATGTCGCCGGCACGTCAGGGAGCGTCCTATTCTCCGGCTTGCTTGCCGCAGCCTCGGTCTTCTCAATCCTGTCGGCGATCCTCGTCGTGCTGCCGCGCCGTCTCGATAGCTCGACCTCGCTGTTCTGGGGCGCCTGGCACAACCACCGCGACCTGTTCTTCGACGCCGCACTCAGGCGCGACGAGCGCTATCTCTTCGACCAATATCTCGAAAACGCCAATATCCTCTCCGCCATCGCCCGCAGCAAATACCGTTGCGTCACCTTTGCGTTTCGCGGCCTGATGGTGAGCGTGATTGCTTATGTGCTGCTGTTGGTGGCGGTGTGAGGCTTGGGTGCGGCTTTGAGCTTTTCAGCCGGCTGAGGACGGCGTGAGCGCCAGAAGCCAAGAATGCGGGCGCGCCGAAGCGCGCCCG
Source organism: Rhizobium sp. BT03 (assembly GCF_030053155.1). Lineage (NCBI taxonomy): Bacteria > Pseudomonadati > Pseudomonadota > Alphaproteobacteria > Hyphomicrobiales > Rhizobiaceae > Rhizobium > Rhizobium sp. BT03. Next base: position 4,326,531 of record NZ_CP125640.1, read on the forward strand.
TCCGTTTTTAATCCTCGACCTCAACGATCAGCTCAAGCTCGATCGGCACGCCGAGCGGCAGACTGGCGACTCCGAGGACGACGCGGCCGGAGAGCTTTTCCTCGCCGAAGACTTGGAGCAGCATTTCCGACGCTCCGTCCGCGACCTTCGGGTGGTCGCGGAAATCGCCTTCAGTGGCGATATAGACACCGAGCTTGACGACTTTTGCGACCCTGTCCAGCGAGCCGAGATAGTCCTTGGCGGCCGCAAGTGCGCTGAGTGTGGCCGTTTCGGCAGCCTTCCTGCCGTCTTCAGCCGTCAGTGCGCCGCCGACGCGGCCGATATAGCGCGGCTCGCGGTTGATAACCGGCAACATGCCGCTGAAGAAGACCAGTTTGCCTGATCTGACCGCCTCGACATAGGCCCCGAGAGGTGTCGGCGGCGGGGGAAGGATGATGCCGAGTTCCTGCAGCCGCCGTTCTGCGCCGGCTGCCTGCGCTTGCGGGTGGTTTACCATTTGCCCAGATGTGCGCCGCCGTCGACGTGCAGCACCTCCCCGGTTACGCGCGGAGCTTCGGTCAGGAAGACGACCGCATCGACGACTTCCCCAACATTGGAAATGCCAGCCATTGGCGACAGCGTGCTGAGGAAGTCCTTCGGATTGTCCTTGTGCAGCGGCGTATCGACGACACCGGGAGCCACCGTGTTGACGCGGATTCCCTCGCTTGCATATTCCATCGCCAGGTTCTTCGAGATCGCGTCGATGCCGCCCTTGGTCATCATGGCGACCGAAGCCGAGAAACCGGCGATCGGATGGTCGATCAGCGGTGTGGTGATGCTGACGATGCTGCCACCGGTTTTCTGGGCGAGCATCTGCCGGACGACCAGCTGCGTCAGGTGGATGAAGCCTTCAAGATTGGTTGAGGACAGCTTGCGGAAGTCGGTCATGGTGTAATCGACGAACGGCTTGGTGAAGAAAATGCCGGCATTGTTGACGAGGGCGTCGATCGAGCCGAACCGGTCGATTGCGGCCTGTGCGACCCGTGCGGCGGTTTCGGCATCGCCGATATCGCCGTCGACGAGCGCCAGCTTCTCCGAAGCCCGAAAGGCATCCGAGGCGCTGACCTGGCGCGAGGTGGCGACGACATTGTAGCCGCGCTCGATGAAGGCATTGACGAGCCCGGCTCCGATACCCTGGGAGGCGCCCGTGACGATGACAGTCTTTGCGGTAGTCATGTTGAACTCCATAATTTGGTCGGGCAACGGAGGTCTGCGCTTGCGAAGGCCGGGTCGCTCGAGATGGGGCGGCTGCGAATGCGCCTCCATCGGGTTGTGATTGTTTTCGCAAGGTGAATATGGGGAAAACTCCATTCCTCGATTAGATGGAAATATCTGGATTCTCTTTTGCATCTATGCAAAAATCGCGGCATGGCGGACCTGAACGACATCGCGGTTTTCGTGACGGTGGCGCGCTACGGCAGCTTCAGCCGTGCCGCCCATTCTCTCGGCATGCCGGTCTCGACCGTCAGCCGGAAGGTGACGTCGCTGGAGGAGCAACTCGGCGTGACGCTGCTGCAGCGCACGACCCGCAAGCTCAGCCTGACCGCGCAGGGCAGCGCCTATTTCGATCAGTGCAGCGAGCCGCTTTCCCATCTTATCGACGCCGAGCAGGCCTTGACGGAAACCCAGAGAAAGCCGGAAGGCTTGCTGAAGATCTCCGTGCCCGTCATCTTCGGGCAGGAGGTTTTCTACGAATTCGTTTCGACCTTCCTGAAGACCTATCCCGAAATCCGGATCGATCTCTTCGTCACCAACCTGTTCCTCGATCTGATCGCCGAGAATATCGATCTCGGCATCCGCTTCGGCGAACTCAAGGATTCGTCGATCGTCGCGCAGCGGCTCGGAAAGAGCGTGCGCTATCTGGTCGCGGCGCCGGACTATATGAAGGGCAGGGCGCCTCCCTCGAAGCCCGAAGACCTGAAGGATCATCAGTGCGTGCTGCTGAACGGCCGTAACGGCGAAGCGGAATGGCATCTCGTCAGCGGCCGCAAATCGGTCCGCCAGCAGGTGTCGGGGCCGGTATCGAGCCGGGATTTCGAAGCGGTGAGCGCCTTCACCTATCGCGGACACGGCATCGGCCTGCTGCCTTCCACCTATTGCGACGATCAGATCAGAAGAGGCGAGCTCATCCGCCTCTTGCCGGACTGGTCGTCCGAGGAGATATTCGTGCATGCGGTCTATCCGACACGCCGCTTCCTGCCCTCGCGCCTGCAGGTCTTTCTCGAGGCGCTGAAGGCGTGGAAGACCCCCTTGTGGCTTCCCCTGCATTGAGGCACCCGATGCCATCACCGAAAATTGAAGCCGTGCACGCGGCTGCGCGTCCTTCCTCGATCAAGCTGTGTTAGAGTTCGCTGGCTTGGATGGCGCGGGGATTTACCGATGCTGACGACAGTTGCGGTGCTCATGGGGCTTTCCGGCCTCGTCCCGGCAGCACAGGCGGGGACGAACGAGGTTGACGTCAGCCTCGTGCTCGCCGTCGACACCTCGCGGTCGATGGATTTCGAAGAGATCGGCATTCAGCGCGAGGGGTATGTCGAGGCGCTCAAGCACCAGGAATTCATTAATGCGGTGAGGGGCGGTCTGACCGGGCGCATTGCCATCAGCTATTTCGAATGGGCAGGCTACGTCGTCCAGGATTCGGTGATCGACTGGCAGGTGATCGAGACGGAAGAGGACGCGATCGCCTTTGCCGGCAAGATCGAAGCCCGGCCGATCGCCACGCAACGGCGCACATCGATCTCCACCGCGATCGCCCAGGGCGCCGGCATGATCGTTTCCAGTCCGTTTCCGTCCAGGCGGCAGGTGATCGATGTCTCCGGCGACGGCCCGAACAATTCCGGCGATCCGGTCGCACCTGCCCGCGACGAGGCGGTGGCCTCAGGCATGATCATCAACGGCCTTGCCATCATGCTGCGGCCCTCCGATGCGCCCAACGGGCTCGACACATATTACGCCGATTGCGTGATCGGCGGCCCCGGCGCCTTCGTGCTGCCGGTGCGCAAGATCGAGGATTTCGCCGTTGCCGTGCGCCGCAAGCTGGTGCTGGAGATCAGTGGCCTTTCCCCGCCGCCAACGATGCAGAGAATTGCCGAGGCCGGCTCGGCGACAGACTGCATGATGGGAGAAAAGCAGTGGCGGGATATGTTTGAGCGGTGATGGGGTGGCTTGACGGCGCTTTCGCTCGGGGTGAAGCGAGAGACAATGAAAGACGTGCCGTGTGGCCCGCTATTGTCCTTCGCCTGGCCTTGAGCGGCAAGCGAAAGGCAAGCGGACTGCAGCATTATTAAGAGGGAACACAGACGCGACCAGCGTCTGCGTCCTTTACCGCCATCTATAACGGCAGCTCCCGGCCGGCCCGTTCGCTGACCATGTATTCGGCGTACCAGTCCGGCCAGTTCTCGTCGTGCTTGCCGCCATTGCGCTTTTCGTGTTCGCCGTGGGCGGTCGCCGCGCGGCGCAGCGCTGAGGCAAGGTCGCTCGACGTCGCAAAGGCCGTCTCGTCGGCGTCGATGCGTCCGGGCAAGCGCTCGGTGACTTCCTGGAACAGCCAGCCATTGCCGTCGGGGTCCTTGAACGAGGCGAAGGAGCGATAGCTGCGGTGTTCGGGATCGCGGCCGGCGATCCTCAGCCGTCCGAAGAGATAGGGTTCGTCCTTGCCGGCATAGACGCCCGATGCGTCATGAAACACCTCGCTGACCTCGACGCCGCGGGCAATAAGATCGCGGCGGGCGGCCTCGATGTCGGAGACGATGAGGTAGAGCCCCTGGGCGGAGCCGGGTTCCGCGGCGGTGATGTTCTGGCCGAAGATGATCGCACAGCCGGAGCCGGGCGGGGTAAACTGGATCACCCGGAAATCGGCATCATTGGCGAAGTCGGCGTCGAGCCGCCAGCCAAGGCCGTCGTAAAAACGTTTGGCGCGGTCGACGTCGGAAACGGGGATGACGACCACTTCGAGCTTGGTGTCGACCGGCCGTGTTTTCGGATTTGCGATAGGGGGTTCACTGCGCATTGCATTGCTCATCTTCAGCTCCTTGGGGTTCTGGATGCGTTAAGAATGGCGATACATGTCGGGGTGGAGTGGACCACAGCGCGGCGGGGGCGTCGAATCAATTATTCTGTCGGCGTTGACCTGATGAAGACGGCGGGATCGGTCCCGCCGCCTCGGTTCGGAGGAACCGCCTTACGCGGCAAGAGCGGCGCGTGTCTTCCCGATGGTGAGCGCGGCCTTTGCGGCCTCACGCCCTTTCTCGATGAAGTGCGCACGGTAGATCTGCTTATGGTGCTCGGTTTCCTGATACTGATGCGGCGTCAGCGAAACAGACAGCACCGGCACGCCGGTATCCATGCCGGCGCGCATCAGTCCGTCGACCACGGCCTGGGCGACGAATTCGTGGCGGTATATTCCGCCGTCGACGACGAAAGCGGCGGCAACGACGGCGCCATAGCGCCCGGTTGCGGCAAGTTCACGGGAAAGCAGCGGCATCTCGAATGCGCCGGGAACATCGAACACATCGACCTGCTCGGGCGGCACGAGCTGATAGAAGCCGTCAAGGGCGCGGTCGACGATGTCGGCGTGCCAGCTGGCTTTGATAAAGGCGTAGCGGGTGGGTGTCATGGTAATCTCCTTTGGCGAACAGACACATCACCCAAGGCGATCACGAACGTCCCCGACAGCCGCAAGGGCGGTAGGAACGCGCGTTCTCTTTCATCCGGACTATGACCGTCGGCTCAGGCATCTCACCTGATCTGCTGACCCTTCCTTAAGAAGGCGCTCGCGGGCTCGCAATCGAAACTGCATACCGCCGGTAGGGACTTTCACCCCGCCCTGAGAACAGCGGGGACAATAGGGGCAAGGTGGCCGGCTGGCAATAGGGTGAAATGCTTTCATTGTGGTGTGGGAATGGGAATGGCGCGAGTGATCTGGACGCGCGCCGGCATCTTCAGATCGCTCTCCTTCATAGGGGCATCATACGCCTCAATTGCCTTTCGCTTGGGCTCAAGGCGTTCGTCGCTGATGCTCCTCACCCCCCTCATCTGCCCTTACGGACATCTTCTCCCCGCCGGGGAGAAGAGGGGAGCAAGCTGCGCGATCGCCATTCCTGCAGCACAGGTCTCAAGGGGCGCGAGGCATCGCCACGAGTCCCTTCTCCCCAGCGGGGAGAAGATGCCGGCAGGCAGATGAGGGGGCGAGCGACGACAGGAGCGAGTGCACCGAGCGCAAGGGCACGGTGACGAGCCAGTGTCGGGGGGAATGTCTCCATCGCCCTTGCTGAGCGCGCACGCCCCCCTACATGCTCCGGGTGAGGACACCCCGTCAAAACAGCATGACCCGCCGATCCCGCCCGAGGCGAGGGAAGACCATAGCAAACCATGGGAGAGAGATATGCAAGAGCCCCTCGTCGTTCACCGCGAGGCGCATATCGCGGCGCCGCCGGCCGCGGTGTTTGCGCTGATGACCGACCCGGAAAAGATTCTGCGCTGGATGGGAACGGAAGCTGAGGTCGAGCCGCAGCCGGGCGGGCTTTATCTCGTCAACGTCACCGGCGCCCGCTTTGCGCGCGGCTCGTTTCGCGAGGTGGTGCCGGTTCATCGCCTTGCTTACAGCTTCGGCTGGGACGGCAGCGAGGTGGTGCCGCCGGGGTCGAGCCTGGTCGAGATCGATCTGATCGAGCAGGGGGGCGGAACGCTGCTGCGGCTCACCCATAGCGGCCTGCCGAGCGCCGATCAATGCGCCGGCCATGCGGAAGGCTGGGCGCATTACCTCGGGCGGCTGATCGAGGTCGCTGCCGGGCGTGACCCGGGTCCCGACTCATTTTCCGGCAGGACATGAACGGCTTTTGCGGGCCGGAGGCTTGTCCAGAAGCGGTTGCCGTTGCGGGGAAATGGCTGCCGGCGCTCCGCTCGGCCGTCCGAAAGCGCTTCTTTTTCGCCCGCAAACATGAACGCTCAGTTCATCTCCAGTTCAATTTGGCCGCCCTAGGGTGAGGGCGGCTGGATGAAATGGAGTTTCCGATGAAGGCACTTTCTATCGCGGCTGCCTTGCTCGCTGGCAGCCTCTCGATCGGCACAGCTGAGGCGATGCCGATGGGGGCAATCAATGTCCAGAGCAATGTCACAAGCGATGTCACAAAGGTCGACTATGCGTGTGGCCGCGGCTGGCACCTGAACCGCTGGGGCGAATGCCGGCGAAACTGGCGACGCCCGCCGCCGGTGGCGTTCTACGGCGGTCCGCCCCGCTGGGGCTGGGAGCGGCGTCACCGGGATTGGGATGGTCCACGCTGGCGCGATGAGCGGCGCGGCGAGTATCGCCGCCGCTGGCGGGATGATTATTAAGGTCGCAGTCAGAGACAGATCGATGGGGCCGGCGCAATCTTCGCCGGCCCTTTTTATGGACGTTTCTTCGGCGCCTTGATGTTAAACCGTGCTGACGAGCCAGTGTTTGCTGTCAATCAGTTCTTCGAGCTCGACAGGATCCTTGACGCCGAATTCATACCATTCGATCAGCTCCTTCGCCTTGCGGCTGCTCTCCTCTGCGGTCAGCTCGACCTGATATCTTTCGCACCACCGCCGAAGGATCGACGTCAGCAGCGTCATGTCGTTGCCATCCAGCGGATCTTTCGGCCAGAATATCGTGCCCATCGTACCCCTCAATCACACGATGATGAACGGCGCATAATGGAGCCAAAACTGCGCAAGTTTAAAGTGTTATTTTTTGTTTTGCGCCGTGATGAGATTCCCGACAGGGAGAGGGCCGCGAGCGGCGTTCTTGCTGATGTCCCGGAGCGATGTCATGTTAGGGCATGGATCTGCCGTCTCCCCTTGCCTGGCTGGTTGACGAGGCCGCGGTCTCGCCCGGTCCCGAACGGTTTCTGGCCGAGCTCGGGCGCCGGTTGTTGGCAGACGGCCTGCCGCTTTCGGGCGGCGCGCTGACGCTTTCGGTGCCGCATCCGATCATCGCGCGGCGCACCTGGCTGTGGCGGGCCGAGACCGGAGCCGTCATCGAGGCGCTGGCCTTTGCCGCCGCGCCGCGCAGCGATGCCGGCCGCGAGTGGCTTGCCGGGCTCGGGCCGGTCTGGGAGGAGAGGATCGGGCCTGCACCGGATGACCCCATGCTCGGCTGGGCTGGCATTGCCAACGGGGCGGAGGCCTTCGCTCCCGATGCAGCCGCCCGGCTGCGGGAGGTCGTGCGTTTTGCTGCCGCACCGCTTGCAGCACTTGCTGCGCGGGAGGCGCGGACGGCGCTGCTCGAAGCCTATCTCGGCCGGCGCAGCGCGGCCCGGGTTCAGTCGGGCGCGCTCGCCCGCGGCACCGGCGAAACCATCCGCGCCGCTCTTCTCTGCGCCGATCTGCGTGATTTCACCGCGCTTTCTGAAGTCACCGAGCCGCATGCGATGATTGCCGCGCTCGACGCCTATTTCGACCGCGTCGCCGGCGCCGTGCATGCCTTCGGCGGCGAGGTGCTGAAATTCATCGGCGACGGTGTGCTGGCGATCTTTCCCGTCACGACAGGCGCGGAGGCCCGGGGCGACCGCGACGCCTGCGAGGCGGCGCTGAAGGCGGTCGCGGCCAGCCGCGCCGGCATGATCCATCTCGACCGGATGCGTGAGGCGGAAGGGCTTGCGCCGCTGCCCTTCGGCGCGGCGCTGCATTTCGGCGAGATCCTCTGGGGCAATATCGGCGCGGCCGACCGGCTGGACTTTACCGCCATCGGCCCGGCGGTCAATCTGGTCAGCCGGCTGGAAGGGCTCTGCAAGCCGCTCGGCCGAAGCGTGCTGATCTCGGGCGCCGTGGCTGACAACACCGCGGCCACACTGACGCCGCTCGGCGAACATGTCCTGCGCGGGATCGCCGAGCCTTGCGCCGTCTTCACTTTGGGCGAGGACTGAGACGGCGTCGCTTTCGAAGAAAGCGCAAAAAATCATGATTGTTAAACTCCGCTTTTTTGGCTAAAGCCTCGCAGCATGAGAGAGGGGAGTTTTCAGATATGACTCGATACGCACGCAGATTTTTCTCCGCGCTTGGCTTGTCCGCAATCCTTGCGGCAGGGGCCGCGCAGGCCGAAGACAAGAAGGTCTCGATCGTCGACGACCGCGGCGTGACCGTCGAAATTCCGGCGCAGCCGAAGCGCATTGCCTCGATTTCCTATTTCGCCGACGACGTCGCGCTCGCGCTCGGCATCAAGCCGGTGGCCAGCACCTATATGACGGCGGGCCGCGAGCCGGACTTCCTGCTCGGCCTGACCTCCGGGATGAAGCAGATCGGCCAGCGCGCCAAGCCCAATCTCGAACTTCTCTCCGAGGCCAAGCCGGATCTGATCATCGCGATCCGCCGCTACACGGTCGGCAATTCGGCGCAGCTGCAGAACATCGCGCCTTACGTCGCCTACAATATGGAGCTGCTCGAAGAGAGCTACAGCGAGTCCGCCGCCCTTTCGAAGCTCCTCGGCAAGCCCGAGCGCGGCGAGCAGCTGAACGCCGATTTCCGCAAGCATCTGGCGGAGTTCGCCGCCAAGGTGCCGAAGGACAAGCATCCGCGCTTTTTGATCATGTGGGGCGGCGCGACACCTTTCGCCTTCCACACGGAAAACACCTCGGCCTCGATCGTCGCTGCGATCGGCGGCGACAATGTTCCGGGCCCGAAGACCCCGGGCGGCGAGTTCGGCATCGACCTCAGCCTGGAGACCATGCTGGAAAAGGATCCCGAGGTCATCTTCGTCTATGATTCCGGCCCGGATCGTCCGCATGAGAGCAACCCGATCTGGTCGCAGCTTTCGGCCGTCAAGAACAACCGGGTCTTCTATGTCGGCGATCAGTGGGTCGAGACCAATGGACCGATCGCCCGCGAAATCGTGCTGCGCGAGGCCGCGCACTACCTCTATCCCAATACGTTCCCGGCCGTCGACGTCAAGGCGGAAGCCGCCAAGCTGATCCCGGCCGAACTGCAGAACTAAGCCGGGGACAAGACCGGCGATGAGACCCCGGCAATCATTCCTGGCCATCGGGCTCATCGTCGTCGCCGCCATTCTGGCGGCGACGTTCGGCTTGCTGATCGGCGCCAAGACGCTTTCGCTCGAAACCGCCATCCGCGTGCTGCTGGCGCCCGACGGCAAGATCGAATCCATCCTCGTCTGGACGCTGCGGCTGCCGCGCAGTCTGACGGCGGCTGCCGGCGGCGCGGGCCTTGCCGTCTCCGGCTATGTGCTGCAGACGCTGACGCGCAATCCGCTGGCCGATCCCGGCATCACCGGCGTTACCTCGGGCGCGGTCGCGCCGATCGTCGGCTGTTTCGTCTACCTGCCCTGGCTTTCGCCTGCCTATTATCCCTTCATCGGCCTTGCCGGCGGGCTTGCCGCGGCCGCGGTGACGTTCTGGGTGTCGCATGGCGGGCAGGGGCGACCGCTGCAGCTTGCGCTCGGCGGCGTCAGCGTCTCGCTGTTTCTGGGCGCGATCACCACCTATGTGCTGCTATCGACCGGGCCGCAATCGGCATCGCTGCTCTTCTGGCTTGCCGGCGGTTTCCAGGGGCGCACCTGGTCGCATCTCTTCTACATGCTGCCGTGGACGATCGCCGGCGTCGCCGGCGCGCTGCTGCTGCGGCGGGTGATCGGCATGTTCATGCTGAGCGATCATGCGGCGGCCGGCATGGGCCTGCAGCTCGGCTTCTGGAAGCCACTCATCCTCATTCTTGCCGTCATTCCGGTCGCGGGCGTCGCGCCGGTCGCCGGGCCGGTCGCCTTCGTCGGCCTGGCCGCTCCCCACATCGCCCGGCTGCTCAAGCCGCGCGGCACGGGATGGGAAATCGGGCTGAGCGCTGCCCTCGGCGCGCTGATCGTCACCGTCGCCGACGTTTTGGCGCGCAGCATCGCCATCCCGCGTGAGCTGCCGGTCGGCATCGTCACGGCGCTGCTTGGCGGCCCCGTCTTCATCTATCTCGTCCAGCGCGGGCGGCTGAGCCTTGGGGGTGAGGCACGATGAGCGCCCCGGCATCGACATCGGCCGCTTCGCCGGGCCTCGGCATGGCCGCCGCGCTGGCTGTATTGGCGGTCCTGTCGCTTTCGGCGGCGATCTTCCTCGGCGTCGCCGATATTCCCATGGGCGATGTCGCGGCGGTTTTGACCGGCGGCGGCTCGGCGGAAGCGCGGCTGATCATTCTCGATATCCGGCTGCCGCGTATCGCCACCGGCATTCTGGCCGGCATCCACTTTTCGCTGGCGGGATATCTGCTGCAGACCATCACCCGCAATCCGCTCGCCGATCCGTCGCTGATGGGCGTGTCGCAGGGGGCGACGCTGTCGGTGACGATCTTCCTGCTCTTCACCGTCTACATCTTCGAGCCCGGCTCGAACACGCTCGCCGAGCTGCCGGTCGCATGGCTGCCGGCGGCCGGGCTTGCCGGCGGCCTGCTTGCCGGCGGCGTCATCTATCTCCTGGCCTTCCGTCTCGGCCTCGGTGCGCTGCGCATCACGCTCTGCGGCGTGGCGGTCGGCGCGGTGCTGCATGCGGTGGCGATCGGCCTCATCGCCGGATGGGGATCGGCCCGCATCGAGATCATTCTAGAATGGCTGTCGGGCAGCCTCTACGCCCGCAGCTGGGATCACGCGCTCTTCCTGCTGCCCTTCACCATCACCGGGCTTGCCATGCTGCCGCTCATCTACCGGCCGCTGATGCTGCTGCAGTTCGATGCGGCCGTCGCCCGGTCCTTCGGGCTCGGCTATAGGAGACAGTTCTCGCTCGTGCTGATCGTATCCTGCGCGCTCGCAGCGAGCGCGGTCGGCGAGATCGGCCCCGTCGTCTTCATCGGTCTCGTCGTGCCGCATCTCGCCCGTTTTCTGGCGGGGCGGAATTTCATGCTGTCGCTTGTTCTGACGATCGTGCTCGGCGCCGTCATCGTCACGCTCGGCGATCTCGTTGGCCGGCTGCTCGGCCAAGCCGAGGAAATCCCGATCGGCGTAGTCACGGCCGTTTTCGGCGTGCCGCTTCTGCTCGCGCTGCTGCGCAAAACCATGTGAGGCCGAAATGCCATTGTCCTGCTCCGACCTCTCGGTGATGTACGGCCAGCGAAAGGCCCTTAACGGCTTCAGTCTTTCGCTCGAGAAGGGCGAGATCCGGGCACTGATCGGCCCGAACGGCTCGGGCAAGAGCACGGCGCTGCATGCGCTGGCGGGGCTGACCCGGCCGGCCAGGGGCAGGGCGTCGCTGGATGGCGTTTCGGTCGCCTCCATTTCACGCCGCATGCTGGCGAAGAGGCTCGCCTTCCTGCCGCAGCAGCCGACCGCGCCCGACGAAATGACCGTTGCCCAGCTCGTGCGCCAGGGCCGCTATCCGCATGTCGGCCTGTTCCGCTCCTATGACAGCCGTGACGAAGACGCGATCGAATGGGCGCTCGAAAGCACCGGCCTGTCCGGGCTCGCCGACCGCAGCCTCCGGGAATTGTCCGGCGGCGAGCGGCAGAGAGCCTGGATATCGGCCGCTCTCGCCCAGGAAGCGGAGATCCTTTTGCTCGACGAGCCGACCTCCTTCCTCGATATCGGCTATCAGGTCGAGGTGCTCGACCTCGTGCATCGGCTGAGCCGGGAAAAGGGCGTGACCGTCGTCATGGCGATCCACGACATCAACCAGGCCGTCGCCGTCAGCGACCGCATCTCGCTGCTCGAAAAAGGCGAGCTCCGATTCGACGGCGCCCCTGGGGAACTCGCCGAACGCGAGCTGATCCAGGAAATCTTCCGCGTCAGAGGCCGTTTCGTCCAGGTCGCACCCGACAGCCCGCCGCATTTCGATGTCGAGCTGATGCGGCTTCAGCGAGCCGACACAGCCTCTAGCGCTTCACCAGCCTGAAGACGATCTTCGTCTGGGTGTAGTAATTCAGCGCATCGGCGAAATCAGGCGTCCAGCCGTCGGCGACGAAAGGAATGAAGCCGTCATATTCGAGCTTGCGGGCGGAGACGTCGAAGCCCGCCCTTTCGAAGGCGCGGCCGTAATCGGTGATCGATCGGTCCTGAACGACGGTGTTGGTGCGGTTGGCGACGAGTTCGCGCCATTTCGGCCAGAGCGGGTTATCCGTATGGCATCCGGTCACTGCATAATAGACGCCGCCGGGTTTCAGTGCCCGCCTTATATCGGCGGCGTGGGCGTCGAGATCGGGAACGAGATAGATGACCTCGTGGCTGAGGGCGAGATCGAATTTTTCGCTGCAGCCGTCCAGCCTGCCGCCGACCTGATGCTGGATCGGCAGATTGCCTTTCAGCATCTCGGCCTTGGCGATCGAGGTTTCGGCGATATCGATGCCGAGCGCCTTGCGGAACGGGCGGATCGCATAGAGATGGCGCAGCAGGCCACCCTGATTGCAGCCGAAATCGAGCACGCTCTTGCCGGTCAGGTCCCGCTCGTGGATGAGGTCGATCAGATGGCGCCAGATGGGCGCGTGTCCATCGGCCATCCTGTCTTCGGCGTCGGGATCGATATACCACGTGCCGATGTTCTTCTGCGCTTCCTCAGCCATCCCCTTGCCCTTCACATCCTGTGGATCACGGTGACGGTCTTAGGGGGCGGGCTCATGCTTGGCTAGATCGGGAGCCGGTTTTCAAACGTCTTTCGAAGCTTGTTATTTTTTTGCAAATAAATCTATGCAAAGATATGTTTGCAGTTATATGCTTCAAGCATGAAACATCCGCACCCTGAACCCACCGCAGATGCCGCCTCACGCACCGTCAGCCGGGTCGTGCCCGAGCCGACCGCGCTGAAGGCGCTGGCGCATCCGGTGCGGCTGCGCATGCTCGGCATGCTTAGGATCGATGGTCCTGCCACGGCGACGCAGCTTGCTGCGCGGCTCGGCTTGAACAGCGGCGCGACGAGCTATCATCTGCGCCAGCTTGCCCAATATGGCTTCATCGAGGAGGCGCCGCATGCCTCGCGGCGCGACCGCTGGTGGCGCGCCAGCCATGAGCTGACCTCGGTGCCGCCGAGAGAAGCCGAGGGCGAGGGGCTCGATCTCGACCTCGCCTTCAACCAGGCGGCGCTCTCGCTGCAGGTCGGCCAGATGCAGCAGGCGCTGGAGGAATATGCCGAATTGCCGGCCGAGTGGCGCAAGGCGACGGCTGCCGATGACATCATTATTCCGATGACGGCTGATCAAGCCGAGGCTCTGACGAAGCGGCTGACCGACGTCATCCTGGAGGCGATGCGGGCCGCCCCGCCGCTGGGCGAGGCGGCGTCTCTGGATCCCGGCATGGTTCCCTTCTATGTCATGCTGCACGCCTTCCCCTATCCGGGCCGCGTTCCGCATCGCGAGGGGGAGGACGAGCCGTGAGGAGGGGCAGGCCTTTCCTGGCGCTCGCTGCTGCCGAGACATGTTCGCTTTCCGGCACGCGGCTATCGACCATCGCCATTCCCTGGCTGGTGCTGAGCATGACGGGCAGCCCCGTCCTGACAGGGCTGACGGCGATGATGGAGATGCTGCCCTATGTCGTCGCCAAGGCGCTCGGCGGGCCGCTGATTGACCGCGTCGGCGCCAAGCGCATCGCTATCGTCTGCGATAGTGCTTCGGTGGTCGTGGTGGGGCTGGTGCCGCTGCTCGATTTTTTCGGCATGCTCGGTATGCCGGTGCTGCTGCCCATTGTCTTTGCCATGGGCGTGCTGCGCGGGCCTTCCGACGCGGCCAAGCAGGCAATGGTTCCCGATATCGCCAGGCTCGCGAAGGTGCCGCTCGAAAGGGTGACCGGCGTCGCCAGCGCCATCGAGCGGCTGGCCTCGACGGCGGGCGCCGCCGGGGCCGGCGCGCTGATCGGGCTGATCGGCCCGGGTCAGGCGCTCCTCGTCAACACCGCCACCTTTGCCGCCGCCGCGCTGATCGTCGCCGTCGGCATCCCCGGGATGCGGCGCGCGCCCGTCTTATCCGGCGCAACCGCCGTCCGACCGGCCGAAAGGGCTTCTTATCTCGACGATCTCCGGGAAGGCTGGCGCTTTCTCCGCGGCGATGCGGTGCTCGTCAGCATCGTCGCCATGGTGGCGATCACCAACCTGCTGGACCAGGCCTATCATGCGGTGCTGCTGCCCGTCTGGACACGCGATTCCGGCCATGGTCCGGAACTGCTGGGAGCGATGTTTGCGGCATTCGCCGGCGCATCGATCGCAGGTGCGGCGATTGCCGCGGCAATCGGCGAACGGATGCCACGCCTGATAGTCTATACCGTGGCATTCCTGTTGACCGGTTTTCCCCGCTTTCTCGTTGCCGCGCTGGATGCGCCGCTCGGCCTTGTCTTTACGACCCTGGCCATCGCAGGATTCGCCTCGGGCTTCCTCAACCCGATCCTCTCGGCGGTGATCTTCCAGCGCATCCCCAAGCCGCTGACCGGCCGCGTCACCTCCATGAACGCCGCCCTCTGCTTCGCTCTCATTCCCTTCGGCGGCCTCGTCGGCGGCGCGCTGATCAGCACGATCGGTCTTGCCGGCGCGCTGCTGCTGACCGGGTTTGCCTATCTCGTCGCAACTCTCTTTCCCCTTGGCCTGAAAAGCTTCCGCGGTTTTGACAGGTTACCGCTGCTTCCGTCTCAAGGCGATGAGCGCGTGCCCGATCTCTCGTCCCTCAGAGCTTCGACCATCAGATCGACAAAACGGTGGATGCGCGGTTCCAGCAGGCGCTTGTCGGGATAGAGTGCCACGATCTTGGCGTCATCGGCTTCCAGGTCGGGTAGGACGTGGCGAAGATGCCCGGCGGCGAGATCGCCGGCGATGAGAAAATCGGGCAGCAGCGCGATGCCCAATCCCGCCAGGGCAGCATCGCGGATCGCCTCGCCGCTGTCGAGCCTCAGGCGGCTGCGCCCCTGGGCCTTGATCCAGGAACTGCCTTTGCCGCGAAAACGCCAGCCTTGCCTTTGGTTGCGGCTGGTGAAAATCAGGCAGTCGTGGGCTGCGAGATCGTCGATATCGCGTGGCTCGCCGCGCGCGGCGAGATAGGAGGGCGAGGCGCAGAGGCGTGTCGTGTAAGTGGCAATCACATGCGAGACCAGCCGGGAGTCCGACGCGGCTGCGCCGATCCGGATCGCCAGATCGAAGCCTTCCTCGATGATGTCGGCGAGACGATCGGTGAAGCTCATCTCCACCTGGATGTCGGGCCAGGCCCGAAGATATTTTTCCAGCAAGGGCAGGACGACGAGCCGTCCAAAGGCATCGGGTACGGTGAGCCTGAGAACGCCGCGCGGCATGCCGCTCTGGCCTCCCACGCTCGCTTCCGCCTCGTCGACCGAGGCGAGGATCTGCAGGCCGCGCTCGTAGAATATCCGCCCTTCATCGGTCAGGCCCAGCGTTCTCGTCGTGCGGTTGAGCAGACGTGCGCCCAGCCGCTCTTCCAGTCGGATGACGGCTTTTCCCGCCGCCGAGCGGGACAGGCCCATGGCCTGGCCGCCGGCAATAAAGCTTCCGGCATCGACGACGGCCATGAAGATCAGGATATCGTTCAGGTTCGTGCGCGGCATCAGGCAACTCGAGCGGTTCGGTCCCGGCCATAAGTCGGTCGGTCATGCAACCGATTCAAGGCTCGGACCATCAACGCTCACCGCGCCAGTAAGGTCCCGATACTTCGCAACTGAGGCGTTGGAACCGGGCTACAGCATATCGCCGAGGCTCCAATGGTTGTTCCATCGGGCGTCGATCTCGTCGTCGACATTCTGATATCGGATGTCGGTGGAGAGGCGCAGTCTTCGGCCGCGATCCTGGTTGGCGGTCGAGGCGTGGATCATGTAGGGCGAGTGGAGCACCACGTCACCGGCCTCATAATCGGCGGCGAGCCAGCGGGTGTCGAAGCGCTCCGCCATATCCGGGAGATCCTTCGAGACCCAGCCGCCTTCGGTCATATGGCTGTTATAGGCGCTGATCCGCTCTTCAGGCGAGAGATCGCCGCTTGCGGCGTGGAACTCGGCCTCCATCTTGACTCCAAGCGCGTGCGAGCCTTCGAGGTAGACGAGGCCGCCCATCTCCGAGGGGATATCGCCGATCGGGATCCAGGCCGTCACCAGGCGGCTGGTGCCGCCGCGGAGATAGACAAGATCGTAGTGGGCGGGGGTGGCCGTCGGCGAACCGGGCTGGGTGAAACGCATGATCTTGCGCTTGTGCAGATAGGAGATGCCCTGCAGAAATTCGTCCATGAAGCGGGTGAGCGGCGGTTGCGCACAAAAACCTTCATAGGCGGCGGAGCGGACAAGCGACATCAGGCGCCGGTTCGCCAGGCTCCAGTCGACGTCGGCGGCCGACGCGATCCCTTGCGAAAAATCGCTGCCGGGCTCGACCAGTCCTGTCACCGCGAGGCGTTCGAACACCCAGCCGCGGAAATCGATGATGTCGGCCCGCGGCAGAAGACCTTTCAGCCAGACATAGCCATCCTTCTGGTAACGGCGGCGGATGGCGTCGACACCGATGGCGGGATCGGTCGGTGTGAGCCAGCCCGTCCGTTCCGCCGGCAAGGTCTTGCCGTGGGCGGTAAGGGGAAATTCCGGTGTTCGGGTCTGCATGGTTTTGGCGGCAATCGACATTTCAGCCTTCCCCAGCTTGAATTGATTTGCCATCAATTAGCTGATCTGCAGGGATAACCGACATGGAGGAAATTCGTAGCTGGACTTTTCGCTCATCATGAAAAACGCCGAGGCCATTTATAGAACGCCGCTTGGCGCGGTCGGCGGACTGGCGGTCACCGGCAGCGGCAGGCAGCACGCCCGCCATGCGGTGACCGAGCGAAAACTTCCGAGTTTCGCCGTCGTGCTGGTGGAGCGCGGGCAGGGCTGGCTGGAAACCGCCGCCAGCGGCCGCCTCAGCCTGACCGGGCCTGCGCTGTTCTGGCTGTTTCCCAACCGCGCGCATTCCTACGCTCCCGACGAAGGCGGTTGGGACGAGCGCTGGGCGCTTTTCGAAGGATCCTTCACGCGGGACTTCGTTCGGCTGAGGATCATTGCCGAGCGGCATCCGGTCGTGCCCCTGCATCATCTCGATGAGCTGGCGCGGCTCTTCGGCAAGCTTCATGCCGATCTGCTCGACGATACCCATCTGGGACAGGCGTCGGCGGCATTGATGCTGCATCAGATCGTCATCGCAGCCGCCAGACAGGCAATCGGTGCGGCCGCTCGGCGCCAGCCAGGCCCTGATATGGCCGACATCGTCGAAACGCTACGGCGGCGGGCGATGCAGCCGCTCGATCTCGCTGCCTTCGCCGCCGAGCACGGCATGTCGCCGGCCACGCTGCGCCGGCGGTTCACGCTGGAAACCGGATTGCCTCCCAAGGCATTTCAGCTTCGGGTGCGCATGGATCATGCCAAACGGCTGCTGGCAACCACCGACGAAAAGATCGAAACGGTTGCCGCCATGATCGGCCTGGATGATCCATTTTATTTTTCACGCATCTTTCACCAACGCGAA
The DNA here is from genome assembly GCF_030053155.1 of Rhizobium sp. BT03. Taxonomy (NCBI): domain Bacteria; kingdom Pseudomonadati; phylum Pseudomonadota; class Alphaproteobacteria; order Hyphomicrobiales; family Rhizobiaceae; genus Rhizobium; species Rhizobium sp. BT03. The sequence goes on from NZ_CP125640.1 coordinate 4,343,969, forward strand.
GGCTGCAGTCCCCGCGAATTCCGCGCGCGATATTTGCGGGTTTGAAAATGGCAGGTGTCAGCGCCAGCCGAGCGCCGGGGCGACGTGGGTCAGAATTGCCTCGATGACATGGGCGTTGTAAGCGACGCCGAGCTGGTTGGGGACGGTAAGCAGCAGCGTGTCGGCCTCGGCGATCGCCTGGTCCTCGGCGAGCTGCCGAATGAGGACGTCGGGTTCGGCGGCATAGCTGCGGCCGAAGATCGCCCGGGTCTTCTCGTCGATGAAGCCGATCTTGTCGCTCTCGTCGTTGCCGTAGCCGAAATAGGCGCGATCGCGGTCGTCGACCAGCGCGAAGATGCTGCGGCTGACCGAAACGCGCGGCTGGCGCGTGTGGCCGGCGGCCTTCCAGGCTTCGCGGTAAGCGCGGATCTGGTCGGCCTGCTGGACGTGGAACGGCTCCCCCGTCTCGTCGTCTTTCAGCGTCGAACTCTGCAGGTTCATGCCGAGTTTCGCCGCCCAGACAGCGGTGGCATTGGAGCTTGCGCCCCACCAGATCCGCTCGCGCAGCCCCTCCGAATGCGGCTCGAGGCGCAGGAGGCCTGGCGGATTCGGAAACATCGGCCACGGGTTGGGCTTGGCAAAGCCTTCGCCGCGCAGCACTTCAAGGAAGACTTCGGCGTGGTGGCGGGCCATCTCAGCCTCGCTCTGGCCTTCGGGCGGCGCATAGCCGAAATGGCGCCAGCCATCGATCACCTGCTCGGGCGAGCCGCGGCTGATGCCAAGCTGCAGCCGGCCGCCGGCGATAAGGTCGGCGGCACCCGCATCCTCGGCCATATAGAGCGGGTTCTCGTAGCGCATGTCGATGACGGCGGTGCCGATCTCGATCCGGCTGGTTTTCGCGCCGACGGCCGATAGCAGCGGAAAGGGGGCGGCGAGCTGCCGGGCGAAATGATGCACCCGAAAATACGCCCCATCCGCGCCGAGTTCTTCGGCCGCGACGGCAAGGTCGATCGACTGCAGCAGCGCATCGGCTGCCGAGCGCGTCTGCGATTGAGGCGAGGGCGTCCAATGCCCGAACGAGAGGAAACCGATCTTCTTCATGCCGATGCCGCACCTTGAGCGATTGCATTTGTGGTCAATGGGTCATCGCACAGTTTCGGCCTGGAAGACAATCGGCACTGGCAGCGTGTGCTGTATCGGCGTGTCGCGAGCCGGACGCACACAGGGACCTCAAGAGGAAGTCGGAAAGAGCCACCAGGCGCGCCGGCCGATCTCCTCAAGCGGAAGGGGAACCAATTGCGGTAAATGCCGGATATGGAGTCGGTTTTCGCGATGGCGGCGGAGTTTGCGTTTGCTATGATGCGGCGGACGGCGGAGGGTGAGCCTCCGTGCTGCTTGCTTGCCGCGTTCTACGCCTTGGCCGCCAGCCGTTGCATTGCAGCCGAGAGGCTTGGAACATGCGCTACACGTTCGCCATCGGTGATATCCACGGCTGTATCGATCCACTGAAAAGGATGATCGATCGTATCGAGGCTTATGCGTCCGAAGGCACGGTGGTCTTCCTTGGCGATTATATCGATCGCGGACCAGACAGCAAAAGTGTCCTCGACTGGCTCATTGTCGGTCCGTCCGACCGGTGGCGATGGATCTGCCTCAAAGGCAATCATGAGGACATGATGGTCGCTGCTTATGCCGATAGCGACGACAGAGCCATATGGATCAGCAATGGCGGACTTGAAACCGAAATGTCCTATGATGGCAGGGTTCTGCCTCAGCATTTGCAATGGGCGGGCGATCGTCCCCTCATGCATGTTGATCGATATCGCATCTTTGTCCATGCCGGCGTTGTTCCGGAATTTCCGCTGGAACGGCAGACCAAGCGCGATCTTCTCTGGCTACGGTTCCCGCCCGGTGAGTCCAGCGACTATTGGGGCAAACATCTGGTCCACGGCCACACTCCCTCACTGTCCAACCCGGCGACGACAGGAAACCGCACCAATATCGACAGCGGCTGCGTCTTCGGCGGCAAGCTTTCATGCGCGGTGTTTAATGATGACGTTGCCGGCGGGCCGATTGACTTCATCGAGGTGAAGGCATGAATGCGGCGCGTCGGTAAAGGTGGTGAGCCAGAGACGGCGGAGTGGAGCAGTGCGGAACGGGGAATCGATCGCCCCGCCCTGGCCCGTCAGAAGAAGGTTTGGCGAGAACGCACTCAATTTCCGTCATTCCTGTCCTCGGGTCGAAGCCAGACAGGAATGACGGAGGAGAGATGGCGCGGCGCCGGCACCATCACCTCCGGTTTGAGCCTCGCCAGCCGGCGGCGAGACGCAGCCAGGGTGTCAGGTGGAAGCTGCTCATCAGCAGGTACATCGGCACCATTCCGCCGATCGGGAAGGCATTCGGCGTCGTGGTGCAGATCATGTCGGCGCTGCCGGTGGCGGCCGTCAGCAGTGCCATAAGCGCGAAGGTTGGGGCGGCGGCGAATGATAACCGGTCGGCGGCATGGGCGGCGATGCGGCCGACCGGGTTAGTTAGCCTCCCGCTCGACTTAGCAACTGATCCGTCTGCCGCGGCGGCCAGTGAGAGCCATTCGGTGGTGTTGAGAGACGCGTTGCCGTCGCCTCTCTTTGCGGTGTGGGCCGAAAGCAGCATCTCCGTCACTCCTTGCCGTAGCGGTCGTGGTGACGCCACCAGATGCCGGTTTCGTTGCGGCCCTTGGGTGCGCGGTCGAGCCATTGGTACATGCCCCAGAGTCCGTCGAGCCCGCGGGCATAGCTGGAATAGCTGTGGTAGACGGCGCCGTCGATGAGTTCGAAGGCGCTGACGCCGGGCCGGTCACGGGTGTAAGTCATGACATCGGTGCCCGTCATGGCGGCAATCTGGCCTACCGGGCCTTCTCTTTCAGGCTGCTGCCATTGCTGCACGATTTGGCCGGCGAGCGGTTCGGGGACGGGCGGCTCACGCCGGTAGTTGTATTCTATATCGCCTCGGCGCTGGACGTCGGCGCTGAACCAGACGCTGAAATCGCCGTTGAAATCGCTGCCGAAGGACGAGGCCCAGGGGAAGCTCCAGCCCATGCGCTGCTTGAATGCCTGAAGCTTTGCGAGCGGCGCGCGCGACACTGCCCAGAAGGCGACATCGTGGTTTTCGAGATGGACGAAGAAGCCGTTGAAACCGTCGGCGATCGAGGAGCAGGACGGGCATCCGGCGGTATAATCGGGGCCGAACATGAAGTGATAGACGAGAAGCTGTGAACGGCCGCCGAAGAGGTCCTTCAGCGGGACGTTGCCGCCTTCAGTGTCGAAGCGGTATTCCTTATCGATCCCGACACGCGGCAATTGCTGGCGCTTCAGCGCCAGCGCGTCGCTCCGCCTGGTCAGTTCCTTCTCTTCCTCGAGCAGATCGAGCCTGGCTGCCAGCCACTGCTGGCGTGTTGCGGTCAACTGTGCCGTCATGGGGTCTTCTCCTTTGCCTGTCTATCGTCGTAGCATCCGGCGCAATGTTGCCTGCCGGTCTCAGCAGATTACGGCCGGGCAGGGAAATGGCGGGAGTGACAAGTGTGACGGGATTTGAATGGACTCGCTGATCACAGCCGCGGCGCGGGCGCTGGCGACGGGCGATGCACTCGGCGCGCTGAAGCGGGTGGCGTTGCGCGACGATGGGCCGGCACTGGCGCTGCGCGGCATCGCGATGGCCCAACTCGGCGATCTCGCCCGCGCCAAGGTGCTGCTGAAGAGTGCAGCACGCGCCTTCGGCCCGCGGGAGGCGGTGGCGCGGGCGCGCTGCGTGGTCGCCGAGGCCGAGATCGCGCTCGTTTCGCGCGATCTCGGTTGGCCGCCGAAGGCGCTCGAAACAGCGCGCAGGGTGCTGGAAGCGCATGGCGACAAGGTCAATGCCGCCCATGCGGGCAATGTCACGATCCGCCGGCTGGTGCTGATCGGCCGCCTCGACGAGGCCGAGCGCGCGCTCGCAGCACTCGATCCGGCACCGTTGCCGCCGGCGCTGCGGGCTGCTCACGAACTGGTGGCGGCCGGCATCGCCGTTCGGCGCCTGCAGACGCAGGCAGCTCGCGTCGCCCTCGGCCGGGCAAGGCTTTCGGCACGCGCGGCCGCGATCCCCGCTTTGACGGCGGAGGTCGAAACCGCTGCGCTGGTGCTCGACACCCCGGCGGCGCGGTTGATGTCGCGCGGGCAAGAACGTCCGCTGTTGCTCGCCGAGGTGGAAGCACTGCTTTCCTCCGGCACGCTCGTCGTCGATGCCTGCCGCCATGTGGTGTGGAACGCGGGCACCGCCGTTTCGCTCGCGACGCGGCCGGTGCTGTTTGCACTTGCCCGCACGCTCGCCGAAGCCTGGCCGGGGGATGTGGCAAGGGGTACGCTGATTGCCCGCGCCTTCCGCGGCAAACATGCCGATGAATCGCATCGCGCCCGGCTGCGCGTCGAGATAGGCCGGCTGCGCGCTGAACTGCGGGGGCTGGCCGAGGTTTCGGCGACGAAGCGCGGCTTTGCGCTTTCCCCGCGCGGCGCCCGGGAGATTGCCGTGCTGGCGCCACTCGTCGAAGGGGCGCATGGGGCGGTGCTCGCATTTCTGGCCGACGGGGAGGCGTGGTCGAGTTCGGCGCTGGCGATCGCGCTTGCCGCCAGCCCCCGCACCGTGCAGCGGGCGCTGGATTCCCTCGCCGCTGAAGGCAGGGTGCATTCGCTGGGACGCGGGCGGGCACGGCGCTGGATGAGCCTGCCGCTGCCTGGTTTCCCGACGATCTTGTTACTCCCCGGGCCGCTGCCGAGCGATTAGGATGATCGGAGTAACAGGGAAGGAAGAGATGAAAAAATCAGCTGCGAATATCCTGCGTGAATATGGGCCTTTTCCCGGCGCTGAGCGCGTCAACGGCGTCACCTTCGACGGCGAGCATGTCTGGTTTGCCTCGGGCGATAAGCTGAATGCGCTCGATCCCGCAAGCGGCGAGGTGGTGCGCTCCATTGAGGTCGCGTCGCATGCCGGGACGGCTTTCGATGGAGAGTTCCTTTATCAGATCGCCGAGGACGTCATTCACAAGATCGATCCGAAGACCGGCCATATCCTTTCCACCATTCCGGCGCCCGGCAATGGCGGCGATTCCGGCCTTGCCTGGGCTGAAGGCACGCTCTGGGCCGGCCAGCACCGCGGCCGCAGGATCCATCAGATCGACCCGGAGACCGGCAAGATTCTGCGCACCATCGAATCCAACCGCGTGGTGACAGGCGTCACCTGGGTCGACGGCCAGCTTTGGCACGGCACCTGGGAGGGCGACGACAGCGACGTCAGGCGCATCGACCCCGAAACAGGGGAGGTGCTGGAGCGGCTCGACATGCCCGAAGGCACCGGCGTCTCCGGCCTCGAATCCGACGGCGCCGACCGCTTCTTCTGCGGCGGCGGCGGCAGCGGCAAGATCCGCGCGGTGCGCCGGCCGGGGTGAGGGCAGCGCCATTGACGTCAGGGCGGAGTGCCACCTCCAACACCTCTTTATCAAGAGTGCGGCACACTCCAACGCCCCTCATGCTGAGGTGCGCAGCCCGCAGGGCGGAGCCTCGAAGCATGCCGCAACGCTGCTCCTTGCATCCATCTGACGACTGCACGCCCGCCTCGTCCTTCGAGGCCCCTGCGGTGCGCCTCAGAGCCTGTGAATGTTTTGTGGCGGTGTCGATGGGATTGTGATTCTGTTGGGTGGTTGATTTGCTTGGGGGATGATGGTGAGCGACGAGCTGTTCGAAGGATTGCCGGTGCATGGATCGCAGCGCAGTGCTCAGGCGGGGCGCGGGGCGGCGCGCATGCGCGAGCCGGTGCGCGATCAGATCGAGTTGCGTGCCGTGGATATCGACAGCTTGATCGGCCAGGATCACGCGGTGCGCGTGATTTGGAGCTATGTCGAGGGACTGGATCTGAGCGCGCTTGAAGATCGGATCAAAGCGCGTGAGCAGCGGCCGGGCCATCCGCCGATTTCGCCACGGCTTTTGCTGGCGCTGTGGCTCTATGCCAGCAGCGATGGCGTCGGCAGTGCGCGGGCGCTGGAACGGCTGTGCGGGAGCCACGACGTCTATCGCTGGCTGTGCGGCGGCGTCTCGGTGAACTATCACACGCTGTCGGATTTTCGGGTTGGTTGCGCCGATCTGCTCGACCGGCTGCTGGCCGAGCATCTGGCGGCGCTTGCCGATGCCGGCCTCGTCGCTTTCGATAATTTGGCGCAGGATGGCGTGCGGGTCCGGGCGAGCGCGGGTGCCGCCTCGTTCGGCCGCAAGGCGACGCTTGATCGGCATCTTTCCATTGCCGAGGCGGTTGTGGATCAGCTCAAGCGCGAGGTCGATGCGCGTTCGGATGCCAGCACTCGGCGCATCGAGGCTGCCAGGCAACGAGCGGCGCGTGAGCGCGGCGAGCGGCTCAGAGCAGCCAAGGCCGCTCTTGACGAGATTCAGCGCCATCGCCAAGCGCGCGAAGAAAAGCGCGGCAATGGCAAAAAGCCGAAGGAGCCGCGCGCCTCCAGCACGGATGCGCAGGCGCGGGTGATGAAGATGGCCGACGGCGGCTTCCGTCCGGCTTATAATGTGCAGGTTGCGAGCACCGCCGGCGAGCAGTTCGTGGTCGGGCTCGAGGTGACCAATGCCGGCTCCGATCGCGGCCTCATGCGGCCGATGCTGGAGCGGTTGCGCGCGCTGAGCGGCCATCTGCCGCGCCGCTATCTCGCCGATGGCGGCTTTTGCAGCGCTGAAGATATCGAGTGGGCGCACGGCGAAGGGGTCGAGGTCTTTTGTCCGCCCACGCAGTCCAAACACGGAACCGATCCCTTCTTGCCGCGGCGCGGCGACGGTGCGGGTGTGTCAACCTGGCGGACCCGCATGGGAAGCGAGACGGGCAAGGCTCAGTACAAACCCCGCTCGATCTGCGAATGCATCCATGCCCGCTGGCGCAACTGGAATCTGCGACAATTGACGGTGCGCGGCATCGAAAAGGTCCAGGCCGTCGTGCTCTGCTACGCACTCACCAACAATATCCTGCAAGGCCATCGGCTTGCCAATGGCTAAACCAGGGCAATCACCCTGACGCCAACACGCGACCATCAAAACGCACCGCGTAATCGGCTAACGCTCGATGGCATCAGCCAGCCAAGACCAGCCAACACTGGCCTGAAACGCACAAGATTCAAAAGCTTCACAAGCTCTCAGGATGAGGCTCTCTTGGGCGCTGGCGCGAGACGATGGCGTAACAGTAGCCGGAGCCAAACTCACCGCCTGTTGTTGTGTTTCTGAATCAATAAACACCTGTGATTGCAGGCGCGGCATCCACCAACGCCCCTCATGCTGAGGCGCGCAGCCCATAGGGCGGAGCCTCGAAGCACGCGCCGCGACGCTGCTTCTTGCATCCATCTGACGTCTGCACGCTCGCCTCGTCCTTCAAGGCCCGTGCAGGGCACCTAAGGATGCGGCTCTCTTGGCCGCTGGCGCGAGACGTTGGCGTAACAGTAGCCGGAGCAAAACCCCACCGCCTGCTATCGGGCTGCCGCATCCCTCAACGCCTGTGATTGCAGGCGCGGAATCCACCAACGCCCCTCATGCTGAGGCGCGCAGCCCATAGGGCGGAGCCTCGAAGCACGCGCCGCGACGCTGCTCCTTGCATTCATCTGACGACTGCACGCCCGCCTCGTCCTTCGAGGCCCCTGCGGGGGCACCTCAGGAGGCGGCTCTCTTGGAGGCTGCGCGCGCACGCGTCCGCCATCAAGCGCCGCATCCTCATCGCCGAGGCAAGGCACTAGCTCGAGCCGCGCTCATCGAACAAAAGCGCCATGCCGATCGCATCGATGAACCGGCCGTCGATCCGCGCGGCGCGCCGGATCATGCCCTCACGCACGAAGCCGAGTTTTTCATAGCGTGCGATCGCCCGGAGATTGTCGTCGTAAACATCGAGTTCGACCCTGACAAAGCCGGCTTCTCGCGCGGCTCTTAATGTCGTCTCGATGAGCTTTCGACCGAGGCCCTGGCCACGATAGGCGGGAAGGATTCCCATTCCGAGCTTTCCGCGATGGGCATGCGACGGGAAGGAATGCCGGCTGATGTCGCACCAGCCGACGACCTCGTCTTGCGAGATAGCAACGAATTGCGGATTGCCTTTTGCAATCATGCCCATGACGAACGCGCGCGTTTCCGGTAGCGGCGTTGCCTCAAGCATGGACAGATATTTTTTCTCCCGCGCGACCGTATCGAGCGCGTGATGAAAACTGTCGATATGGGCAGCAGCGATCGGTTCGACCCTCATGCCTGACATATCCGGCGATGCGGCGGCGTCCATGCGTTTTCCCTTCGAAGATCGCGAATGTCTATTGAAGACATGCCGCAGACCTCAGGGGAGCGTATAATTCACGGTCCGTCAACCTTTGCGTGTCAATTTCTCGGCAGCAGGCGCCGTCAAAAGGTTGCAGATATTGAAGGTCAGGCTAACATCCCACATTACATTCGTATTGGTGACGCTCACCAGTGCTGCGGCTGTGTTGCTGTGCGGATTTGCCTGGCTCGCCGCTGTGAAGGTCGACGATCTCTCGCTGCGCCGGCAGGCCGACTTTGTCGCCCAAGGATTGGAAGAGCAGATCGCAGCGCTTCCCCGGGAACAGGAAAGCGTTGCCAAATGGGACGACGCCTTCCTTTACGTCAAGCAGCGGAACCATGAATGGCTGCTCGACAATGTCGGCCTGTGGACGAGCCGGTATTTCGGGCACGACCGGACCTATATCTTCGACGACAGCAATCGCCTGATGTTTGCGTTCCGCGACGGGGCGGATGCCATGCCGCCGCGGCTTGGCAGCGACGACGGCCAGGAAATGACCGCACTCGCCGGGGAGATGCGCGCCGTTCTTGTCGAGCAGGCTCAAAAGCCCGGCGCCAAACCGCTTGGCCAGCTGGCGACGGTGCGCACGATGATGATCGGCAGCAGGCCGGCGATCGCCAGCGCGCGGCCCATTCTGCCGAGTTCGGCCAGAATGCAGATCGAGGCGGGCCAGGAGTTCATCGCCGTCTCGGTCAAGTTCATCGATGGAAAGGCCGCCGAAAGCATCGCTCATCATGCACGGCTCGAAGGGTTGCATTTCGCGCCGACGAAAGGTGAGGACGTGCGGGCCCAAGTGCCGGTCTTGTCCCATGATGGCGGCACGATCGGCTATCTCGTATGGCCGCCGATCCTGCCCGGATTCATGCTGCTTCAACAGATTGCGCCCGCGGGACTTGGCTGCCTGGCGCTGCTGATCGCCGTCGTCTTCTGGCTCGGACGCGGTCTGCATCGCACCTCGCTGACCCTGCTGGACAGCCAGGCGGAGCTCACCCATCACCGCAACCATCTGGAAGAAATGGTGGCCGATCGCACCGCCGAGATCGAGCGGCAGCGGGAGGAACTGGACCGGCTGCTGGCGCACGAACGCCAGGTGAATGCGCTGCAGCGCCAGTTCGTCGCCATGGCCTCGCACGAGTTTCGCACGCCGCTCGCAATCATCGACGCCGCCGCCCAGCGGCTCTGCCGCTCGACCACCAATGTCAGCGGCGATTACGTTCACGAAAAAGCCGGCGTCATCCGCAGCGCGGTGGTACGCATGGTCGATCTGATGGAGAGCATCCTCGCCAGCGGCCGGCTCGAAACCGGAGAGATTACGCTGAAGCGGAGCGAAGGCGATCTGAAAGCCTTGCTGGTGACGTGCTGCGACAGACAGCGCCACCTCAGCCGCTCGCATGTCTTCCATCTCGATCTCGAGCCCATACCCGATCGTTTGATCTTCGACCGCAGCGCGATGGAACAGGTCTTCACCAACCTGATTTCGAATGCCGTCAAATATTCGCCCAATGCGCCTGATATCCATCTTCGCGCCCGGGTTGATGAAAAGACGGTGGTGATCTCGATCGCCGACAGCGGCATCGGCATGGATGCGGACGATCTGCCGAAGCTGTTCCAGCCCTATTATCGCGCTCGCAGCGCGACGGGCATTGCCGGAACCGGCATCGGGCTCAACGTCGTCAAGCAGGTCATCGAACTGCATGGCGGCACCGTCGAGGTGACGAGCGAGCTCGGCAAGGGCACGTCATTTACCATTCTTCTGCCTATAGAGTTTCTATCGGCAGACCAACATGTTGCAGCTTAGGGAAAAGTTTATGGTTACAGTCCTGTGCATAGAAGATGAAGTCGAGATCCGAAGCCTTCTCGTCGAAGAGTTGAACGAAGCCGGCTACAGGACGCTCGAGGCCTCCAACGGCGCCGAAGGGCTGGAGATGATCCTGTCGAAATGGCCCGACATCGTCATCAGCGATATTTCGATGCCGGTTATGGACGGGCACCAGCTGCTGGCGGAAATTCAGATCAATCACCCGGAGCTCTCCAACATCCCCTTCATCCTGCTGACGGCGCTGACCGACCGGGAAAACACGCTCGCCGGCCTTCGCGCCGGGGCGGCGGACTACCTGACCAAGCCACTCGACTTCGACCTGCTGCTCGCCAAACTCGAAGGCTGCGTGACGCGGCTGGAGAACGACAAGGCGGTTAATCGGTCGTTTTGAGGGTTGCTGTTGAATGGGATGATGATGAAGGGGCATGCCGTGCGGCACCTGGCCCTCCATCGATTAGCGCCTAATCTCTCCTCCGTCATTCCTGTGCTTGTCACAGGAATCCAGCCACGGCGCGTCTGCGCCGTGAATGACTCCAGGCAGCCTTTAAGAAAGTCTTCCGCGCCCAAGGACTTGGGCGCACTGGATTCCTGTGACAAGCACAGGAATGACGAAGGAGAGGTTGGTGCGAAGTGACCACGGATGCCGCAATGCTGCCCGCAGCGTTTCGGCCCAATCCCTGCCTCACACTCCTTGCCTCCCCAACACATCCCCCAGCACCTCGAACACCCGCGGATCGAGCGTCTGCGACACATTGAACCGCATGAAATTCGTCGCCGATTGCGACAGGCTGAAGGCGTTGCCGGGGGCGAGCACGATCTTTCTTTCCAGCGCCGCCCGCGCCACGTCGGCCGCATCGATCCCATCGGGCAGGCGGCACCAGAGGAACATGCCGGCCTGGGGCTCCAGCCAGGGCCTTATGCCGAGGTCCTTCAGCCTAGCCGAGACCTCGCTCATCGCCCGGGAGAGCCGGGTTCTCAGCGTTTCCACATGTTTGCGGTAGCTGCCGTCGCTCAAGACGTTCAGCACCAGTTCCGCCGTCAGCCGGCCGCCGCCGAAGGAGGTGGCGATCTTGAGATCGGTCAGGCCGTCGATCCATTCCGGTTTGGCGGCGACGAAACCGCAGCGGGCCGAGGCCGACAGGGTTTTCGAAAAGCTGCCGATGTGGATGACCCGATCGAGCCCGTCGAAGGCGGCCAGGCGGGGCGCCGGCGCATATTCGAAATCGGCGAAGATATCGTCTTCGATGATGGTCAGATCGTGCTGATCGGCAAGCTTCAGAAGCCGGTGGGCCGTCACCGGGGAAAGCGTGGCGCCCGTCGGATTATGGATGGCGGAGTTGGTGATGTAGAGCCGCGGCCGGTGTTCGGCGACGACTTGGGCAAACAGCTCGATATCGGGACCGGACGGGGTGTAGGGCACGCCGACGATCGTTGCCCGATGGGCGCGCAGCAGCGCGTGAAAATTGAAGTAGCAGGGGTCGTCGACCAGCACCGTATCGCCAGGCTCCAGCAGGAAACGACAGAGCAGATCGATTGCCTGGGTGCCGGACTCGGCCAGCATGATCTGGTCGGGGGGGACTTCGATCCCCCGTTCGCCCATGCGTCGCGAAATCAGCTGGCGCAGCGGCGGCAGTCCAAGGGGGGAACCGTAGTCGGCGAGCGCTGGCCCATCGGCGCGGGCAAGCGTCCTCAGGCCACGGCGCATGCCTTCCCCGGGCAGCCAGGAAGGCGGCAACCAGCCGCAGCCGGGCTTCAGGTCGGTTTCGTCGGCCTCCAGCGATTGCCGGGATATCCAGAAGGGATCGACGGCGCGGTCGAGCTTCGGTCCGGCCTCGGCGAGCGCAAAGGGTGCGGCCTGGTTGGCGACATAGAAGCCGGAGCCCGGTCGCGCCAGGATCGCGCCTTCGGCGACCAGGCGCTCATAGGCGTCGACCACGGTCGAGGTCGACAGTTTCAGCGTCGCCGCCAGCCCGCGGACGGAAGGCAGCTTTGCGCCGGGCGTCAGGCTGCGGCCGGCAATGCGCTGCCGGATCGTTGCGACCACCGTCTCCACGCGTGTGCGTGCTTCGTTCATCCGTATTGCTTCCTGCACCATAACAGTTTTGCAAAACTGTATCAGACTGTCACTGTCCTGACCATCCGTGCCGGCCGATAAAGGGACGGCAATAATGGAGTGCAAGGCATCATGGACCGCATGGCATCGGGATGGATCAATGGTTTTATCGGGGTGGTGATCTTCAGCGGATCGCTGCCGGCCACCCGCGTGGCGGTGATGCAGTTCGATCCCGTCTTCCTGACCGTGGCGCGCGCGGCGATCGCCGGCATTCTTGGGCTCGGCCTGCTGCTCGCTTTCCGGGAGAAGCGGCCGAGCCGGCGCGACATCCTCTCGCTTGCCGTCGTCGCCCTCGGCGTCGTGGTCGGTTTTCCGCTGCTGACGGCGCTGGCGCTGCAGCACGTCACCTCGGCGCATTCCATCGTCTTCATCGGCCTGCTGCCGCTGGCAACCGCGATCTTCGGGGTGATCCGCGGCGGAGAACGGCCGAAGCCGGCCTTCTGGCTCTTCTCCGTTCTCGGCAGTGCGCTGGTGGCGGGGTTCGCATTGACGCAGGGCCTGACGGCATCACTGGTCGGCGACCTGCTGATGCTGGCGGCGATCGTCGTCTGCGGCCTCGGTTATGCCGAGGGCGGCCGGCTTTCGCGCACGCTCGGCGGATGGCAGGTGATTTCCTGGGCGCTGGTTCTGTCGCTGCCGGTGATGGCCGCCGTGGCGTTCCTCTACCGGCCGGTGAGTTTCGCGGCGATAGAAACGCCGGCGCTGATCGGCCTTGCCTATGTCTCGCTGTTCTCCATGCTGATCGGCTTCATCTTCTGGTATCGCGGCCTGTCGCAAGGCGGCATCGCTGCCGTCGGCCAGCTGCAGCTGCTCCAGCCGTTCTTCGGCCTGGCGCTCGCCGCCACCCTGCTGCATGAGTCCGTGACATGGAGCATGCTGGCTGTGACGGTTGCCGTTATTCTGTGTGTCGCCGGTGCAAAGAGGTTTGCGCGGTAAGGAAAGAATCCACTGACGGACGGGTCCGTCGCAGAGTTTCTTAACCGACCCTCCTCACGCCTCCTGAATGTTGAAGCCATAGGCTCGCTCGACGAGCCCAACGCGAATTTCGTAGCGGCTGTACCAATCCGACCGGCCACGATTTTGCGCCTCGATATGGTCGACGACTGATTTCCAGGCTCGAATGCTGTCCTCATCCTTCCAATAGGAGATGAGTATGCCGAAACCGTCTGCGCCGCGCGCGCTTTCGAGGCCGAGATATCCGGGCTGCAGTTTTGCAAGTTCCGTCATCGCATACCCCATCTCGCCGTAGCCATCGTCTAGCTTGGTTCGTTGAGAGGAGAAACTGACCATGTAATAAGGCGGTTCAGGTAAAGCGGCGATGGGCATATGGGCTCCTCCGTTTGGCGTAGTACAGGACCATACGATGGCCGTACGGGTCGCACAACTTCGCCTCTCGCTGCGGCGACAATGCTACCCTCAGGCGAAGCGGACGCCGTCGGCATCGGCGCTGCCAGGCCAGTCCTACGTCACAAAGCCGCCGCTCAATCGTCAGCAAATGGCCCCGTTACCGCCGCACCGCGCCCTCTTAAGGGCTCCATGGTCGCGACCTCGCTGGCCTTTCAGCGGCTGGCGATCGACCGAGGTGGTTTTGCTGCCGATCAATCATGCACGTGAAAAGGAACGAATATGATCACTCGTTACACATCCCTGGCAATGATGACCGCTGCTGTCTTCAGCCTGTTTGCTTTCAGCCCGGCATCGGCTACGGAGATGGCCCAGGCGGGGCAGCAACCGGCCGCACAGGGCCAGGCGCCGATGCAGGGCCAGAGCGGCGGCACGGCGGCACCCGCGGCCGTCAGCGATCAGAAGCTCGAGGCCTTTGCCGTTGCCTATCTGCAGGTCGACAAGGTCCGGCAGGAATATTCGGCCAAGATCGGCGCGACGAAGGATGAGGCCGGCAAGCAGAAGCTGCAGGAAGAAGCCAAGAAGCAGATGGTCGATACCGTCGAGGCCTCCAAAGATATCTCCGTCGAGGAATATTCCTCGATCCTGACGGCCGCCCAGAGCGACCCGGCGCTGGCCAAGAAGGTTCTGGAAAAGATCGGCACCCCGCCGCCGGCGCAGCCGCAGCAATAGGCTTAAACCGGAACGGGGCGGGCTAAGGTCCACGCGGGAGCGCTTCCCGCGCCCGCCCCAATCTTGACGCAGCCTCACTTGGCGGGCACGATCAGCGCCTCACCCTTGCGCACGATGTAGGTCGCCAGCTCCGAAGCCTTGCCGTCGCCGACATTCCTGGCCGAGTGCACCACGCCGGAGGGGATGAACAGGGACTGGCCGGCCTTGAGCGTCACCGGCTCCCGGCCTTCGAGCCGGTATTCCAGCGTACCCTCGAGCACGAAGGCGATTTCTTCGCCGGGATGTGAATGATTGGGTGCGAGAACGCCAGGGGCGAAATCGACGCGCACCTGAACGGCCTCGTGGCCGGGCACGTCGATATCGTTCCTGACGAGATCGGTGCGCTGCAGCGGTTGTTCTGCGTGCGCTGTCGCCGCGGTGCCGAGAGCGAGGGCGAGCGCGATAACCTGGATCATTTTCATTTTGTCATCCTTGCTGAATTGACCTTTCCGGCTCATCGGCCGCAATGGCATTTCAGTCGATGATTGCATTTGGGATGTGTCTGAAACCCTGCATTTTTGTAAGCGAATGTACTTCCTGACGCCGCTGCGCGAAGCGCTCGCCGCCCGCACCTTCCGCACCGCCCCGCCGCTACTGCCCGACTGGGAGGACAATTCCTGGGCCCGGGGTGCTGCCGCCCTCGTCACCCAGAAGATCTTCGACTTCGAGTCCTCGGGCGGAGTGACGGATATTGCGACGCTGGGGAGTGTCCGAGGCTCGACGTCGGCGGCTTGAGGGATGGTGTGTCGGTGGGATTGCCTTTGCCGGATAAGCCGTGCCGTGCAAGCCCCCCTCTGCCCTGCCGGGCATCTCCCCCACAGGTGGGGAGATCGGATGGGCGCAAGGGCTTCCCCAAACAACTGGTGTTACAGCTCGACGAAACGGAAGACGGGTGCGAAGGTTTAGCCACTTGTGTTCTCCCCATATCCAGGTCGCGGCGCGTTGTTCGGATTTTATCCTCTGTCGTGCCGTGCAAGCCCCCCTCTGGCCTGCCGGCCATCTCCCCCACAGGTACGGTGCCGGCCAGGAGGTCGGCGACATCGTCCGGATCGTGGCCGGCCAGGCCGACGCGCATGGCGGCGACCGGATTGGTGGCAAGGTCGGTCGCCACGCATTCCACCGAATCCACCATCAGCTTGAAGCCGACGGCGAGCGCATGCTTGCCCGAGCTGGTGAAGCTCGCCGGCCGCCCGGATGCCAGGCTCGCCGGCATCGGCATCTCCATGCCCGGTGTGCGGGCTGGAATAATCTATGCATAAGTTCGGCCGCTGATCAACCGAGGCCGAGCCGATTATACGCTTGGGATCATGGAGGGATCGGCGTCGATGCCTGATCGAGCGCGTTCCAAGGAGGGGGCGGCTTGGACCGGGCGGTTTTGATCGATCAACTGGGAGGAATTCAATGGCATTTTTGAAGCAATTTCCGTCGACCACCCGCAGGCGCTTCCTGAAGGGCGCGGGCCTGGTTTCCGCAGCCGCCGTGACCGGCAGCTTTCCGATCCCGGCGATCGCGCAGGCGCAGGAGGTCACGATGATCTCCGCCGAAAACAATGGCGCCGCACTCGACGCGCTGAAGGCGATCGCCGCCGGCTTCAGCAAGGAAGCCGGCGTCAACGTCGTCATCAACAATATGGATCACGAGGCCCACAAGACGGCGATCCGCAACTATCTGGTCGCCGGCGCCCCGGATGTCTGCTCCTGGTTTTCGGGCAACCGCATGCGCGCCTTCGTCAAGCGCGGCCTGTTCGACGATATCTCCGATCTGTTCGAGAAGGAAAAATACAAGGACGTGCTGGGTGCGACGGCCGGCGCCGTCACTGAAGACGGCAAGCAATACGGCCTTCCGACAGGCGGTACGCTCTGGGGCATGTTCTATCGCAAGGACGTGTTCGCCGAGCATGGCCTCACGGTGCCGAAGACGGCCGAGGAGTTCATGGCCTATGGCGAAAAGTGCAAGGCGGCCGGCATCACCCCGGTGGCGATCGGCACCAAGGAATTGTGGCCGGCGGCCGGCTGGTTCGACCAGATGAATCTGCGCATCAACGGGCTCGACAAGCACATGGCGCTGATGAACGGCGAGATGAGCTATCTCGATCCGTCGCTGACCGCCGTCTTCGACCAGTGGGAAGCGATGATTTCGAAGGGTTTCTTCACGCCGAACCATACGTCCTTCGGCTGGCAGGAGGCCGCGGCCCTTCTGGCGCAGAAGAAAGCCGGCATGATGAACCTCGGCGCCTTCCTGCGCTCGGCTTTCACCGCCGAGGACCTGCCGCAGCTCGCCTACGCCACCTTCCCGGTGCTCGATGCCAAGGTCGGCCACTTCGAGGAATTCTCGGTCAATTCGATCCACATTCCCGCCAAGGCCAAGAACAAGCAGGGCGCACGCGACTTCCTCGCCTATTTCTACAAGCCGGAAAACCTGGCGGCCTATCTGGAGCCGGGCGGCAACGTGCCGCCGCGCCACGACCTGCCGCCGAGCAAGGACCCGCTCGTCAATGTCGCCGTCGAGACGATGAAGACGGTGCAGGGCACCTCGCAATATTACGACCGCGACAGCGATCCGGACATGGCCCAGGCCGGCCTCGTCGGCTTCCAGGAATTCATGGCCAAGCCCGACCGGCGTAAGGCCATCCTGACGCGGCTCGAGGGGACGCGGAAGCGGATTTATAAGATCTGAGCTTGCTGCCGCAGCCCTGTCTGTTGGCAAGCGGTCCTCTACTCGACGTCATCCTCGGCCCTGTGCCGAGGATCTGCTGCCCTATCGGTTCGGGGTTAGATGCTCGGGACAAGCCCGAGCATGACGAAGGAGGGGTGGCGGGCTTTGCCAGCAAGCCGAGGGCGTCGCTTTACTCCCGGCGAGGCCCGCCCCCCACTCGACGTCATCCTCGGCCTTGTGCCGAGGATCTGCTGCCCTATCGAACGGAGGCAGATGCTCGGGACAAGCCCGAGCATGACGAAAGGAGGGGGTGGCGGGCTTTGACAGCGATCTGAGGGCAGAAAAGCTCATACGAATAACATGAGGCTCCTGACATGCAGACATTATGGCGCCGCCAGCGGTGGTGGCTGACCCCGGTTTTGCTCATCGCGCCGGCAATCCTGCTGTTTTCCACCGTCATCCTACTGTCGGCGGTGCGCAGCGTCTGGATCAGCCTGCACGAGTGGGACGGCTTCGGCCCGATGGTGTGGATCGGGCTCGGCAATTACGTCGAGCTCTACAACGATCCGCAATTCTACGTGTCGCTGAAGAACAACCTCCTCTGGCTTGTGATGTTCATGGCTGCGCCGCCGATCGGGCTCGCCATCGCGCTGCTGGTCAATCAGAAAATCGCGGGCATGCGCTTCCTGAAGTCGCTGTTCTTCATTCCGCTGGTGCTCGCCTCGGTCACGGTCGGGGTCGTCTTCACCTGGGTCTATACGCCGGAGTTTGGGCTGCTGGCGCTGATCTTCAAGGCCTTCGGGGCGGTGGCGCCGGCAGTGCTTTCCGACGAGCATTTCGTCACCTTCGCCATCGTCATCGCAGCGCTCTGGCCGCAGATCACCTTCTGCATGGTGCTCTATCTCGCCGGCCTCAACAATCTGAGCGAAGAGCTGATCGGGGCAGGGCGCGTCGATGGGGCGAGGGGCTGGAACATGCTGTGGCACATCGTGCTGCCGCAGCTGACTCAGGTGACCTTCATCGCCATTGCCGTCACCGTGGTAGGCGCCCTGCGCTCCTTCGACATGGTGTCGGTGATGACATCGGGCGGGCCATTCGGATCGTCCTCTGTGCTCGCCTACCAGATGTTCGAGCAGTCGATTTTCTCCTACCGCTTCGGCTACGGCGCGGCGATCGCCTCGGTGCTGTTCGTGATCATGGCCGTCTTCATCGTCTGGTATCTCAGCCGCATCATCCGAACCGAAGAGAGGGGAGGCTGATGTATCCTCGTCCCATTCCCGAGACCGCCGTCTGGCAGCGCCGCCTCTATGTGCTTGCCGTCGTCATCGTGCTGCTGCTGTGGCTCTGCCCGCTGTTTGCCATCGTTCTCACCTCCTTCCGCACGACCGAGGATGTCATGGGCGGCAACCTGTGGGGATGGCCGACCGGCATGGGCGTGATCGACAATTATACCGATGTCTTCACGCAGACGCCGATGGCCCGCTACTTCCTCAACAGCCTGATCATCACCATTCCCTCGGTGATCGGCGTGCTTGTTCTCTCGACACTCGCCGGCTACGTGCTGTCGCGCTACCGCTTTCGCGGCAACATGCTGATCTTCGCGCTGTTCGTGGGTGGCAATTTCCTGCCGCATCAGATCATGATGATCCCGGTGCGCGATCTGATGGTGCAGCTCGATCTGATCGATACCACCGCGGCGCTGATCATCTTCCACGTCGCCTTCCAGACCGGTTTTGCCACACTGTTCATGCGCAATTTCATCGCGGCATTGCCCGATGAATTGTTCCAGGCGGCGCGGGCAGAAGGCGCCTCGCCCTTCCAGACGCTCATCCATGTGGCGATCCCGCTGGTGCGGCCGGCACTCGCAGCCCTTGCCATCCTGATCTTCACCTTCATCTGGAACGATTATTTCTGGGCGGTGGTGCTGACCGTCAGCGACAGCGTCAAGCCGGTCACGGCAGGACTTGCCAATCTTCGCGGCGAATGGGTCTCGGCCTGGAACCTGATTTCGGCGGGCACGATCGTCGTCGCCGTGCCGCCGGTGGTGATGTTCTTCCTGATGCAGCGGCACTTCATCGCCGGCCTGACCATGGGGGCGGTGAAGGGATGAGCAATCGGCAGTTTTCAGTTTCAACAGAAGAGAGCCAGACATGACCAGTCTCGAACTCCGTGAGATCAACAAGAACTACGGCGCCTATCATGCGCTGCGCGGTATCGACCTTTCGGTCGCGCAAGGCGAGTTCATCGTCATGGTCGGCCCCTCCGGCTGCGGCAAGTCCACGCTGCTGAAATCGATCGCCGGCCTGGAGACGATTTCGTCCGGCCAGATCCTGATCAATGGCCGCGACGTCAGCAGCGAGGAGCCGGGCGATCGCGGGATCGCCATGGTCTTCCAGTCCTACGCGCTCTATCCGCACATGACGGTGGCGGAGAATATGGGCTTCGGCCTGCGCATGGCCAAGCGCCCGAAGGCCGAGATCGAGGCGGCGGTGGCGCGCGCCGCCAAGATCCTCAGGATCACCGACCAGCTGGACAAGCGGCCGAAGCAACTTTCCGGCGGCCAGCGACAGCGCGTCGCGATCGGCCGGGCGATCACCCGCTCGCCCGAGGTCTTTCTGTTCGACGAGCCGTTGTCCAACCTCGATGCGGCGCTGCGCACCCAGATGCGCGTCGAACTCAGCAGCCTGCATGCCGAGCTCGGCGCCACCATGGTCTATGTCACCCACGACCAGGTGGAGGCTATGACCATGGCAAGCCGCATCGTCGTGCTCAATCAGGGGATCATCGAGCAGGTCGGCTCGCCGCTGGAGCTTTACCGCAATCCCGACAATCTCTTCGTCGCCGGCTTCCTCGGCGCGCCCAGAATGAATTTCCTCGGCGTCACAGTCGACGAGGTCTCCGGCCGTCACGCGACTGTCTCGGCGCCCGGCCTCGTGCCGGTGACGGTGGAATTGGCCGAGCCGACGGTTCTCGCCAAGGGCGCCGGCCTGACGCTCGGCGTGCGCCCGGAGAACATATCGATGGTCGCCGACGGCGGGCAGGGCGGGGCGATCGAAGGGGAGGTGCGGCTCGTCGAGCATCTCGGCCGCGAAACCATTCTCTATGTCGATGCCGGCAATCTCCAGACCATCGCCTCGGAGAGCGGCACCGGCAACATCACCGTGCAGCTCAGCTATGTCGCGCCTTTTGCCGCCGAGCAGAAGGTGGCGCTGAAGCTCGATGCCCGCGAACTCTATCTCTTTTCATCCGATGGCGGCCGCACGATCAGCGCCCGCAAGACCATTCTCGACAGATAGGAAATCCCGTGTCCGACAAGACCCTCTCCGTATGGAACCCCGTCAAGACCGACCGCTTCCTGGTCGGTGCGCCGCATTATCCCGAGCATGTCGATGAAAGCTATTGGGAGCGCGATGCCGAGCGCATGGCCAAGGCCGGCTTCAACGTGGTGCGTATGGCCGAATTCGCCTGGCATATTCTGGAACCCAGGCTCGGCACCTTCGATTTCGATCTGTTCGACCGCGCCATATCAATCCTCGCGCGCCACGGCATCGATACGATCATGTGCACGCCGACGGCCACACCGCCGCGCTGGCTGACGGCAGCTCACCCTGAAATTTTAAGGGTCGACGGCAAGGGCCGTCCGATGAGCCACGGCTCGCGCCAGCATTGCGATACGGCAAGCCCTGTCTTTCGCGAGCACAGCAAGCGCATCACAGGGGCGATGGCCGAGCATTATCGCGGCAATCCCCATGTCGTCGGCTGGCAGACCGATAACGAGCTGAACACCAGCATGCCGGAGAGCTTTTCCCAGGCGACGCTCAGCGAATTCCAGGCCTTCCTCGCCGATAAATACCGCGAGATCGCCAAGCTCAACCGCGCCTGGGGCGGCGATTTCTGGGCGACGGCCTATGACAGCTTCGATCAGGTGGTGCTGCCGATCGAGTTTGGCCCGACCTTCCCGAGCCCCGGCCACCTGCAGGATTATCACCGCTTCCTCGCCTTCTCCACCGCCCGCTTCCAGCACGATCAGGTCGAGATCCTGCGCGCGGTGAAACCCGGCTGGTTCGTCTTCCACAATCTCGGCGGCCTGCGAGACATCGATTTCCGCGGCCAGTTCAGCAAGGATCTCGATTTCGTCGGCTACGACATCTATCCGATGCTCTATGACGAATTCATGCGGCTCGGCAACCACGCCAAGGTGCAGGCGCTGCATCTCGATATCTGCCGCGGTTTCTCCGGCAATTACATCGTGCCCGAGCAGCAGTCTGGCTTCGGCAGCCAGCCGGGCTTCTGCACGCTGACGCCGGAGCCGGGGGAACTACGCCGCATGGCGCTTTCCTCCGTCGCGCACGGGGCCGACGGCCTGATGTTCTTCCGCTGGCGCCCGGCCCATTTCGGCGCCGAGATCTACTGGATGGGCATCATCGACCATGACGATATCGGCCGCCATCGTTATGAGGAGGCCAAGCGCTTCGCGACCGAGATGATCGCGCTGCAGCCGAAAATCCTCGGCACCTATGTGCGCATGGATGTCGGCATCGCCGGCTCCGATTTCGACAATCAGGAAGCCCACAAGACCTATCCGATCGGCCTGCCGAGCCCGCAGGACGATGCGATCCTCATGCATCAATATTGTTATGACCGCGGCATCGCCTGCGGCTTCATCCATCCCGAGGACGATCTTTCCAGGCTGAAGCTCTTCTATGTGCCCCACTGGGTGATGTGGAAGGACGAATGGACGGCAAGGCTCGAAGCCTTCGCGGCCTCCGGCGGCACCGTCGTCATCGGCGCGCGCACCGGCACCCGCAATGAAGACAACCATGTCATCCGCGAAACCGCGCCGGGCACTGCACTTTCGAAGCTCACCGGCGTGCGCGTCGAGGATTTCGGCCGCTTGGCCGCCCCCGGCGCCAACGGCCTCTTCGACGTGATGGAACGCTCCGGCGGCCTCGTCATCCCGCCGAACAAACCGGCCGAAAGCAACCGCCGCCAGCGCCGCTTCAAGCTCGGCAACCGCGAACTGACCGCCGGCCACTTCTACGAAAACCTGACCGTCGACAGCGACGTCGAGGTGATCGCCGCCTGGTCCAACCGCTACGCCGAGGGCCAGGCGATGGCAACCTCCCGCAAGGTCGGCAAGGGGCAGGTGGTCTATCTCGGCACCTACCTCACGCCTGAACTGACCGAGGCGCTCACCGAACGCCTCTTCCCCCAGGCCGGCATCGAACCGCTGGTCGGCGGCTTGCCTGAAGGCGTGGAGGTGACGATGCGGATGAACGCGGAGCGGCGGCTGCTGTTTGTGCAGAATTATACGGATCAGGCTGTGTCGGTCGGCGGCGTGCCGGCGGGGCGGGATCTTCTGGACGGGGAAAAGCCGGTGAGGGGCACGCTGGAGCTTGGCGGTTATGGCTGTGCGATTGTGGAGCTGGAGAGGTGAGGGCGGTGGAGCACCCGCCTCGTCCTTCAAGGCCCCTGCGGGGCGCCCCAGGATGAGGCTCTCTTGGGGCGGCGGCGCGCATCCTCCCGCTCCCGCGGGGCCAGCGCGACATGCTCCAACCTCCCTCATGCTGAGATGCGCAGACCGTGAGGGCGAAGCCTCGAAGCACGCCGCAACGCTGCTTCCGTCTGTTATTGGGGCGCGGCACCCTCCAACCTCCCTCATCCTGAGGGGCGTAGCCCGTGAGGGCGGAGCCTCGAAGGACACGTTCCACGCTGCTTCTTGCATCCATCCGAGGCCGGGCGCCCGCCTCGTCCTTCGAGGCCCCTGCGGGGCACCTCAGGATGAGGCTCTCTTGGGTGCCCGCGTCACGCCGATCGCGGTCACCGCCGCACCCGCCATCGCCGCAGCGCTCAACACAAACGGGCTCCACCAGCCGACATGATCGAACAACAACCCGCCGGCGAATGCGCCTGAAGTGATGGCAAACTGAATGAGCGCGACGAACCAGGCGCCGCCTTCCTCCAGATGGTG
Source organism: Rhizobium sp. BT03 (assembly GCF_030053155.1). Taxonomy (NCBI): domain Bacteria; kingdom Pseudomonadati; phylum Pseudomonadota; class Alphaproteobacteria; order Hyphomicrobiales; family Rhizobiaceae; genus Rhizobium; species Rhizobium sp. BT03. The sequence goes on from NZ_CP125640.1 coordinate 4,366,970, forward strand.
GGGGATCGTCCGGGTCATCCAGGTCGTCCATGCCGCCGGAACCGGCGTCGTAAGCAGGCCCCAGAGAAGCAGCAGGCCGGCGGTTGCCAGCGCGAAGGGGCCGAGGCCGGTAAGCGCCAGGGCGACGGTCACCAGCACCGCCGGAAAACCGATCAGCACATGCGCCATATGCGAGCGCAGGACGGCGGGGATCAGCGAGGTTCCGGCGAGGCCGGCAAGGCCGATCCCGAGCAGCACCAGCGAGAGCGCGTTGACCCCGAGATGGGTGATGTCTTCGAGAAATGGCCTGAGATAGGTCGACAGCGCGAATTGCCCCATGAAGAACAGGATCATCGCCGTCATGCCGAGGGCGAAGGTGCGGTTGCCCATCAGGCTGAATGTCCTGCCGAGCGATCCGCTTTGGCCGCCCGGCATCCGGGGCAGGGCGATGGCCTGCCAGATGAAGGCGACAATGCCGATCGGCACGACGATGAAGAAGGCGCCTCGCCATCCGACAAGGCTGCCGAGGAAGCTTCCAAGCGGGGCGGCGATCACTGCGGCGAGCGCGCTTCCGCCTTGCAGCATGGCCAGCGCCTTCGGCACGTCGGGACCGGAGGCGATGCGGGCGATGATCGCCGTCGCCAAGGACCAGTAGCCGCCGATCGACACGCCGATGAGCGCGCGGCCGACCATGAATATGAGGTAATTGGGGGCAAAGGTGACCGCCAGACCCGACGCCACGAGCACGACGGTGTAGCAGAGGATCACCAGGCGCCGGTCGAAGCGCGCAAACAACACGTTGCTGAACAAGGCGGTGATGACGGCGAAGAAACCCGAGATCGAGATCGCCTGACCTGCCTGGCCGGCGGTGCTCGCCAGTTCGTCGGCGATCGGGGTCAGCAGGCTCACCGGCATGAATTCCGACGCGACGAGCACGAAGGAGGTCAGCATCATGCAGATGACCGCACTCCACGGCGTCGTCTTGGCTTCAATTCTCATGTCGTAGTTGATGTCCATCGGGCTGTCCCTTCAAAGCGGGGTTGTTCATGGCGCCGGGCGACGGCTGCGCGTCGCCGTTCCGGCGACCAGGGTCGCGCCGACAAGCCATGCCGGCGTCGTCGATTTCGAAATCTCGGACGGCTAAGTTTTCGGGGTCCTCGGTGTGATCCGAAATCCGGACGTCACATCCGCAGAAGCGTCTTGATCGCCGAGCGCTCGTCCATCGCCTTGTAGCCTTGGGCGACATCGGCGAGCGGCACTTCGAGGTCGAAGACCTTTCCGGGGTTGATCTTGCGCGACAGGATGAGATCGATCAGGTGCGGCAGGAAGCGGCGAACCGGGGCAGGGCCGCCCAACAGGTTCTTCTGTGCGAAGAACAGCATCTGTCCGTCGAGACTGACGCCATGGGGAACGCCGACATAGCCGATCGAGCCGCCGGGGCGGCAGGCATTGATCGCCTGCATCATCGACTCCTCTGTGCCGACGCATTCCAGCACCGAGTCCGCGCCGACGTCACCCGTCAATTCCCTGATCCTGGCCACACCCGCGTCGCCGCGCTCGGTGACGATGTCGGTCGCGCCATATTCGAGCGCCAGTTCCTGGCGCTGCTTGTGGCGGCTCATGGCAATGATGCGGCCGGCGCCAAGCTGTTTGGCCGCGAGCACGCCCATCAGGCCGACCGCGCCGTCGCCGACCACGACCACCGTGCATCCCGGCGTGACCCGCGCGGCATCGGCCGCATACCAACCAGTGCCAAGGACATCCGAAGCCGCGAGCAAGCTCGGGATCAGGTCATCGGACGGCATGGTGTCGGTCGCCACAAGCGTGCCGTCGGCCATGGCGATCCGGGCATAGGGAGCCTGCGCGCCCGACATGAATTCGCGATGTTCGCATGACGACTGGAAGCCATAGCGGCAATGCGGGCAGGTGTTGTCGGACAGGCAGAACGAGCCGACCACGAACTGGCCGGGCCGGACGGTCCTGACCTCGCTGCCGATCTCGACGACCACGCCGCAATATTCGTGGCCCATGTGCTGCGGGGCATTTACCGGTTGAAGGCCTCGATAGGGCCAGAGGTCGGAGCCGCAGACACAGGACGCCGACAGCTTGATGATCGCGTCAGTGGGTTTCTCGATTTTCGGTTCCGCGACTTCCTCGCAGCGGATATCGCCGGGGGCGCGAAGGACGGTGCCGAGCATGGTCATCTCCTGTCCGGGCGGAATGCCCGTCTCATTCTTCGGGAGATGGATAGCACCGTTCGATAACTCCGATTAGCCGTTGCAATTTGCATGGACTTATCGAAATCGGCTATTAATGGCGCCGGATCGGAACGACTGGAGATATCGCCGTGGCCCGCGAGAATTTCAATGAACTGCTGCTCTTCCTGGCGGTGGCGGAGGAACGCAGCTTCACCAGGGCCGCGGCGAAACTGGGGGTCGCGCAATCGACGCTGAGCTACGCCGTGAAGGAACTCGAAGCGCGCATGGGGCTGCGGCTTCTCACCCGCACGACGCGGAGCGTGGCGACGACAGAGGCCGGCGAGCGTCTCCGGCAATCGCTTGCACCGCGCATTTCCGAAATCGAGGCGGATATCGCGGCATTGATGGCCTATCGCGACAAACCGGCCGGCACCGTCAAGATCACCCTTTCGAACCACGCGATGGAAAGCGTGGTCTGGCCGAAGCTCGCCCCCGTCCTTGGGGAATATCCGGATATCAAACTGGAACTCAGCGTCGACAACAGCTTCCGCAACATCGTCGAGGATGGCTTCGATGCGGGCGTGCGTCTCGGCGAGAGCCTGGAGAAGGACATGGTTGCGGTGCGGATCGGGCCGGACTGGCGGCTGGTGGCCGTCGCTTCCCCTGACTATTTCAAGACAAGAGCGGTGCCGACGACACCGCAGGAGCTCATGCATCACAACTGCATCAACAGGCGTCTCGACCGGGTGGGCGGACTGTACGCCTGGGAATTCGAAAAGAACGACGAGGAGGTCCGGGTGAGGGTGGAGGGCCAGTTCACCTTCAATACCGATCGCGAAATGGTCGCCGCGGCCCTTCAAGGCTACGGCATCGCCTTCGTTCCGGAAAGCTATATCGAAACGCATATCGCGGACGGGCGTCTCCAACTCTTCCTCGAAGACTGGACCCCCAAATTCGCCGGCTATTACCTCTATTACCCCAGCCGGCGGCAGAACCTCCCGGCCTTCTCCGTCATCGTCGATGCGCTTCGAGAGAGAAATCTCTGAAGCCGTCACACACGCGTCGTTATTGGGCGCGGCATCCTCAACGTCCTTCAGTCGACCCAAGCCATTTGTGAACTGGTCACCGGCGAGCCAGATGATTCTATCCAAGCTTTAAAAGGGGACGCTAGTGCAGCCCTTCCGAAGTAATCATCCGCCGATCGTTCAAGCAACGTACCGAACGCGGAAATTGCCTTCGCATCCTTCCTCTGGATTTGATCAAAAAGTGCGTATGCAATCGCTGGAAGCATCCACGTCGAATGAGCTGGATCATACAACTGAACGAAAAGTTCATAGTTGTCCATCGTGTCGCGTTTGGGATGAAAGTGGTATAATGCCAGCGCCGCGAAGCGAATATGTGCCGGTCGCTTATGGTCTGAAAACACTTTTTTGAGATCGCTAGCACTTGGGGCGAACTGCTCGGTCCACGTGTGTAAGCTCAAGCGATTATGTTCTTTGATCAAATACGCCGGCTTATTCTCAGTCTCGATCGCATCCATCATCATCCCAACTACATGGGGTAAAAGAACAGTCTCAGCTGGAAGGTTAATTTTGATCGGGCGTAGGCTATTTCTGTACTTGTGGCGAATTACAGGGCCGCATGCTGTAGTTAGGATCAAATTGCAATTTTCAGTTGTATTCAAGGCGGGATGTGCTTTCAGGCATCGCCAAGTATAGATCACATCATGGGAGGCGCTTGCGGTGATCGATTTTGTTAACGCAGGTGGAAATGCCTCGTGATTGCTAAATTTCAAGAAAGAATCTTTGTAATCTTCGTCATTGAAGAGATGGAAGAAAAGCGTGGGGAATTCTTGGGCGATCCCTATAACGTCAATATTATCTCCTTGGGTAAATGTCATGCCGTATCTTTCCCAGCCAGGTTTGTGGGATTCTATTAATAAATTTATTTCGTCGGAGTCGCCAGGTTGCTTATATGCAAGGTTTTCACGGAAGAAATTTTTAATTGGATACGGGATTAAGGAAAAATTAGAGTAGCTCCGGCCGATGCTATTTAAAAAATTTTCTTTGCTTTCGATTGATCTAGTCCGAAGAAGTTCGAAAGCATGGTATAGTGCCGAGAATAGGCCTGGGAGAGTTTTGAAATTACTCCAGATTTCGTCCGGCCATTTCTCATACTCTAATTCAGTGGCGACGGGCTCCAAGTGCATTTCCACAATGCCGTATACTACCTCCAGTGAGGTGGTTCTGTGCCTGCGGGTAGGAGAGCTGGACCAAAGAGCGGCGCCGATAACATTCGCAAGAGACGAAGAATGGGAGAGGTTCAATTCGTCACGAAGTGTCTTGATTTGAGAGGCAGCAATATGCGAAGCTGCGGCGATTACCTCTGAGGGAAAAGTCAACCATTTATCAGACATTAGAAATCTAACGGCAATGGCGCAGACCCAGCGGCTGAGCTTCGTATAATCTGTTTTGTTTTGATCCAGAGCATACAAAAAATATGCTACATAAGAGCTGCCCGCTCCCTCAATAAAATTCGATACTTCTCTACTCCTTTTGTCTTTGTCAGGGAGGATGCGACCCAAGCAGATTGCCGCGCCAATCGTTTCGGCTGGCGTTTGTTCTCGAATCGCGGTTAGCATTGCGTCCTGAAGCCAAGCAAGCGAATGGCGTTGCGGCTTTCTCGTTAATAACTCTGATGGAAAGCTTTGCCCTGCCATTGGTATTATGGCGTTGAGAAACCGAGATCGAATTTGTTTATCTTCTTCCAACACGCCTTCAACTAATAGTCTTGCCGCAATTTTAGCGCCCTTCGCTAGCCGACGATTAAAGGCGCGACTGGGCCCTTCTCCAGAATCTATACTTTCAAGGACGCTGGTTGCTACTAGGAGTTCATTGTTTCTGCCGTTCTCAACGAGTGCGCTTATGAGGAAATGCATAACTTCGCGCCAATGTGCATCGGCAGCTATTGCTTCAAGACGGCTGTGGAAATGCTCCGCCTTGCCGTCACGGTATAAAAATTCGGCCGCAAAAAACTCCTGAAGCGGTCTAATATCAAAGCGAACAAATTCACCGTTTTCGGGAGTGTTAACTAATACGAGGCGCTCCGTGGTCGCCTTCATCAGTGTTGACACTGTGCTTTTGACGTCCTTGTCCTGCAATTTTGTTACAGTTTCAGATACGATTAATTTCAATGTATCGCGTCTGATCGCCGTGGTCGCTCCTTCACTCGTTTCCGCGCGAGCATGAAGTTCGAAACCCAGCCGGTTATGAAGAGCGCGAAGTAACTTGTCGCCTTCTCGCAGCAGAGTCGCAAGGTTTTTATCAGGTAGATTTCGGTTAGCCTCTCGCTTCTTAATGATTTCATAAAATGTGTTAAAGAGCTTCCATCGGCGCTCTGGGGGGCGCCCACCATCTCGCACAACGACTGCCATAATATGCGCTTGCAACGGAGTGGTCATGATTTCTGCGATGGCAGGAGACTTTAGCGCTTCACGTAGAGTTTCAATGAATCCCCGGCTATCCGTCTGTGAACGACCAATCTTCAATAAAGGAGTAGCGCACTTCAACGCCTGTTCAGGTGTCAAGGTGGCTAGTTCTACTGTGGCGCCTCCCAAGCTGGCAAATTGCCCAGAATAGCCTTGTGGCCGAGATGTACAGACGATTGCCGCGTCGGTCCCGCAAGCAACGAGAGTATCATCAACAAAATGTACTACTTCATTCGCAACTGCGTCCTTCACGTCACCAGGTACTTCATCTAACCCGTCGAAGACAAACAACCATCTGGAGGTGGCGAACGCTCGCTTTAGAGTGCCAGGCTGAACAGTAGTGCCCAAGTCACGACCGAAGCGATCCACCAGATAGGCAATAACCCTGGGACTTTGTGTTGGCGTGCGCTGCCCGAGCCAGAAAGCGAAATCTTTCAGTTCTATCGTTACTGGCATACGGGGAGCCTCGGGCCAGAGACCTTGCTTGGTGGAAATACTGCGGATTTCTTCTGCAACGGCCGCCTGCGACGACGTAATAGCCAGATCTGGTGCCCCCAATATGAGCGCTGCTCTTTGAATTTGAGCAACATATTGCGTAAGAGTGGACTTCCCTTGGCCAGGCCCGCCTTTTACGAGCCACGCGCGTGCTCTACTTGGAGTTTCAGCCCACAGCTTCCACGAGTCGTCAGTTGGCATTGAGGGATGGGTACGGTGCACCTGAGCCAAGGCCTTAGATAAACTCGCCGCGGCAAGTCCTCTAAATTCGTTCCATTTGAAAGGTATATCTGTGTATAATCTTTGTATACCTGGTCTATTGTCTACGGTAGATCCAGCTTGCTCTAGTTTTGTGTACTGTTGCTCCATCATTTGAGTGACGGTGACGTAACGAAATATTTCTGAAATATCCGCTCTACTATCAGACATCTCGTCGTATAGCTTCTTGAGTATGTGGCCAGGTGTGAGGAATTCTCCGTAGTACTCGGAGATGTCAGGAAATGATGCCAGGAAATCTAGTATCTTTCTTCCGCCCCAGATATGGAACCGATTGGCGAGGGGTGGTAGGGATTTCGCGACCAATGCGCGCGCGGCATCAAAACATCCCGTCTCCGCGACGCCTGAAGGCTCTATGTTGGTTGCGATTATCCAAACATCGGGAACTCTGCGTCTTGATGATGGAGATTTAAAAGAGGTGATTTCCTGTTGAATTTGGTTAAGGAGCCACTTTTGCGGATCAGCAGACAAGTGCGGTGGATGGAACTTAGATTGGATATACCATATTCCGTTCCATTGTTCAGCTGAGCTTGGGTAGTCTGCTTTGCCCTCGAAAAATCCATCTCTTCCGCCATCTGCTCCGGGTCCGAACCCCGTGACGCCCGAGCCAAGCACTCGGATGGCAATTGCGTTAACCAGATGCTCGAAATTATTGCTGTCCAAACGCGTAAGTTCGTAACTCGGAATTGACACAGAAGACTCTCTTTGAAGTTGTTGTGTGAGCCTACTACTACACGCATATCAACCTACAACAACCGAGTAAATTAAGGGGTGTATTCTTATAGCGATCATTGGGGACGGTGAGAATTGCGATTGCAACGTAGTTTCCAAAAAGCGGCGCCTTCCTCATCGCGAAAGCTGACATCTTGATCAAAACGTTAACGTGGATGATTGCCGTATAATTGGGTTGCGGACCTCGCCGATAACTACTCCCCGATCCATTCACCATACCAACAAACCCTCCATAAACTCTAATCTCACAACCAGCCCCGAACAACCTCGATATCCCACCCAGCCGCCCCGCCCATTTCAACCTTCCTTAAGCGACCGCTGATTAGCGTGCCCTCTGAAATCGAGGGCCTCTTCCATGTTTACCGTTCTGACGTGCGTTACCGAGCAGCATGATCTCACGCTGGTCGGGCTTGCGGGTCTGATCTGCTTTCTCGCCAGCCATTGCGCGCTCGTTCTGCTGCATCGGGCGACCTTGTCCGATGGCGCGGTTCGGTGGGTGTGGCTGCTGACGGCGGGAGCGGCGGGTGGTTTCGGTATCTGGGCCACGCATTTCATCGCCATGCTGGCATACGACCCCGGTGTCGTCGTCGGTTATCATGCCGGATTGACGCTGGTCTCGCTGCTGGTCGCGATCGTGGCGACGACGGCGGCGGTTGCCGCCAAGATCGCCTATGACAGATGGGTGGCGAACGTCCTGGCGGGCGTACTCTTCGGCGTCGGTATCTGGTCTATGCATTTCGCCGGCATGTTGGCGATCGAATTCCCCGGTGAAATCTCGTGGGATACGGGCTTCGTGACGGCCTCGGTGGTTCTCGGCGTGGCGTTTTCAGTGGCTGCCTTTCGATTTGCAGGCCGGAGCGGCCGGTCGACTTTGGGTAAGCTGGTTCCGACGGTTCTCCTGACGCTTGGCGTCGTCGCGCTGCATTTCACCGCGACGGCGGGGGTGACGGTCATTCCCGGCATCACCGCGCTCGATCCCGCCATGCTGCTTTCGCCGGCGCTGATGGCGGTGACGATCGCCGCCGTTACCTTTTCGCTGCTGGCGGCGGGTTTTGCGGCCGCCATCTTCGTCGTGCGCTCGCAGGCCAAGACGGCCGGGGCCGAGCGCAACTTCAAGCTCCTGGTGCAAGGGGTGACCGACTACGCGATCTATATGCTCGATCCGGATGGCAAGGTCAGCAACTGGAATGCCGGCGCCGAGCGCGCCAAGGGCTACAGCGCCGATGAGATCGTCGGCAAGGATTTCTCGCTGTTCTATTCTGAGGAGGATCGGAGGAATGGGCTGCCGCAGCGGGCGCTTCGAACCGCCCGCAGCGAAGGCAAGTTCGAAGCCCAGGGGTGGCGTTACCGCAAGGACGGCTCCTCCTTCTGGGCCCATGTCGTCATCGACCCGATCTATGACGAGGCCGGCGCACTGATCGGCTATGCCAAGATCACCAAGGACAACAGCAAGCAGAAGGCGGATGCCGACCGGATCGAGGAGGTCACCCGCAATCTCGACGTCGCGCTCGAAAATATCGGCCAGGGCATCTGCATGTTCGACAGGGACGAGCGTCTGCTGCTTTGCAACAAACGCTATCTGGAAATCTTCCGGTTCCCCGAGGGATCGGTGCGTCCCGGCATGGTGTACCGTGAGATCGTCGACATCGGCTATGCCGCCAACACCGAGGACCCCGGCGAGGCGGCCGCGCGGGCCGAGGCGCATTATACCAGGAACATGGCGCTGATCAGATCAGGCGCCGGCAGTGCGGTTCACAAATATCCGAGCGGCATATCCATCCAGCAGAATGTCAACATCCTGCCCAATGGCGGCTGGGTCGTCACCTTCGAAGACATCACCGATCGCCTGAAATCCGAGGAGCAGGTCGCTTTCCTTGCCAAGCATGACGGCCTGACGGGCTTGCCGAACCGGCTGCAGTTCGGCGAAAGCGTCTCGGAGGAAATGATGATCGCCGACCGGGTGAGGGGCAACGTCGCCGTCATCGGCATCGATCTCGACAAGTTCAAGGAGATCAACGACCAGCACGGCCACGGCACCGGCGACAAGGTGCTTGTCGAACTGGCGCGCCGTCTCGACGAAGCGCGGCAGGAGGGCGAGTTCATCGCCCGGTTCGGCGGAGACGAGTTCGCCGCGACCAAGCGCTTCGATGAGCTGAGCGCGCTCCACGATTTCATCGCGCGGCTCGAAGGCGCGCTGACCGGGACGGTCACGATCGACGGCTTCGAGATCAAGACGGGCGCCAGCCTCGGCGTGGCGGTTTATCCAAGCGATGCGGCAGGCGTCGACGGCCTTCTCGCCAATGCCGACCTTGCCATGTACCGCGCCAAACAATCCTTGCTGCAGAAGGTCTGCTTCTACGAGGCTGCAATGGACGAGCATGCGCGCCGCCGCCGCTCGCTCGCCAAGGACCTCTGGGCCTCGATCGACCGCAGCCAGCTGCATCTGCATTATCAGGTGCAGAAATCGGTGCGGACGGGCGAGATCACCGGCTACGAAGTTCTGCTGCGCTGGCGGCATCACGAACGCGGCAACATCCCGCCCATGGATTTCATCGGCCTTGCCGAGGAATGCGGCGCGATCCTGCCGATCGGCGAATGGGTGCTCAGGGAAGCCTGCCGCGAGGCGGCAAGCTGGAACAACAGCCACAAGATCGCCGTCAACCTGTCGCCGATCCAGCTCGGCCATGCCGATATGGCCGCCGTCATATCGGAGATCCTTCTGGAAACCGGTCTGAACCCGCGGCGTCTCGAAATCGAGATCACCGAAAGCTCGATCATCGTCGACAAGGACAAGGCCTTGCGGACGATGCGGCAGATCAAGGCGCTCGGCGTGTCGATCGCGATCGACGACTTCGGCACCGGCTATTCCTCACTGGAGACGCTGCGCTCCTTCCCGTTCGACAAGATCAAACTCGACAAGAGCTTCATGGCCGAGGTCGAAACCAGCCCGCAGTCAAAGGCGATCGTCCGCGCCATCCTGGCCCTTGGCCGCAGCCTGGAGGTGCCGGTGCTGGCGGAGGGCGTGGAAACCCAGGCGCAGCTCGACACGCTCTTGGAAGAACAATGCGACGAGGCGCAGGGTTATCTGCTTGGCAAGCCGCAGGCGATGGGCGAGCCGGCGGTTGAGAAGGCGGCTTGACCGAAGCCGGTTCTATAAAAGGCGGAGGTGCAGCGATCGTCTCGGCCGATCTCTCCAGCTAAAAAAGAAGGATTTACGGAGGGCGCCGCCTCTGCGTTGACCCGTCAATCCGGCCATGGCTAAGGTAACCGGCTCCGCAGCAGGATTAGTAAATTCAGGTAAATTGAAGATTTTCCGAACTCTGTCATCCTTCGACCTGCCGCGCCCCTCCGCGCGGTATCGCTGATTAAAGCGGCATCAGGTAATACGAAATGCCCCGTCCTGGCGGGGCATTTCCTTATGGAACTCCCGTACCGCAGGAAGGCTTCACGCGACCTAACCATAGGAAACACTGGTGCGAGTAGCGACCCTTGTCCAACGCTCACCGCGCTCGGGGAGCGGGGCAGACCCCTGCAAGTTTGAACGTCGAAATAGGCTTTTTGGATAGATGTTCGCCGTGCTCTAACGCAGTTTCGGCAGACGCGGCTTAGGAAGAAGGGAGTGGACGATGAAAGCGATCACGGTTTCTGGCCTCATTATGCTCGTCTTCGCATCTGGTGCATATGCCGCAACATTGACCGGGGAGCAGTTGAAAAGCGAGTTGGTAGGCCACCCGATCCACTGGAAGTCAAAGACGCAATCGGGCATCACAACTTATAAACCAGACGGAACGATTGAAGCGACCGTCGACGGGGACAAGGCCACTTACAACGGCACATGGAGCATCAAAGGCAACAAGATGTGCGAGAAGTTCGATAAGGAAAAATGCGCAACGATCAATTCCCTTGGAGGGAAGAAATACTCCAAGGGGGGCGGAACGCTTACGGTGGAATAGCTGCTGTTTTGATTTTCGTCTCCAGGCGGCACGTAAACCGCCTGGCTGCTCGTGCAAGCCCGAGGCCGAAACTCGCGAAGGCGCGAAAACCGGTTCAGAGGAGACTATCGCGAGGTTTCCAGGCGGCGATCGCCGCGCAGCAGGTTCAGCCAGGCCCGCGCCAGTTTTCCGCGTCTGTGGCCCCGATATGGCAATCGTCGTAGCGATCGTCTCCGTCGAGCAAGGCGGCTTGAGGCGCCACCCGCCTTGTGCGCCGGACGGTGCGTCAGGTCGCTGTTCGTTACCCTAACCCGACCGGAGTCGAGACCGATGGCTCGACTCCGGTCGGTGCCGGCAGGTGGATGAGGGGCATCCCTGCCGATCTCTCGGAGCACGTTTTGCGCGCCCCGAAAATTCTCAAAAAAAGAGAGCATTCCGTTACTCAAACAGAGACGGAAATGCTCTCATAGTCTGGTGCGCAGCTGTAACCGAAACGGCGGCGCACCTCACGCAACCCACTCGTGGCTATTCGTCTGACGTCGCCGGCGCGGCGTCCTCAAGTGAGGTGCGGATCTGATCGATCTTGCCGTTCGCTTCGCCCACGCCGAGAATGTTTTTGGCTTCTGCCAGGACCGCCGGGCTCACCTGACCGGATTTCGTAGCGGAAGCCAATGCGTCCTCCAGCGCCGCGTCCCCCAGCAGAGGGTCGGTCGCTGCAGGCTCGATTCCGTTGTCGATTTCATATTGGGCGTAAGCCACTGCATAGGCCGAGATGGCGGCCATGCGTGGGTCCGACGTATGCATCAACGCCCGGTAATTCCGCTTCAAGGAGTTCAGGCCCGCAAGCTGCGCCGAGAGGTTTTTCTCTTTTGTGGCGGCGACCCTGTCTGTTTTGGCCGATTTGGACTTGCCTGCCGCTTCGGAGGATTTGCCTTTCAAGCCTGTCGATTTGGAGCCGCTATTGGCCGAACCGTTGCCCTTGTTGCCGCTGCCATGGCTGCCGCCGTTTCCATTGCCGCCGCCATTCCCACCACCGTTACCGCCGCCATTGCCACCACCGTTACCACCGTCCTTCGCCAGTGCGGCCATGTCGTGACCTGCAATCGTGACCGGGCCTGCGGCAAGCGCCAGCGAGAGCACAGCCAGGGACGTCAAGGTTGCTATCCGCATCGTTTTCCTCCGAATAAGATCAATAGGCGTCGTGCAATTCCACGACGTAAGCAGTTGTGAAAGATTAAACGCGGATCGCGCATCGCACATCGGACTGAGGTCCGGTGAGAGGCCCCGGCATATAGTCTTAGAGGAACCGCTGGGCACTGCGCGCCGCGGCCTCGTCCGCTGGAGGATTGAGGAGGGGGAGGTGGTATGTTCTACACCGATATGAGCGGAGGATTGGGCGGAGACGCCACTTCACACTCCCTCATTCCTGTGCTCGTCACAGGAATCCAGTGCGCCCAAGTCCTTGGGCGCGAAAGACTTTTTCGGCGCGATATGATTCATTCACGGCGCGGACGCGCCGTGGCTGGATTCCTGTGACGAGCACAGGAATGAGGGAGGAGACGTAGGCGCGCGCGATATTACGAACGACCTGCAGCCACGCCCCCCAAATCGATCCTACCGTTTTGACTCCACCAGATTGGCCGTGACGATAGCCGCCAGCAGGCAGACGAGAGCCGGCCCCGCGCCGCAAATAGTTCCTCGCCCCCGCTCACGCCAACCGCAAATCGAGAAGCGGATGCAGCTTCTTGAGGTTCGGCAGCGACTTCGCCTGCCAGGGATATTGGTGCGTGCCTTTGACGACGAGCAGCAGGTCGCCCATTTTTCTGGCTTCGATGGTCAGCTTGGCCAGGAGATTGATGCCGGAGGAATTGAGGAATTCGAGGCCGGTCAGATTGAATGTCACCTGTTTGTGCCCGTCGTGGAGCAGGCCTGTTATCAATGAATAGATCGGCGCATAGGCGTCCGGCCCGGCCAGGCGGAAGACGCCGTCGAAATAGACTTCGTTTTGTTCCGCCCATACACGGAAGTTTTCGTCGCTGATTTCCATTCTTCGCTCACGGATTGGAGGAGGGCGGCATTGCCACGGCTGCAGTCGTCGTCAGTATGATATGTTCAGCATTATTTTCTTCGAATGCCCATGCCATTTTTGCGTCGTAGTCGCTGAGAAGGGTCAGCAGACCCAAGCCCGAACCGCTTGCAGACGATATGGCGTTGGTTTCGATTTGCTCAAGGAGAAGTTCGCCGGGATCCTTCGATTGCAGGCGATGCAACAGTTGCTGGAAGCGCCAGGCTGTGGCGCTGTCGATGGTGTTCTTGACCCGTATCAAAAAGCGTCCCTCGGATATGCCGGCTTCAATGAGGATCTCGCCAGGCTGGCGAAACTTGACGGCGTTTTCGATCAGCTCGTTGCTGAGATAGCCGATGTCATGATGCGCCTGCATGTAGGCTTTTCGCGACCGTGAAAAGGGCAGGGCCATGACCTCGGCAATGAAGTCGGCCGTCATTCCCGAGTGCTTCCATCCAAGCTGCAGCGGGCCATCGGTCAAGGTGAGGCGCGTGCCGGAATCCAGGCTTATATCTGTCAGAGATTCGATGCCGAATACCGTTGGCCTCATGGCTCACCTGTGCCGTACTGCGAGAAGCGTGATGTCGTCGTAAATCTTCTGCGATCCGATGAAGAGCATCAGTGTCGCGACGATTTCGGCAACGATTTTCTCAGCGCTCAGATCCTTCAAGCGAACTGCTTCGCGGCACAGGCGTTCCATGCCAAACAATTCTCCGGCATCATTTTCGGCCTCGGTTACCCCGTCCGTATGCAGGAGGATGAGATCCCCCTTTTCGAAGGCGATCTGACGGGTTTTGATGAAGGTTGAGATATCGGCCTCCAGCCCGATCGGTATGCCCAGATCCATGGTGTCGATACGTTCGACCTCGCCGTTTGCCCTGACGATGACAACTTCTTCGTGTTGTCCCGACAGGATCATCTCTTTTCCGTCGTAGTCAAGAAACGCCAGAGTGAGGTGCTTATCGATTTTCGTCCTGACGATATTTTTAAACAGGGCGCTGTTCAGATCTGTGAGAAATTTCACCGCATCGGTATTTCCGGCTTCCTGCAGGGCGCGGGCGACGGACTGAACCATCAACATCAACACGCCGCTTTCGAGCCCATGTCCGGTGACGTCGCCGATGCCGATCTTCAACCGGCTTCCGTTCTTCAAGACGTCGTAATAATCGCCGCCGACTTCTTCCGCCGGTCTCATATAGGCCGCGATCTCGAGCGCCTGAAAGTCCTCGAGCTCCTGATCGAGCGGAAGAACCATCAGCTGGATACGCTCGGCGACGGCGAGCTCCGTTCCAAGACGTCTGTTTTCCCGCTGCAGCTGTGCGTTCAGCGTCGAAATCTCTTCTTTCGCATCTTCGATTTGAGCGGTTCGCTCTTCGACGAGCTGCTCGAGATTTTCGGTGTGATAGCTGATTTCTTCGGCCATGCGGTTGAAGGCTTCACCGGCCTCGCCGACTTCGTCCCTGCTCGAGATGGCCACCCTGACCGAATAATCCTTCGCCTGAATGCGTTTGGCAGCGCCTGCCAATGCGCTGATTCCGCTGGTTATTCTTTTCGAGGCGGCAAATACCGCGATCGTCACGATCAGCAGGGACATCAGGATCGCCAGAATTTGGTAGAGCACGATCCGGTTCGTCGCCTCGGAGATTTTGGCCTGGGCGGCATAGAGCGAGGCATCGATTTCTCGCTCGGGCACGACCAGCCCAAGCAGCATCGCCTCCTGCCGAACCGGGCCGCTGACCCAGAGATTGGTCGCAGGCAGTTTCTTGACGATGACGATATAGGGGACCTCGCTGCCGTCCTGCTGCAACAGCAAATGCTGAAGGCCCTGTTCGCGGTCCAAGGCCAGTTTGGCGATCGCGGGCTGGGAGCTTCCCTTCAGCGAGCGCTCCAGGCCGGTCACGCCGGTTCCGCTCGCACCGCTGGCGGAACGCAGGCCGAGGGTTTGTTCACCGGTGCTGTTGATCGCGACGACATTGCCGTCGGACATTGCCAGAAACCCAAAGCCGGATTGCGCCACTTTGACATTTTCGACCGTCTGCGCCAGCTGGTCGAGCGTGATGTCGGCGCCGGCGGTGCCTGCGACATCCTTCCTGTCGGCCGTCCATAGCGGATGAAAGAAACTGACGATCAGCTTGCCGGTAATGGCATCCGTATAGGGTGCCGTCTGGGTGATGTCGCCTGCGACCGGCCGCGTCTTGATATCCTTGGCCCAGCCCTGCCAGGATTCGTAAAGTCCCGGGAAAAAGAAGTCCCAGAAATTGGCCTCGTTATGTCCAGGATAAAGGCGGTCGAAGGTCTGAGCCTGGTCGGTATAGGGTGCGGTTCGGAAGATCGGCCGGTCTTTCGAGCCGATATAATACATCTGCAGCTTCGAGGCACCGTGCTGCATCAGGCTCGGCGCCACAAGATCCAGAACCGCGCTGGTGCGGATATCGCTCTCGACGTCGGGTCTAGGCTTCCGGTCCTGCCCGAGCAGGTAACCCCACACGCTGACGACCGAGACCGAGCCCGGAGCGTTCTGAGACCATTTCCCCTGCTGATCGTAGGAAAGGCTGACGCTGCCGGGTGATGTGCGGGCGATTGCGGCGCCGACGTCCGAATTGCGCGCGGGATCGTCGATCTGCGCCTGAAGCACGCCTGCGAGCGTACTGACGTCGCTATGAACCTGCCGCAGCAGCAAACTCACCTGAGCCGCGGTCGAGTCGGCATAGGTGCGGATATATTCCTGGCTTGCCGCTTCGAGACCCTGGCCGACCTCGAGCGTTGCGTCGCGCGACAGCCTCTGAACGTTCCAAAGCGCCAGCCCGCCGCTGACCAGCAGGTCGAAGAGCACAGCTCCGCCGACGACCAGGATGAATTTTGCCCGAAAGCCTATTCCTGCCGGGGTCTTCGGTGATCTCGCGTCCATCACAGTGGCTTTCGCCCTGAGGCTGCCCAGATCGGCCAGCCTGCATAACCCTTGGGGTGAAGGGCCGCAAAGATGTGATCCTTGAATCCTTGCCGGAACCTGCGGATAAAATCCACGGAGTCGCCGCGCCGCACCGCCATCTCGCCGGCATAGACATTTTCCCAGGCTTCGATGATGTCGGCGAAGTCCTGAGGATCCCCGTCGAGGTTGGTCACCATGAAGCAATCGACCTTGATATTGTCGAATCCCGCATCGGCAAGGAGATGGCGGCTTTTCGGCCCCATCTCGACATCCATGTCGAAGTGCCTGAACAGTTTGGCGACCTCCTCGTATGTCCATTTGATCGTTTCCGCATGCGGCTCGCCCAGGCAATGCGAATTTTTTTCGTTGGTGATGTAGACACGGCCGCCGGGCCTGCAGATGCGGTAAAGCTCCCTGAGCAGCATCTCGGGACGGTTGAAGATCTGCAGCGAATGCCGGCAGGTGACGAAGTCGAATTGATTGTCCCGAAGCAGCATCTGGGAGGCGTCGCCATAGGTGTACTCTATCCCCTGCAGGTCGAAGTCGGCAGCGACCTTGCGGGCATATTCGAGGCTGCGCACCGAATGATCAAGCGCGACAAGCCGTTCCGGTTTGAATTCCCGTTGAACCAGGGCGGCGAAATCGCCGATTCCGCAGCAGATATCGGCCATGACAAGACCGTTGCGCAGACCGTGACGCGGCAGCAGTTCGCGTTCGTGCCTCCACGTCATTTTCGTCTGGGTGCGCAGAATGGGAATGAAGCTCTCATCCTCGACAAAGGTCTGGCCCGGATAAAACGCCGAATCGTAGACTTCAACCGACAGGTTCGGCTGCGATGCAGCCAGGGTCTGGAACAGCGAAGTCGACCAGGCCACCACGCTCGACGTGATGATGACGATCTTCCGCTCCGGCCTGGTCCGGCAGTGTGCCCTCAGAATATCGGAGAGCGCTGAGAAGGCCGTCATGTTGATATGCGTCAGGCGTTTGACATTCAGGTAGATGACGCCGCTGTATTTTTCCAAACTTTGCCGCACCAGCTTGAGGGCATCGGCAATCTCGTTTGCACTTTCCGGCCGCATCTTGCCGGTCAGCAGCAGCTCCTGATTTGTCGGATCAAAATGGACGGCGAAGGGCAGGGGAAGCATGTTCATTGGAAATCCTCGGCAGAGGGGAAATCCGCGATGATTTGAATCCCTTGGGCGCCGTTCTTCTCAATCCGGATCGCGGCACGGAATATGGTTGCCAGATCGCTGAGCAAAATCGCCCCATCGGGCTTCAGCTCGGATCCGGCGCTGGAGAGGGACTGGCGTTCACCTGACCTCCGACCGGTGCTCTCGCGGTCCTCGCGGGCAAAGGCAATTCTCAGCCGGTTGGACGTCGCGCTCCGATAGAGACTGAAACTTATCCTTCCCGGCTCATCGGTCGAACGGAAAGCAAGTTCAATGAGCTCGTTGGCCGCGACGGAAAGAAAATTCGAATATCGAGCCGGATCGCTGTGACCCTGGCCGAGGATGTCTGCGAGATATTCGGTAATCCTGTCGCAAAACTGCCATTGGGATTTGAACATCGCAACGTTCAGTTCCAGCGACACCATAGGCGCCAATGCATGGTCATCGAAGCCGGATGCTTCCTCTTCCAATACAGCCTCCATCAGTTCGTCTGGAGCGTCAGATGCCTTCAAAAAGCACGGCGAAAAATCGGTCCTTTGCTATACCAGCGCGGGGCTCACGGATGTCTCAGCCCGGTTGATGAACTCGCCGATCGCCTCGACCGGAAGCGGCCTGCTCACCAGATAGCCCTGAAGCCTGTCGCAGCCCACGCTGTGCAGCCATTCCGCCTGAGCCGGCGTCTCGACCCCTTCGGCCGTCACCTGCATGTCGAGGCCATGTGCGAGGTTGACGATGCAGCGGACGATCGTCTGGCTTTTCGGATCGCTTTCCAGATCGGTGATGAAGTATTTGTCGATTTTGATCGTGTCGAAAGGGAATGTCTTGAGGTAGCTCAGCGAAGAATATTCGGTCCCGAAATCGTCAAGCGAGATCCGTATCCCCAGCACGTTGAGCGTATTCAGCGTGTCGATGTTGTTGACGGTCCGCTCGAGCAGCACGCTTTCGGTGATCTCGAGCTCCAGACGCTCGGGCGGAAGCCCGACCAGGTCCAGCGTCTGCGATATGCGATCGGTAAGGCCGCTCGTCAGGAATTCCGCCGCCGAGACATTGACGGCGACGATGTAATTCTCAGGCCACTTCATCGCTTCGCGGCATGCCTGCTCCAAAACCCATGCGCCGATGTCAGGCATCATTCCATCGGCTTCGGCCATCGGAATGAATGCCGCCGGTGGAATTTTTCCAAGCAGCGGGTGGTGCCATCTCAGCAACGCTTCGAACCCGACGATGCAGCCGCCTTCGGCAAGGGGTTGGTACTCGACGAAGAATTGCTGTTGGTCCAAGGCCATGCGGAGGCTGCGGCGCAGCAATTCGCGTTGCTCCAGTAGTTCAAGCATTGCGGGATCGAAGGCTTTTGCCCGGCCGCGCCCTTCCTGCTTGGCGGCATAGAGCGCGAGGTCGGACGCCTTCATTAGCTCTTCCGGACTTGTCCCATCCGGAGGAGAGGTGGATATGCCGATGCTGGTGCCGACAAAGAGGGCAATGCCGTCGATCGTGAAGGGCTTTTTGAATGCCGCGACCAAAGCGTCCGCCAGCCGGTGCGCTTTGGCCGGATGTCCCGGGCCCCTGGAAATGACGGTGAATTCGTCGCCGGCCAGGCGATAGGCTCTGTCATCGCTGCTCAGGCAGTCTTGAATACGCCTTGCGGCAGATTGAAGAAGCGTGTCACCGGCCGGATGCCCGAGCGTGTCGTTGACGGGCTTGAAATCGTCAAGGTCGAGCTGCATCAGGGACAGGGTCTCGTTCGAGCCTGCGGCCTCCTGCAGCAGCACAGCAAGGTCGTCGCTGAACTGGCGTCGGTTCGGCAGTCCCGTCAGAGGGTCGTGGGTCGCCAGATGCAGAAGGGTCGCACGTTCGTCGTCAACAAGCTCTTCGGAGCGAACCACGGCAAACAGCTCTCCGATCCGATAGATCGTCAGCCCGTGCGATGCGGGCCCGCCCAGATCGCCCGATATTCGTAACGGCTGGGCACTGTCATCCAGTGAGCGGAAAGCGAGCGTGATCGCCGATTTGTCCAGCTGTGGAAAGTGTTCCCAAAGGGACGCTGCCGGTTTGACGGATGCGGGCAGCTCGTTGCCCAGCAAATTCTCGACGGGATTGAAGTCGCGGTCAAAGAACAAAAGCCGGTCGATCGAACTCGAAGCTTCTGCCTGTGTTTGTCCGAGGGCCGGGCTGGCCGCACGAATTTTCCGCATCTTCGAGCCTCTCCCAGTCGAATGTCCTAACCAGATATCGTAGCAAATCAACTGTCGCACAACTTGTGCACGTCAAGATTTACATTAGGCATGTCTGATTAACAATCCCAAACCTCTGCCCACACGCTTACGATGTAGGGCGCACGATACTGATCCAAAAGGGGGATTTGCACGATTGGGAGGCGGATTCAGGCAGTGGCCGCCCACAACGCATGCACCATCTGCCGCAGCGCCAGCGCCTCCGCCCACCGGTCCGTCTGGTCGTTGCCGTCTCTGCCCGTGATCGCATAGGGTTTGGGACCGAGCTCGCAGGTAAAAACGAGCTCGGCATCATCGGCGGCGCGTGATCGCCAGTGGCGAAAACCATACTCCCACCATTCGAGGAAGAGATCGACCCAGGGCCGGTGATGCGGAAAGGAGATCTCGATCTGCACCTGTTCGCGCGAGCCAACCCGGCCGTGAAATGCCTGGGCATTCCGCAGAATGCGCCGGATCAGCGCATGATTCTCCTCATCGACCGGAAAGGCGAATTCACGGCCGACCAGGAAATGCGACAGGTCGGCCAGCAGCGGCAGTTCGGGACGCTCTTCCAGCAGATCCAGCGTAAAGAACAGGTCCGTCGTCATCCTGTCGCGATGCGTTTCGATGAACACGGGAATGCCGGCATCTTCAGCAAGAAGCATCCAGCCATCGAGAAGCGGCAGGCAGGCATCGATGCGGCGCGGGCGGATATCGGGTTGCAGGTTGATGTGGCTGACCGGAAATTCCGCGGCCAGTTCCAGCGGCAGACGTAGATCCTCGACGCAGCGAGGGAAGCAGACCGCCTCGACCTTCAAGCCGGTGCCCCGGATGGCCTCGTTGAGGGCAACGACATCCCGGCGGCTGGTGTAATGCGCGCTGATGCCGTCGAAGCCGGCCTCGGAGATCATCGCGATGTTCTCGTCGAGTGTGCGCTCGACCCCATCCGTGTGCCGACGCTCCATGGCCCAGAGCGACTGAAAGATCAGCAGCTTCTGCATCACGCGGCCCTTGCGCTCTTCAGCAGGGTTTTGAGGCCCACACTCGGGTCGGCCAGTTCCGGGAGGCTGGGGCTGATGCCTGCGGCAATCAGCATCTCGGCGAGCTTGATGTCCCTCGCCAGGCCATTGCCGTTGCCCAAGCCCGCCGCTGCCACCAGGCGTCCGTCATCGAGATAAAATTCCAGTTCACCCTCCGCGGCCGAACGCAGGACGATCCGATGGGCGGGCTGCGGCAGCCCCGCCACCTGCAGGCCAAGATCATACTGGTCGGACCAGAACCAGGGGAGGGCGCCGAAGGTCTCGGCGGCACCGGCCATGTTTCGCGCCGCGGTCTCGGCCTGCGTCCTGGCGTTCCGCCAGCTTTCATAGCGAACATGTCCGCCGCCCGGCTGAGCCACCGCGGCGCAATCGCCTGCGGCGAAGACGTTCGGTGCGCTGGTGCGAAGACAGGCGTCCGTCAGAATGCCGTTGCCGGTGGCCAGTCCCGCCGCTTCCGCCAAAGCGATATCAGGCAGGACGCCGATGGCGCTGACGACGAGATCGGCAGGCACCAGGCTGCCGTCGGTCAGGGTGACGCCGTCGTCGCCGATCGCCGCCACGCCCCGATCGACCTGAAAGCGCACACCTTCGGCAGCATGCCTGGCGTGCAGCTTTTCGGCAAAGCGGGCAGGGACGGCGCGGCCCAAAGGTTTCGGTGCGGCTTCGATCACGTCGACCGAAACGTCCTTTCCGCGAAGGACCGATGCAAGTTCCATCCCGATCAGACCCGCGCCGATGATCGCCACGCTCCGGCCGGGACCAACACGGGAGAAGATCGCTTCGGCATCGGCGTGGGTGCGGAAATCGAGTGCGCGCGCTGCACCGGGACATGTGAGCCGTCTCGGCCGCGCGCCGGTGGCCAGAAGCAGCTTTTCGTAGTGGAGCACCCGGCCGTCGCTCAAGCGCACCGCTCCGGCGCCAGCATCCAGCTCGGCGGCCGACAGGCCCTTGAGATAGGTGATGCCGGCGGCATCAAGCGCTTCTGCAGCGCAGATCAGCTTCATCTGCACCGCATCGCCGATGGTCTTCGACAAAGGCGGCCGTTCATAGGGCAGGTGGGGCTCGGCGCCGACCAGCGTGACAGGCCCCGAATAGCCTGCTTCACGCAGGGCAAAGGCTGCCCGGGTGCCGGATTCGCCGGCGCCGATGATGACCATACCGTCCATGTTTTCTCCGTGAAAAAAGCGGCCGGCGCTCGTGAGGACATAAAAACCAAGGCCTAAAGCGCTGCGCATGTCCGGGCGACATGCATCAAGCCAGAGCGACGCGAACCTCTCCGTCGATCACCTCTGCCGGATAGGTTTTCAGATTTTCGCAGGCCGGAAGCCTGATGGCCTCGCCAGTGCGATAGTCGAAGGCGCCGGAATGTTTTGGACATTCCACCTCGAAATTCATGACCAGTCCGTCGGCGAGATGGATCGCCTCGTGGGTGCAGAGCCCGGCGGTGCAGTAGACGCTGTCATCCGGGCCACGGTAGATCGCGTAGGTGCGCCCGCCATGGTCGAAGCGGATGGCGCCTTCCTGTTCGATGTCGTCGAGTTTGCCAGCTGAAACCCAGATCATTCGGCAGCCCCTCCGACTTCCAGGCGGGCCTTGCGGGCCGCCAGTTTTTCCTTCCGCCTGCGGTAGCGTTCCTGCATCTGGGCTTCGCCCTCGGGGGAGCCGTCGTGCCAGGTGCCGAACCATTTATCGAGCGGGATCAGAGCGTCGCCGTAGTTCACCTCGAAATATTTGTGGTGGAGGTAGTGCGCATAAGCGTGGCTATCGACCAGCCTCTCCTCGCCAATCTCGACCTTGTCGAAGCCGACATGGCCGGGAATGGCCCCGAAACCCGCATAATGCAGCTGGTAGAGCATGATGATCGGGTTGGAGGGCAGGAACAGGTGGTAGAACGCCGTGCCGAAATAGAGCAGGTGCTCGACCGGATGCATCGACAGCGACGACCAGGGCGAGGGGTTGACCGAATTGTGGTGGACCGAGTGCACCCATTTGTAGAGCAAGGGCGTATGGATCAGCCGGTGTATGCAGAAGAAATGGAACTCGTGGATAACAGGCACCACGAGCGCGACGAGCGCCAGCGTCCATGGATTTTCCGCAAAACTCAGCCACGGCGCGTAGCCATTGGCGTAGGCCCAGAGCATGCCGACCTCGACGGCGGTCCAGATCGTCACGCCCGACAGGAAGGTGCGCAGGATGTTGTCGAGGTTCTGGCTCTCGAACCAGAAGGCGTTGCTCTTGTGGTCGGCCGGGAACTTGCCGTTGTACTTGAAACGGTTTTCCTGCCGCTTCAACACGTAGAGATGCAGTTCGAAGGCGCCGTAGAACAGGAAGACCGCGATGGCGTTTACCGCATAGAGCCAGGCGATCCAGCCGATGCTGAGCGTGCGCATTGTTTCCAGCGGCGGAATGACCCAGGCCCAATAAGCAACGGCGGAGGCGGCAAAAATTGCATTCCAGGGAAAGAAGTAGTGCGGCAGCCATTTCAGGATCGCCATTAGCCGCGGCGGAAACGCAAACAGCGGGGCGGTTTCGGCCGGCTGGTTCGGCGCCCAGTCGCCGCGCTTGTTGCGCGTGCCGAATTTCAGATCGTCCATTGCTCTCTCCTTCGGGCGGACGGAATCGTCAGCCCGCATATGCATCTTGATCGCAGGAGAGGCCTTTCGCGCCGGGATGTCGCGGCTGTCGACGCACGGGCTCTCCTCCCTGTCTTGAACGTAGCAGGAGGCGGCCGCGGCGCCGAAGCCATTCTTGATCAAATTAGATCAAAGCCCTTCCTTGGTGATGGTGATGAAGCGGATCGGCGCCCGATCCGGCTCAATATCGGTCAAGCCGATCCGGCGCAGGATGAGATCGAGCGATCGCCTGGCCTGCGCCTCGGGCGCCTGGTCGAGGACGACATCCATGATGCCGTCCTGCAAGGCGCTGCGCGTATAGTCGGTGAGCTCGTGGCCGACGAAGAAGATGCCGCGTTCGCGCGCATGCCGCCGCAGCACGTTGATCAGCGCGGAATTGCCGCCGCCGGCATTGTAGAGGCCGGCAAGGTCCGGATACATCCGCAAGGCCGAGGACAGGAGTTCAGCGCCGAGATGCTCGTCGTCGAGACCGAACCCCAGCTGCTGGAAGCTGGTGGAACCGGCGTGCTCGAGAAAATAGTCCGAAAAACCACGGATGCGATCGCGGTGCACCTGATAGATCGGATGGCAGATCGCAAAGACGGGACCGATCCGGCGTGCCATTCGGCTGATGAAGAGCGCTGCCGTCCGGCCGGCGGCATAATTGTCGATGCCGACGAATTCGCCTGTCCGTTCCGAGGCGCGAGTGACGACGTGGACGACCGGCAAGCCTTGGGCGCTGACCTCCTCGACGGCCGCGCCGATCACCGGATTGCTGGGCACCGCCAGGATCAGGCCTGCGCGCCGCAGGCCGGCCGACAAGATGCGGCGCGCGATTTCTTCCGGCTTCATCTCTTCGGTAAAGCTGCGATGCACGATGACCAGCGGGTCGAGGGTCGCCGCGATCCTCTCGAATGCTGCGGAGAGCCGCTGATAGAAGGTCGTTTCGGGACGTACCATCAACACCTCTATGCGCAGCAGGCCGCGATGGGTGTCCGGGAGCTTGCGGGGATAATCCAGCGCGCGGGCGGCAATGATCACCTTCTCGACCAGCTCCGGGCGAACGCCCCCGCGTCCGTTCAGGACCCGCTCGACGGTGGCCGTCCCGACGCCGGCATGGCGGGCGATATCCCGATAATTCGGCTTGCTCACTTTTCAGGTCCCTGGAATGGCGAACGCGATCGGATCGATCCTATGGGCAATCCGCCCCTCTTCATACACCAGAGCCTCAGAACTCACAGAGGCTGGTCGGTGCAGGGTTTGAGCGGCATCTGCCAACGGCGGATCAGAATGCTTGTATCGCGGCGGCGGCCGATCTATGATTTCTTCAGTTCAACATGAGATTGCAGGCAGATTTCACCGTAAACCGGACGCGGAAAGTTTTGCTTTTCGGCCGGACCGAAGGAGCTGAGCAAAATGAAAATTCTCATGGTTCTCACATCGCATGATCAACTGGGACATACCGGCAGGAAAACGGGCTTCTGGCTAGAGGAGCTCGCCGCTCCCTACTTCGTTTTCCGCGACGCCGGCGCCGAGATCGCGCTCGCATCGCCGAAAGGCGGCCAGCCTCCGCTCGATCCGAAGAGCAACGAGCCGGCGTTCCAGACGGAAGATACGAGGCGATTTGAACGGGACCCGGCCGCGACGGCTGCGCTCGCCAACACGTTGAGGCTGTCCGACGTCGACCAGGCGGATTATGACACTGTGTTTTTCCCCGGCGGCCACGGGCCGCTCTGGGACCTGACGAACGACCGCAATGCGCACACGCTGATCGAGGAGACGCTTGCCGCGGGAAAGCCGCTGGCGCTCGTCTGCCATGCGCCGGGAATCCTGACCAAGGTCAAGGCTCCGGACGGCGGACCGATCGCCAAGGGGCGGACGGTGACCGGCTTTACCAATTCCGAGGAGGCGGCCGTGCAGCTCGTCGAGGTCGTGCCCTATCTGCTCGAAGACGTGCTGAAGGAGCAGGGGGCGAAGTTTTCTGCGACGGAAGACTGGGCCGTCCACGTCGTCCAGGACGATCAGCTGATCACCGGGCAGAACCCAGCCTCATCGAAGCAGGCCGCCCGCCTGCTGCTGCATGCGCTGGGCAAGCAGGCCGCGGCCTGACGTGCTCCGCTCGCCGATCTTGAAACCAGATGAAGGACGCCGGCATGAGCAGGAAATATACGGGAAAATGTGCTTGCGGCGCGGTGCAGTTCGGCTTCGACACAGATCCGACCTTCGTCGCCGACTGCCATTGTCTGGATTGCAAGAAAGCCTCGGGCGGCGAGGCCGCCACCTTCTTTGCCGTGCCGCAGGACGATTTCACCCTGACTGCCGGCAGTCCGAAGGCGTTTCATTATGTCGCCGATTCCGGCAAGGGTCTCGACCGCAATTTCTGCCCGGATTGCGGCGCGAGGTTGTTCAGCAGCAATCTGGAGAGCTTCCCCGGCCTCGTCTTCGTCACCCTCGGCAGCCTGGACCGGCCCGAGTTGATACAGCCGGGGGTCGAGATGTTTATCAAACGGCGGCTTGCTTGGGCGACGCCGCTCCATCTTCCGCAGTTCGAAGGCATGCCGGGCTGACGGGCAGTGTGGCTCCGAGCGATTTTTCCTGAAGAAAAGATCGTTCCCATGTCGGATCGGTCAAAGCCGATCCGTCCTTAGCTCGTCCATTCCATCCATTCAAAAGGATCACGACCATGCCGAACACCATACGCCTGCACCGCGTTCTCGCGACCAGCCCTGAGAAGGTTTACCGCGCATTCATCGAGGCGGATGCGCTTGCCAAGTGGCTGCCGCCGAACGGCTTCCTCTGCACCGTGCACCATCTTGAACCTGTTGTCGGCGGCACGTTCAAAATGTCCTTTCGTAACTTCACGACCGGCAACAGCCATGCCTTCGGCGGCGAATTCCGCGAACTCGTCCCGGGCGAACTCGTTCGCTATACCGACAAGTTCGACGACCCCAATCTTCCTGGAGAAATGGAAGTCACCGTGACGCTGAAGAAGGTGTCGGTCGGCACCGAGGTTGATATCGTTCAGGCAGGCGTGCCCGACGTCATCCCGCCCGAGGCCTGCTATCTCGGCTGGCAGGAGTCGCTGAAGAACCTCGCCAGGGTGGTTGAGCCCGATATCCAGGAATAGGGCTGGCACCGCCACCAAGAGAGCCTCACCCGAGCGCCCCGCACGGGGCCTCGAAGGGCGATGCAATGCGCCGGTGGCTGAGAATGCCGGGTGTCGTATGGCGCCTTCGAGATCCCCTCTTGAAAGGCGCTGTACCGCCCCGGCTGCCGTTAAAGCCCGATGCCGCGTTTGGCCAGTGCCGCACGCGCTGCGGTGGTCCCCCAATCCTCTGAAAGATCGTGCTCGTCGATTTCGGCTTCGGCGATCTGCGTCGCGCGGATCAGCGGCACGGAGCCGAAAGGCAGGCCGTCGATCCGGCCTGGGTCGCGGCTGAGCATGATGCGGGTCATCGGACGGTAGTCATCGGTCAGCCGGCAGAATAGGATGGCGCCATGTTTCTCGACATCGCGGGCGACGCGGTGGCCGTCGGCCACGAGGTCGCCGATGTTGATCAACAGGTTCCCCCAGTTACCGATCTCCTCCGCATCCATCGTCGCGGCATCGAACTCCATGAAGAGCTCGCATTCGACACCGTTCTCGGGCTCGGATATGCCGGCCCAGGGTGTGGAAAGGCCGTCGGTCGCAAGCGTCAGCTTTCCCGGAGTGTCGATGGCGAGGATGCGGCGGTGGGAGCCGAACCATTTCGTCTGGGCGTGAATGTTGGCCGTTGCGCGCTCGACGGCAAAGCTCTCCTGCACCCCGCCGCGGCTCTGCCAGAAGGCGCGTCGCGCGGCGGCTGAGGCCTCGTAGATCGGGTCGTCGGGACCACGCGGAACGATTGATTGGTCATAAGCGGTTTCGAGCGTGAGCTCAGCGCGCATGAAGGGAAGTCTCGGCTTCTTCCAGCGGATCGACACCGTGTTGAAGCGTTCCGTCGCGGCTGTATCGAGCTTTTCGACGACATCCTCGATGATACCGAGCGGACGGCCGGAATCCTCCCTGATATGCTTTCCCTCGGCATCGAGATAACCGCCGGTGCGGGAGGAATGCCCGGCCTGCAGGGTGGTGACGGTCCATTCGCCGCTGACGGCGCCCGCCGGCGCCTTGACGAGAACGGGAGCAAGTTCCCGGATCGCATCGCCGATCGTATAGGATGCCATGTCGCCCCTCCGCCTTGGCTCAAAGATTCTTGCTCCATCGCAGCCGGCCGGCCGCCAGCAGAAGGTAGGGCATCGCCATTGCCGATCAATGACAAGGCAGCCGATCAATGACGGGGGAGATGGCGTTGAGCATGCAAGGCCATCCCAAGGAAGGAGGGAGGTGGGGCTTCCCAACAGGTCTATGGAGATGCCCCGACCATGATACCGGGACAGAGGACGCATATGCGCCCTCAATTGCTCCCGTCGTTGGGTCTGGCCTTGGCGCTGTCGTTGCTGCTGTCCGAGGCGGTTTTGCCATCGGGCTGCTGACCGAAATAGGTGCCGCCGAGATGGCCGCCGGCGCTGGTGTTTCTGACCTGCTGTTCGGCGCGTTTCTGAATTTCACGGACGTTGGTCTTGCTCATTTTCGGCTCCCTGTTTGAGGTTGCGACCTCGGAACAACCGATGGGGGACGACGCTGTTCCATATTTTCTGCGGGAACACTTGCTGCCTTTTCCGGTTTTTCCCACTCAACCAAGGAGAAACGACGATGGGCATCACGACTCCCAAGGATGGCGCCCCCGGCACCACCGACCAGTCCCCCCGCTGGGAAGGGCCGAAGGGAAATACCCCGCGCGGCTATCTGAAAGCCAAGGGCGATCCGGACAAAAACCGCGATGCGCGCGGCGAAAACAACCGCGATCCCGAAACGAAGAATATCGGTGATGCGATGAAGCAGAAGGGCGAATGAGATGGCCAATCCGGAAAAAGACGCCGCCGGCCAGTTCGCCAAATCCCTGGCCGACAGGAAAAGCACCGGCGTGGTCAGCGCCAAACCGACCGTCATCACCGGTTCCGAGGATGCAACGGTGAACAAAAGCCTGCCCGGGCAGAAGAAGCCGGAGAAGGATTGGGACATCAACTACGATCCGGCCGATATGAATGAAGGCCGGATGCGGTAGATCGAATTCGCCAGAGGACGTTCTCCAGGCGCCGGCATCTGAGCCTTACCCGCCGAAATAGGCCCGGTGGTCGATATCGGCCAGCAGGCCGGGCTGGGCCGGCTGCCAACCAAGCAGTGCGCGGGTGCGCTCGCTCGATGTTGGCACGTCGAAGCTCGCGAACATGGCGAACCAGCCGAAGTGCTCTGCGGCTTCTTCGCGGGACTTCGAGACCACCGGAACATCGAGCCGCCGCCCGATCACCTCGGCGATCTCCCGGAACGGTACGCCCTCTTCGGCGACCGCCAGGAAGGGGCCGCCCACGGCGCCGCGTTCCAGAGCCAGCCGGTAGAGGTGGGCGGCATCGACCCGATGTACGGCCGGCCAGCGGTTCTGCCCTTCGCCGATATAGGCAGAAACACCCGTTCGCCGGGCGAAATCGATCAGGATCGGCACGAAGCCGCGGTCGCCATGGCCATGCACCGACGGCGGGAGCCGGACCGTGGAGGCGCGAACGCCCCGGGCGACAAGCGATATCGCGGTGATTTCGGAGGCGCGGGGGTAGGTCTCAGAGGTCGGCATGGGCGGGTCCTTCTCGGTGCTGATGCGGCCCGGCGCATGGCCGAGGCCCGATGTGACCAGCAGCGGACGGCCGGAACCCCGAAGGGCTTCGCCGAGCGCCTCGATGGCGCGCCGGTCGAGGGCACAGTTTTCGGCGAATTTCGAGAAGTCATGATTGAAGCCGGTATGGATGACGCCGTCGGCCTCGGCCGCGCCGCGCTTCAAGCTTTCCAGATCCTCGAGCGAGCCGCGATGGACGACAGCGCCGGCGGCCGCCAGCTCTTCAGCACCCTTGTCCGAGCGGGTGAGGCCGAGCACCTGGTGGCCGGCGGCGATCAATTCGTTGACGACGGCCGAGCCGA
Source organism: Rhizobium sp. BT03 (assembly GCF_030053155.1). Taxonomy (NCBI): domain Bacteria; kingdom Pseudomonadati; phylum Pseudomonadota; class Alphaproteobacteria; order Hyphomicrobiales; family Rhizobiaceae; genus Rhizobium; species Rhizobium sp. BT03. The sequence goes on from NZ_CP125640.1 coordinate 4,396,143, forward strand.
CCCAGCCGGTGGCTCCGGTGACGAATACGCGCATGTCAATATCTCCGTTTTGGCTGGAGACAGATATCGGGCAGGGCATTATCATGGTAAAGTAGTGATCTTATCATGGTATAATGGCTAACAGGATGAGCGAATTCGTCACCTCCGAAAACCGGCTGGGCGCCTACCTCAAGGGCCGCCGCGCCAAGCTCGACCCGGCCGCCCTCGGCTTTGCCGGCGGGCGCCGCCGCACGCCGGGGCTGCGCCGCGAGGAGGTGGCAAGCCGCGCCAATATCAGCCCCACCTGGTACACCTGGCTGGAGCAGGGGCGCGGCGGGGCGCCGTCAGCCGATGTGCTCGAGCGGATCTCGCGGGCGCTGATGCTGACCGATGTCGAGCGCGAGCACCTCTTCCTCATCGGCCTCGGCCGGCCGCCCGAGGTACGCTATCGCAGACAAGAGGGGGTGACGCCCAGGCTGCAGGGCGTGCTCGATGCGCTGGACCCGAGCCCGGCGCTGATCCGCAACGCCATCTGGGACGTGATCGCCTGGAACCGGGCGGCGACCGTGCTGCTGACCGATTACGGTGCGCTGCCGCCGAAAGAGCGCAACGTGCTGCGCTTCATCTTCCTCGATCCGCGCGTGCGCGCCGCCCAATATGACTGGGAAAATGTCGCCCGCTTCGTCGTCGCCGCCTTCCGGGTGGACGCGGCTCGCGCCGGTGCGGCCGCCGAGGTCGAGCCCCTGGTCGACGAACTCTGCCGGAAAAGCCCGGAATTCCTGGTCATGTGGCGCGACAACGACGTGCGCACTCACGGCGAGGGCGCCAAACACATCAGGCACCCGGTGCTCGGGCTGCTCTCCTTCGAATATTCGGCATTTCAGGTGGACGGCCGGCCGGATCTCAGCATGGTGGTGTATAACCCGGCGACCGCGGAGGATGCGGAAAAGATCAGGCGGGTGGTGGGATGAGGATCTATTCGGTTCTTTGTCTGTCTGCTTGAATCTATTCATGGCTATCGCGGCCGGGAATTTTTCACCTACTAGCTGTGCCAAGCGATCATATCGCCTCAATCCGGACAAATCTGCCGTCATGCTGTGGATCGACGCGCGCAAGGATTTGAGCCGCGCGGGTGGGGGATTCAATGAGTTCATATCGTGCCGCGGCCTTGGTCGCCGCTTCGGTTTTCATGGTGTTGTCGGCTTCGGCAGCATCTGCCTGCAGTTGCGGACGATCGTCTGCTAAGGAGAAGTTTGCGGAAGCGGATTTGATCGTGAAAGGCCGCATGAAGCTCGTGACCTTTGGCGTCGAGCTGCCGGATTCTCCATCCGACCGCGAGCCGCTACGGGTGACGCGCGGCGACTTTGAGGTCGACAAGGTGGTGAAGGGGACCTTCAAGGGCAAAACACTATCGGTCTATACCGGCGCCGGCATGGGGGACTGCGGACGGTTGAGCGAATTCCTTACGTCAGCGTTTTATTATCGTGACAAGAAATTCGGCGTGTTCGAATTCGGCTTGTCAAAGCACAAATTTGCCGGCCAGACATTCTATTCTACGTCGATCTGTGAATACGCGAAGGGTCCGAAGGACGGCCAAGAGTAGGCGCGCTGACCGAGATTGCCGTGCTCGGTGCAGACCCGTAACCGGCAGTTATCTCAGCACCTTCACGCTCAGCACGCCTTCTTCCGTCTTTCCTTCTTCATAGGGCGAGCGGATGACGAGCCGGTCGGTGCCGGTGTAGCCGGGATCGGATGTGTAGTAGCCAACAACGCCGTTGACCTTGACCGTTTCGCATTTCGACACTTTTCCGTCGAGCTTGGGGAAGAGTGGTTCGTGGACGATTTCGAGGCGCCCATGTTTGGGCTGCTCGACGATATTCATGGCGGGGTAGTCGATATGGCGGCAGTCGTCGTCGATGTGCCAGTTCTTGGCTATCAGCGTTCTGACGCCGCTGCGCGCCGTGGTCGACAGGAACTGCTGCCTGGAGCTCTCGGAGGTCGTCGTGCAGCTCGAAAGCGGAAGCGTTGTCGCTGCTAATACCAAGTATATAAAGGCGTTTTTCATTTCAAATCCTCAATTTTGGTTTGAGGGGATAGTTGATTTTCTCGTGGTGTCAATCAGAGTGCGGGACCGACGCGATGCGCGCCCGCCTCGTCCTTCGAGGCTCCAGCCTTCGGCCTGCACACCTCAGGATGAGGCTCTCTTGGGCATTTGCGTCCATCCTCCAACTGCTGTTGTTACGGGCGCGGCATCCCCAACGCCGCTCATGCTGAGGTGCGCAGCCCGAGGGGCGGAGCCTCGAAGCACGCGCCGCAGCGTTGCTTCTTGCGGGCACCAAGCGCCTCTCTGAAGTTCTGGCGCGCCCGGCAACCTCTCGCGGCATGACGAAATTGTAAAACTATAAAATACCACTTTTGCTAGAAGAATCGTTTGACCTTGCTCTGCAATGGCTGTTTCCTCCCGTTCGACCAAGGCGAATGGATCTGGAAGGAGATATCCATGACAGTGTTTGCAAAACCCGTGGCGGTCGATGACTCCCGCAGCGTCTACGAGAGCGACGTTATCTCAGGCAATCTGCTGGATAACGATATAGCAGCGGCCAAGGGCAACATGTTTCTCAGCTTCTTCGACGGCGAGAGGGTTCTCGCCAAGCAGAGTGGGCAGGTCACCGATATCGAGGGCGAGCACGGGACGTTTCACGTCAGGGCGGACGGCTCCTATACCTATACGTTGAGCGAGGCCGCCAAGGCGGGTTTCGTCGATGGAATGACGCTGACCGAGACGATCGGCTACAAGATCTCCGATGGCTCCGGCCATACGGATGTCGGGCATTTCACGCTTGACATTCACGGGATCACCAGCCCGCCGGTCGCGGTCGACGACGCCTTCTCCTTCCGCGAGGGCAGCGAGATCGCCGGCAACATACTTGTCAACGATCACGCCGGAGAGGCCGGCACACTCTTCCTGCGCTCGGTCGAGGGCACGAATGTCGGAACCGGCGAGCGGCAGACGACCGCCGTCGCCGGTGAATTCGGCACCTTCCATTTCTCGGCGGACGGAAGCTTCACCTACAATCTCGATCCGGCCGTGAAGGCGGGTCTCGATGACGGCGAGCATGTCACGGAGAAGCTGCAATATTACAAGGTCTCAGACGGCGCCGGTCACGCGGATGCCGGCGTGATCTCGCTGACCGTCGACGGCGTGACGGACGGCAAGTCGTTGAACACCAGTCATGTCGAGGCACAGGCGGATGTGGTGCGCCCCTTCCTGGACCATTATGAACTCCAGGGGGTCGCGGTCGATCCGCAAACAGGCAAGTTTTATGTCAGTTCCGGCCATGGTTTCCCGGATGATTCCATGGTGTACATTTACGACAACGCCGCCGCATTTGAAGCCGACAACGCCAGCGGCGCCATCTCTCTTGGCGAATATGACCGTGGCGAATATGACATCGGCGGAACCTATTTTGCGGTCCGCGGCGGCGAGATCATCGGAAGAACCAACGAGGCCAGAGGCGAAGGCCCTTTCCCCGATCAGACCTATCTCGCAAAGTGGGATGCGGCAGACGGATCGCTCGATCAGCAGGGCGACCCGATCCCCGGCCTTATCGGCGAGAATGGGGCGGGTACGTTCGACTGGGGTGGATTCACGGCCGTCAATACGATGCAGGATTCAACCGGCATCTACGTCGTCGGCCGCATCGATGATGCGACATGGCAGGTCTCCAAAATCGATCCCGACGCGCTGAACCCGATCGAATCCAAGACTTTCGCCGCCGGTGGGCTGGGATACGGCTTTGCCGTCGACGGCACGTTCTTCTTCGGCGATTCCTTCGGCAGTGAGCATATCGGCACGGCATTCAATTTCGAAACCGGGGTCAAGACGACAATCGATGTCAACATCGCCATATCGGGGGACGACTCCACCACCAACGTGGCCTATGACGCGGCGGCGGATTCGATCTACATCACCAACTCTCAGACTGACGAAATCTCCGTGGTGCACAACATCTCGGAGATATTATTCGTCTGACGGGCGTTAACCGCATGACGTCGCCAAGGGCGTCGTAGTACCGGGCGACGGCTAAAGCGCGTCGCATGTAACTTGATTCATGCGACGCGCTTTAGCTCTTTGTTTTTATGCATGTCGTTATCCGGAAACCGCTGCACACTTCCCGGCGACATGCATTAGTCATCAGCGGCGGCGTTATTGCAGCGTACGAGTTTGGATCTGCTCGGCGGGGGCGTGTGAAGCGGATGCGGGCAGGGAGCTGCCTTCCAGGCCGGTCGCCACGACGGAGACGCGGAACCTGCCGTCGAGGCTGCGGTCGAAGATGGCGCCGACGACGATATCGGCGTCATCCTGCACCTCGTCGCGAATGCGGCTTGCCGCTTCGTCCACTTCGAACAGCGTCATATCCGAGCCGCCTGAGATCGAGATCAGCACGCCTTTGGCGCCTCTCATCGAGATATCGTCGAGAAGCGGGTTGGCGATTGCCGCTTCCGCCGCCTTCATCGCACGGCTCTCTCCGGAGGCTTCGCCAGTCCCCATCATGGCCCGGCCCATGCCCTGCATCACCGACTTCACGTCGGCAAAATCGAGGTTGATCAGGCCTTCCTTGACGATGAGGTCGGTAATGCAGCCGACGCCGGCATATAGCACACGGTCGGCCGTCATGAAGGCATCGGCGAAAGTCGTTTTCGCATCGGCGATGCGGAAGAGGTTCTGATTGGGAATGACGATGACGGTATCGGCTGCCTGGCGAAGCGCCTCGATGCCGACTTCCGCCGTCCGCATGCGGCGATTGCCCTCGAAGGTGAACGGCTTGGTGACGACGCCGACCGTCAGGATGCCGGCGGCACGCGCGGCGCGCGCGATGACAGGGGCAGCACCCGTGCCCGTCCCGCCGCCCATGCCGGCGGTGACGAAGCACATGTGCGAGCCGGCCAGGTGATCCATGATCTCATCGATCGATTCCTCGGCAGCCGCATGGCCGATCTCCGGCAGCGAACCGGCGCCGAGACCCTCGGTCACATTCGCGCCAAGTTGAATGCGTCTGGTCGCCTTTGATGTGGCGAGAACCTGGGCGTCCGTGTTTGCGGCGATGAATTCAACGCCTGCCAGTTTTTCCGCGATCATATTGTTGATCGCATTGCCACCACCACCGCCGACGCCGATCACAGTAATGTGCGGCCGCAGTCCCGAAATGCCGCTCTTGGCGTCCGTCATCGCGCTCTCCTTTGATGCTTCGTTCACGCCACGCCCTCGTTGCGGATAGCGAATCGGCGCACAGGATAGCGGTCCAACAAGGCAGAGGCGAGGCGAAAGACGTCTCACGGCGACACTCCTGTGATTACCGCCTTCGTCGGGATCGTGGCTATGGCCTTTGCGGATTTCGCTCACGAGCCGATCGGGCATGAACCAAAGCCGCGCTGCGGTGTTTACAGACATGCGTCTTACTTTCCGGCAAAGGAATGTTTCCATGCAAAGACTTCTCCTCTCTGGCCTTGCTCTTGCCGCACTGGCCGGCACCGCCTTCGCCCAACAACCGCCGGCCCCGCCGGCCGCCGAGACTCCGCCTGCAGCGGCCGATCCGGCCTCGCCACCGCCTCCGCCACCGAACCCGTCTACTCCAGGTAATGACGACCGGATGACGGTCGCACCTGATGCGCGGCCAGGCGATCGCCCCGATGACCGGTGGCATGGATCGAGGGGCGACATGGGTTCTCGCTACGATAGGGGCTTCCGTGGCGACAGGGGCTTCCGTGGTTTCCACGGTCACCGCCCGCCGCCGCCGTCCAAGGCCGCCCATTTCCGCATCGAGGACGGGGACACCCGGATTGATCTGAAATGCGCCGAGGACGAACCGATGAAGGCCTGCGCCGACCTGCTGCTCCAGGTCATGGACCGCTTGCAGGGCCGGGACTGACCTTGGACACCCCGGCATAGCCAGGATGCTGCACGAAGATGCAACCGCCCGGGGTTTTCCCGCGGGCGGTGTCGTCCCCTTCGGAAGCATTGACGACGAGCCGATTTGCCTTTAGCTGTGACGCCATGAAAATTGCAATGGTTCTGGCAGTGGTGATCGGGCGCATGGGCAGGATGGTGTAACCATCCGGCGAAAGCACCCATGCGCGGTAAGCAGGCTCCTGACGGGGCCTTTTTTTATGCCCTGAATCCTGGGCGGGCGCCTCGTCGGACTTTCCACATCACCATACTGATCAAGGAACGGAACCATGAGATCCCGTCATTCCATCGACACCCCGCGCGCGCAGATGACCGGCGCGGAAATCGTTCTCCAGGCGCTGAGAGACAATGGCGTCGAGCATATATTCGGCTATCCCGGCGCTGCCGTGCTGCCGATCTACGACGAGCTTTTCCAGCAGGAAGACATCAGACACATTCTGGTTCGCCATGAACAGGGAGCCGGCCATGCCGCCGAGGGGTATGCCCGCTCGACGGGCAAGGTCGGCGTTATGCTGGTGACCTCAGGACCCGGCGTCACCAACGCGATCACGCCCCTTCAGGATGCCTTGATGGATTCCGTGCCGCTCGTCTGCCTGTCCGGTCAGGTGCCGACGACGCTGATCGGGTCCGATGCGTTTCAGGAATGCGATACCGTCGGCATCACCCGAGCCTGCACGAAACACAATCGGCTGGTCAACGACGTCAATGAGCTCGCGGCGGTCATCCACGAGGCCTTTCGCATCGCCGGATCAGGCCGGCCCGGCCCCGTTCTGGTCGACATGCCCAAAGACGTGCTGTTTGCAAGCGGCAGTTATTCACTGCGTGAGGCTGTCGCCCCGAGACCGAGCTACCAGCCGGACAACAGCTGCGGCATCAGGGAGATCGAGGCTGCAATCGCTTTGATGACAGCGGCACGCAGGCCGGTTATCTGCGTGGGCGGCGGCGTCATCAATTCCGGCCCCGAAGCGGTAAATCGGCTGCGCGAGCTGGTCGATCTCACCGGCTTTCCCGTCACGTCGACGCTGATGGGGCTCGGCGCCTATCCGGCTTCCGGCCCGAACTGGCTGAAGATGGCCGGGCTTCACGGCTCCGATGAGGCCAACATGGCAATGCAGGACTGCGACCTCATGCTGTGCATCGGGGCGCGCTTCGACGGCGGGCTGGCCGCCAGCGTCGATGGTTTTTCACCGAATTCCCGGAAGATTCAGATCGATATCGATGCTGCCTCGCTCAACAAGGCCTTGCGCGCCGATATCGGTATCCGGGGCGATGCGGGGGGCGTGCTTGCCGAGCTCGTTCGTCTCTGGCGGGCGCTGCCGCGGGCGCCGGACCGGGCGAGATTGGCCGCGTGGTGGCGCATGATTGCGGGCTGGCGGGCACGGCGATCGTTTTCCTATGCGATGCGCGAGGACGTCATCATGCCGCAATATGCCATCGAGCGGCTTTACGAGCTGACGAAGGATCGGGATACCTACATCACCACGGAGGTCGGCCGGCATCAGATATGGGCGGCGCAGCATTACGACTTCGAGCAGCCGAACCGCTGGATCATATCAGGCGGCCTGGGGACGATGGGATACGGGCTGCCCGCCGCCCTCGGCGTGCAGATCGCCAATCCCGGCAGCCTCGTCATCGACATAGCCGGTGATGTCTCCGTCCAGATGACCATGAAGGAAATGTCGGCCGCCGTGCAGCACAACGCGCCGATCAAGATCTTCATTCTCAACGGTGGCGATCAGGGAAGGCAGCGGCAGCACGGAAACCCGGATTTCGTGAAACTTGCCGAAGCCTATGGCGGACACGGCATTCGCTGCGAGAGACCGGCTGAACTCGACGATGCGATCCTGGAGATGATCGCGGTGAACATGCCTGTTCTGTTCGACTGCCGCGTTGCTTAAGCCCGCATCCATTGCCGAGGAGAGGCCGGTGCCCGCCCTCGTCCTTCGAGGCCCCTGCGGGGCACCTCAGGATGAGGGCGGAGAGAGGGCGCGGCTTGTTTCACCGAAAGGTCCTGCGGCGTGCCAACGGCTATACTCTGCGCGGCATTCATCCTCTGCATCGACCACTGAAAGTTGCCGTATCAAGCAGGCCGGCTTGCGTCGTCAGCCGTCATTGCTGCGTCAATGTGATCTCGCTCATTATCTCCACAGGCGGAAATCGGACACAGTCTGCAGCATCGAAATTCACAGCGAACTGCATCCTGTTTTCGTTCGCCCATTTGATCGCGGCCGTTGATTTCGCCTTCGGCACTTTTGCGGCGACGGTGCAGTGAGGCACCCAGTTGCCGGGCCGATAGTGCTCGTGACAGCATGCGGGATCGATCTCTTGGTGTAGTGCGGCGTGCAACTGGAAAAGTGCGTTGTCCGCGATCGGCCGCGCCCATAAGACGATGAACTCGTTTTCGAAATAACTGGCACCTGAAAAGTTCACCGTCAAGATTGAACGCGTGCGGAAAACACGCTCGAGCGACTCGGCCAACCGATCGGAAGCAGGCTCTTGATAGACGGCGAGGGTGAGATGCGGAGGATAATTCAAAGCCCGCATTGAAGCCGTCTCTTCGAATGCCGCGGCTTCATCCCAGAGTTTGAAAACCGGCGATGCGGTCTCGTTCAGACATTTGAGGCTGATCCCGTAAGGCATGCGCGAGCGTTATCCAGTCTATCCCGGCTGAACCATAGCTTTACATCGTTGCCGATGTCGAGCAGCCGCCTGCGTTGCAGGATATCGGGCGGCTTTGTCTGTTTTCTGCCGCGGGGATTCACCTATGATGGGGCGCGGCGGAACGATAGGGATGCACGCCATGATCGATCATATCACCATTGCTGTCAGTGACCTTGAAAAGAGCAAGGTGTTCTATGAACGCGCCTTCGACCCTCTTGGCTATCGCCGCGCCTTCGGGAAGGAAGGCGTATTCTGGGCCTTTGATGTCGGCGGCAGCCTGTTCGAAATCCAGCATACCGACGACGAGCCGCCGCTGACCCGTTTGCACGTCGCCTTTCGTGTCCGGAGCAGGGCGGAGGTCGAGGCGTTTTATCGCGCAGCGCTCGAAGCCGGTGCAAGGGACAATGGTGCGCCCGGCCCACGGCCGGAATATGCCGACAACTATTATGCCTGCTTCGTTCTCGATCCCGACGGATACAATATCGAGGCGATGCTCAATGAGCCGGCGCTGGACGCGTGACAACGCAGGCTCTGCCCAAAGAATGCAATCGAGGGGAGGTGGATATGTCGAGTTTCAGGAGTGCCATTGTTTCCTTGCCCGGCAAGGAGCGCGTGGCGAGGACACCCTTTGGCGCGAGGATCGTCATCCATGCCACGGCCAAAGAGACCGGTGGCGCGTTCGGGATGTGGGAAACCTTCACCCCGCCGGGTCATGGTCCGGCTCCGCACACACGCATACGCGAGAGACGGAAGTCTTTCGGGTCATCCATGGGCTCTACCGATTTCAATGCGGCGACGAGGAGTTCGACGCGCCCGCGGGAAGCGTCGTCGTTCTGCCGCCGCATGTACGGCACGGCTGGCGAAACATAAGCGATAAACCCGGCCAGATGTTCGGCATTGTGACGCCGGGCGGATGTGAGCAATTGTTCATCGATATTGAGGCCTTCGGTGCCGATACGCCCGCGAAAATCGCGGTGATAGAAGCGCGATTGGGAATCATAAACGAGATGACGCTGGCGCTCGGATTGACGAGCCCATGATGGCGCTGACCGACCATGGCGGCCTTACGTAAGACTCGCCAACGGAGCTCACGGGGCGCGGCGTTCTCCAACGCGCCTTATGCTGAGGTTGCAGTCCGCAGAGGTGGCGCCTCAAGGACACGCCACAGCGCCGCTCCTTGCATCAATATTGCCGCCACGGCGAGCGCCCGCCTTGTCCTTCGAGGCCCCTTCGGGGCGCCTCAGGATGAGGCTCTCTCGGGGGCGCCGGGGCTGGCTGCAAAGGGCAGGATGGGGATGCTTTGCCGACCAAGTGAATGCCGCCGACGCGATGTCTGACGCCTCCTCACGCTCTATTCCCGCGCCATCGCCCGCCAGGCGGCCGGCGGGGTGGCGAAGGCGCGGGAGAAGGCGCGGGAGAAGGCGGCTTCGGTGGCGTAGCCGGCGTCGTCGGCGATCGCTGCGATCGGCCGGCCAGAGGTGGCGAGCGCGACACTTGCGAGGTAGAGCCGCCAGCCTCTGATATAGCGGATCGGTGAGGTCGAGAGCATCGACTGGAAGCGTTCGGCAAGCGCGCTGCGCGACAGGCCAGAGGCGGCGGCCAGCTCCTCCAGCGACCAGTTGCGGCCGGGATCGTCGTGAATGAGGGAGAGACAGCGCGAAAGCGCCGGGTCGGCGAGCGCCGCCAGCCAGCCGACCGAGCGCGGCTCGACCATCATGATCTGATGGCGCAGAATTTCGATGAAGATGATTTCGGTCAGCCGCGGCAGCATCGAGACGCCGCCGGCGCGCGGCCGATCGACCTCGTCGACCATCTGGCGGATGGTGGCGCGCAGCCAGTCGCCGTCATTGGCGGCTCGCGTTCTGAGATGGATCAGCTTGGGCAGCGCCTGGCGCAACGGCGCGAAGTTCAACCCGTCCCACTGCAGATAGCCGCAGAGCAGCCGTACCCCGTTCGTCGCCTCACCATAGCGAAGCACCGGGATCTCACGCCACGGCTTCTGCGGCAGGTCGCGGGTCGGCAGCACCAGCATGCCGTCTCTGCCGGCGCCGAGCTGATGCCCGGTGCCAAAAGGAAAGACCAGCACGTCGCCCGTCTCCAGATCGGTCCCTTGCCCTTCCGTTTTCAGCCAGCAGCTGCCTGCAACGACAATGTGAAACGGCATCGTGCCCGAAGCCCTCGCCGAAAGGCTCGCCAGCGACGGTGCCGCGTCGGTCTGCCAGTCGCCCGTCGGCATGAAGCAGAACTGCAGCGATCCCGAAAGGCGGATCGTCGACAGCAGCGCCGACAGCACGTCGTCGCGCGCCACACCCGCCGCATCTGGATTTTCGGACAAGGCTTCACGCATTCCGGCCAAATACGCGCCCCGCGCATCCTCCTATGGTGAACAGGTCACTGCAACAGGGAGAATACTATGCAAACGCCAAGCGACAAACTGGTCGTGCTCGTCACCAAGGGCATCGAATCCGAACTGTCCTCCGTCGCCTTTACCATTGCCAATGGCGGCATCACCGCCGGACTGAAGGTCTCGGTGTTCCTCACCAGCACCGGGATCGACCTTGTGCGCAAGGGCGGCCAGCGGATGACGCATGTGCCGCCGCTCGATCCGCTGTCGAGCCTGATCGAGAATTTCCAGCAGCGCGGCGGCACGATCTGGGCCTGCCCGCCCTGCGTCACCTCGCGCGGTTATACGCAGGAAGACATGCTCGACGGCGTCGTCATCGTCGGCGCCAGCGCCATGCATGCGGAGATCAAACAGGGCGCGGCGACACTGTCGTTTTGACTGGCTATGCCGGGCCGGGCGAGGATCTGGCGTGTTTTGGCGTCTGCATTTTCTGGCCCGCGGCAGGCGCGACGGAGTGCCAAGCGACTATTCTTGCGCTCGGCAATATACTTGTGAGATTGTATCGATATACATGCGATACTGCCGATGCAGGCGGCGCGGGGGCTTCGATGACATCCGTGAGGGTCAATGAGCTGATATCGGTGGCGGGGCAGCCCGATGCCGCCGGTTTTGCCGCTTTTGCAGCAGACGGCTTTACCGCCGTCATCAATGACCGGCCGGATGGCGAGGAGCCGGGGCAGCCCGGCAATGCGGCGGAAAAGGCGTCCGCTGCCGCCGCGGGGCTCGCCTACAGCTTCGTGCCCGTGAAAGGGGCCGAGATCACCGAGGCCGATATCCGCGCCTTCCAGATGGCGATGACGCAGGCGAAGGGGCCGGTCGTCGCTCACTGCAAGAGCGGCACGCGGGCGCTGACGCTCTATGCGCTGGGAGAGGTGCTCGACGGGCGCATGCAGCCCGGGGAAGTCGAGGCCTTTGGTCAAAACCTCGGCTTCGATCTTGCCGGCGCGCGCCGCTGGCTGGAAAAACGGGCGGGGCAGGCGGCTGGTGTGACGGCCTTCTTCGAGCCCCGCACCTGCAGTGTGCAATATGTCGTTGCCGACTCGGTGACGAAACGCTGCGCCATCATCGACCCGGTGCTCGATTTCGACGAGATGTCGGGTGCGACGGGGACGGCCAATGCCGACGCCATCCTCGCTCATATCGACAGCGAGGGGCTGACGGTCGCGTGGATCCTCGACACGCATCCGCATGCCGATCATTTCTCCGCCGCGCACTACCTCAAAGGAAAGACCGGCGCGCCGACCGCGATCGGCGCCCATGTCACCGACGTGCAGGTGCTCTGGAAGGAAATCTACAACTGGCAGGCACTCGAAACCGACGGCTCGCAATGGGATCGGCTGTTTGCCGATGGCGACACCTTCGAGATCGGCGAGCTTAAAGCCCGCGTGATGTTCTCGCCCGGCCATACCCTTGCCTCGGTGACCTATGTCATTGGCGACGCAGCCTTCGTGCACGATACCGTGTTCACGCCGGATTCCGGCACGGCGCGCACGGATTTTCCCGGCGGCAGCGCCAGCGACCTCTGGCACTCGATCCAGGCCATCCTGTCGCTGCCCGAGGAGACCCGGCTCTTTTCCGGCCACGACTATCAGCCTGGCGGCCGTCACCCGCGCTGGGAAAGCACGGTAGCCGCCCAGAAAAGCGGTAATCCGCATATATCAGGCATTGACGAGGCCGGCTTCGTGGCGCTCCGCAAGGCGCGCGACCGTACGCTGCCGAAACCGAAGCTGATGCTGCACGCGCTGCAGGTGAATATTCGGGGAGGCAGATTGCCCGAGCCGGAGGGAAATGGGCGGCGATATCTGAAGATCCCGCTGGATGCCTTGTAGGAACGCAGGGAGCAGCGTTGCGGCGCGTGCTTCGAGGCTTCGCCGTACGGGCTGCGCACCTCAGCATGAGGGAGGTCGGAGGGTGCCGCACCCACGACAGCGGGAACGGGAGGATCTTCTGTCGACGCTCAAAAGAGCCTCATCTTGAGGTGCGGAAGCCGAAGGCTGAAGCCTCGAAAGACGAGGCGGGTGCTCCATTCGCAGAGCAGGATGCGTTTTTAGCAAGGAGCACCGTTGCGGCGTGCTTCGAGGCTTCGCCCTCTCGGGCTGCGCACCTCAGCATGAGGGAGGTTGGCGGATGCCGCGCCTACGACAGCGGGAATGGGAGGATGCTGCGCCGACGCTTAAGAGAGCCTCATCCTGAGGGGATGAAGGATGCCGGCATTATACCGGCCAACAGCGCTCCGACGATCCGTCTCCATTTTTCGCCCACCCAAACCTAATCCTCCGCAATAGTTGTTGACGTCGCCCGGGCCGGCGACGTAACTGAGGGCGATGGTTCCCTGAAGATGACTCCAAGGGGATTAATAGGGAACACGGTGAGGACGACCCAGTAGGGACCGAGACCGTGGCTGCCCCCGCAACTGTAAGCGGATTGTCGATCATCTCAGCTGTGGCCAGCGACCGGCCATCTCTGAAGGGCTTATGGCCTCGCCACTGCGATATAGCGCGGGAAGGCGGATGAGACGACGGATATCCGCAAGCCAGGAGACCTGCCGTCAATCACGATCCAATCAACCGGGCGGGGATGCCCGGACAAGGAACAGACATGATTGACTTTCTGAACCTTCGCCGAATTCCGGCATGCATCCGTCTCGATTGGGCCTCCTGCGGTTAGCGCACGTCTCAGCGTGCCCTCGGCCGCCTGTGCGGCATAACCGTGCTTTTTCCCTTCAATCGAGGTTTTTCATGCGCCAGATTTTCGCCACCATGACATGTGCCTTCGGGCTGATCGGCTTTGCGGCACCGAGCCTTGCCGCCACCCAATATCCTTTGACCATCACCAATTGCCGTGAGCAGGTGACGTTCCAGAAGGCGCCGTCGAAGATCGTTTCGATCGGCCAGGGCATGACCGAAATTCTCTTCTCGCTCGGCGTTGCCGACAAAATCACAGGCACGGCCGTTTGGGTGGGTCCCGTGCTGCCGCAATATGCCGAGGCCAACAGCAAGATAAAGCGTCTCGCCGACAACGATCCGAGCTTCGAATCCGTCGTCGGGCAAGAGCCCGACCTTGTGGCGGCCGAGTTCGAATGGCATGTCGGCGCGCAGGGCTCCGTCGGCAAGCGGGAGCAGTTCGAGGATCTCGGCATCAACACCTATCTTTCGCCGGCCGATTGTTTCGCCAAGGTCAATACCGATGGCGGCGACGGCGTGCGCAAGGAGCTGTTCACGATGGAGCTGATCTATCGTGAAATCGCCGAACTCTCTGAAATTTTCGACGTGAAGGAGCGCGGCGATACGCTGATCGCTGAATTGAAGAAGCGCGAGGCCGATGCGGTGGCTTCGATATCGGGCGCAGCGGGCAAGAACCTGCCCGTCGTCTTCTGGTTCTCCAGCAAGGAGGTCAATGGCGACGCCTTCATTGCCGGCAAGAACGGCGCGCCGGCTTATATCCTGAAGGCGATCGGCGCCAGGAATGTCGTTACCACCGAGGAGGAATGGCCGCTGGTCGGCTGGGAAACCATTTCCGAGGCGAACCCCGCCGTCATCGTTCTCGCCACCATGGACCGGCGCCGCTACGCCGCCGACGATCCCGAGGTGAAGATCGATTTCCTTAGGAAGGATCCCGTCACCAAGGAGCTGGACGCGGTGAAGAACGGGCGTTTCGTGATGATGGACGCGCAATCGATGAACCCGACGATCCGCACCATCGACGGCATCGAGACGCTGGCGAAGGGCATCAAGTCCTTCGGCCTGACCCAGTGACGGCAGCATCGGCCAGAGAGCCGGGATGGTGGGCGCTTGCCGCGCTCACCATTGCCGCCTTCCTTCTTCTCGGGCTGATGATCAGCCTTGCCGTTTCGATCGGTGAGATCGCCATTCCGCTGGCGACCACGGCGGAGGCGGTGTCGAACCGGCTGTTCGGCACGGATTTCGAGCTCAGCCGCATCCATCAGGGCATCGTCTGGGATTATCGCCTCAGCCGGGCGCTGGTCGCGGCGAGCGCCGGCGCCTCGCTGTCGCTTTCCGGCGCCATCCTGCAGGCGCTGCTGCGCAATCCGCTGGCCGAACCCTATGTGCTCGGCATTTCGGCCGGGGCTTCGACCGGGGCGGTCTCGGTGATGATCCTCGGCTTCGGCTATGGCGTTCTCGGGCTTTCGGGCGGTGCCTTTCTCGGCGCGGTCGTCGCTTTCCTGCTGGTCGGCTTCCTCGCCACGGGGGCGGGCGGAACGGGCGAGCGCATCATTCTCTGCGGCGTGGCCGGTTCGCAGCTCTTCAATGCGCTCACCTCCTATATCGTCACGACCTCGGCCAATGCCGAGCAGGCGCGGGGCGTGCTGTTCTGGCTGCTGGGTTCGCTCAGCGGCGTGCGCTGGCCGGATGTCTATCTCTCGGTGCCGATCGCGCTTGCCGGTTTCCTCGTCTGCATGGCCCATGTCCGGGCGCTCGACGCCTTCGCCTTCGGCACGGATGCGGCCGCCTCGCTGGGCATTGCTGTCCGCCGCGTCCAGATCCTGCTCTTTGCCCTGACGGCGGCGATGACGGCGAGCGTCGTCAGCATGGTGGGTTCGATCGGCTTCGTCGGTCTCGTCATCCCGCATGCCGCCCGCTTCCTCGTCGGGCCGGGGCATCGGCGGCTGCTGCCGGCAACGGCGCTCGGCGGCGCGATCTACATGGTCGGCGCCGATATCGTCTCGCGCATCATCATCCCGCAGCAGGTGCTGCCGATCGGCGTCGTCACCGCGCTCTTCGGCGCGCCGGCCTTCGCGGTCATCCTTTATCGTGTGCGGAGGAGCGCATGAGCATTTCCATCGACGCGGTGAGTTTTGCCGCCGGCGACACGGTCATCGTCAACGGCGTCAGCCTGACGGTCGAAAAGGGCAAGGTGCTCGGCCTGCTCGGGCCGAACGGCTCCGGCAAATCGAGCCTGCTCAGGCTGATCTGCCGGCTGCGCAAGGTCCGCAGCGGTGTCATCCGGCTGGGCGAAGACGATATCGCTTCGCTGTCGCGCGCAGCCCTTGCGCGGCGCATCGCCTTCGTCGAGCAGCAGTCGACGACCGAGACGCAGCTGACGGTGCGCGACGTGGTGCGGCTCGGCCGCACGCCCCATCGCGGGCTGCTCTCGCCCTGGGGCGCTGAGGACGATGCCGCGGTCGACGAGGCCTTGTTGCGGGTCGCCATGGGGGAGCGGGCGGGCCAGCTCTGGCAGACGCTGTCGGGCGGTGAGCGCCAGCGTGTCCATATTGCGCGCTCGCTGGCGCAGGCGCCGGGTGAGCTGCTGCTCGACGAGCCGACCAATCATCTCGATATCCAGCACCAGCTCGACATCCTCCGGCTGATCTCCAAGCTCGGCATCACCTGCATCGTGGCGCTGCACGACCTTAACCTGGCGGCAATGTTCTGCGACAGCCTGGCGGTGCTTCAGAAGGGCGAGGTCGTCGCCTCGGGCGCGCCGGAGGATGTGCTGACGGAGGATATGATCGGCCGGGTTTTCGGCGTTCGCGCCCATGTCCAGAAATCGGCCGTGCATGGACGGCATCATATCCAATACGTCCTGGATTGAGGAACGGCCGGGACGTTCGATCTCAACACGGAGATGTGGCCTGACTGGCCTTTTTCCCGGGCTGGCGTATGATTTCCGAGGGCGCTTGCGCCCGGTCGAACGGAGTTTCGAGATGCTCGAACGAAATCAGTTTCCCCTGCGCCCCGTCGTCCCCGGCTTCGCCGTCGCCTGGGTCGCCATCATTTCAGGCGCGAGCGTCGCTCTCAGCCTGATTTTTGCCTGCGTCACGCCCTTCGTGGCCTTGGCGGCGGTATCGGCGGTCATTCTTCCCCGGCAGATGGCGGTGACGGCGGTTCTGCTGGCCTGGCTCGCCAACCAGATGGTCGGATATCTCGTGCTCGGCTATCCCCAGACTTGGGACAGCTATGCCTGGGGTCTGGCGATCGGTATTGCCGCATTCTCCTCCCTGGCGGCAGCGCTCGGCGTGCTTCGCCTCGCGGCCGGCCTGACCGTCACCGCGGCCGGCGCCTTCCTGGCCGGCTTCGTTGCCTATGAAGGCGTGATCTTTGCAGCAACGGCGGTTCTCCCGTCAGGCGAGGGCGCATTTTCGGCGTCGGTCGTGGCGAATGTCCTGTTGATCAATTCTCTGGCCGCGATCGGCCTGGTCTGCCTTCACGCCGGCGCGGCGGCCGGCCGTGCGCTCGTTGCAAGACAGCCGGGACCGGCGCTGCCTTAGGCTGCGCAGTTCCGGACGACCTGCGCGAGTACGAGACCCAAGCAAAGGCGTCGCTGAAGCCTCGAAGGCCCAAGAGAGCCTCATCCTGAGGCGCCCCGAAGGGGCCTCGAAGGGTGAGGCGGGTGCGCCGGTGCAAGGAGGAGCGCCGCAGCGTGTCCTTCGAGGTTTCGCCCTGCGGGCTACGCGCCTCAGGATGAGGGACGTTGGGGGGTGCCGCGCCCTGGCGCCGAGGGTTTGCTGCTATTCCAGTGCCGCCCATCCCTGCCGTTGCCAATACGCCAAAGTCCAAGAGCCTCGTCCCATGGAGGCTTGTCGTCATATCTGCCAACGGCTATCTGGTGCTGACCCAGGCGGACCCTCCGCGAACGACAAGGCGCATAACTCCCATGATCCCCGACTTCCTCGTCACCCATTCCGGTGGCTTCCATGCCGACGAATTGCTGTCGAGCGTTATCCTGACCCGGCTTTTCCCGCAGGCGCGCATCGTCCGCAGCCGGGCGCCTGAATGGATCACGCCGGGCCAAGACCGGATCATCTACGATGTCGGCGGCGCCTATGACCCTGCTCGCGGCATATTCGATCACCACCAGCGCGGCGCGCCGATGCGCGACGATGGCCAGCCCTACAGCTCGTTCGGCTTGATCTGGAAGCATTACGGCCGCGATTATCTCGCGGCCTCCGGCCTTCCTGAAATCCATGTCGAGGCTGTGCATGGCTCTTTCGATGCCGGCTTCGTGCTGCCGATCGATCTGACCGACAACGGCACGCTCAGCCCCTCCGGGCCGTTGGCGGGCTTGACGCTGCCGGTGCTGCTGGAGACCCTGAAACCGGTTTTCGACGAAACGGAACCCGGGGCCGACGATCGCGCCTTCCACGCAGCACTTGCCGTTGCCCGCAGTTTCGTCGAGGCGAGGATCGCCCAGAGTGTCGCAAAATTGCGGGCCGAGGCGATGGTGCACCGGGCAATCGAGGCTGCGGGGCAGGGGCGTGTTCTGGAGTTGCCGCGGGGAATGCCCTTCCGTCCCGCCATCGTCAAGGCGGGCGCCGATCACCTGCTGTTCGTCGTCCACCCGCGCGAAAAGGATTGGTGCGTGACCGGCATCCGCCGCGCCGAGGAAGGCTTCGAGCTCAGGGCCGATCTGCCGGCAGCCTGGGCCGGTCTTGCCAATGGAGAGCTGGAGACAGTTTGCGGCATAGAGGGCGCAAGCTTCTGCCACAACGGCCGTTTCATCGCCGCCGCCAGGACCCGCGAGGCTGCACTTGCCATGGCGGAGTTGGCGGTTAAGGAGGCGCTTTCGACCGGCGTGTAGTGGCGCTATCCGCGTCGGGTCCGCCCGATATCAAATGCGTTCAGTTGAGCCCAACCGTGGAAGCGATTGACTTGCATCCGCGAAGGACTAAGCTTTGGGCCACAACAACCACCACCCACACGCGAGAGATAGTGGACGGTGTGAGTGGCTGGCGACCTTGAGGAGGATGAGGTTTGCCATGGATTATCGTGTCGTTCTGCTGATTGCTGCAGTTGTGACTGCCCTTTTCCCCACGAACGCCGGTGCGCAGGAGGGCGACGCGACGGCTGGCGCCACCGTTTTCAAGAAATGCGCGACCTGTCATGTCGTCGAGTCCGATACCAATAAGGTCGGTCCGTCGCTGAACAAGCTGTTCGGCAGAAAAGCCGGAACGCATCCCGATTTCGCCTATTCGGCCGGAATGAAGGCGGCCGGCGAAGGCGGTCTCGTCTGGGACGAGACGGTGCTGCGCGACTATCTCCATAATCCGAAAGCGAAGGTGAAGGGCACGAAGATGGCCTTCGTCGGCGTGAAGGACGATAAGGAGATCACCGATCTCATCGCCTATCTCAAACAATATTCCCAATGACTGGCAATATTCGCAGTGACGGGCAGTATTCGCAGTGGCGGATATTCCCAGTAATGGCAATACTCCGAATGACGGGGTCGCGGCCGGCGGCGCATGCCTAAATCGCCGTAATTGCCGATATTTTCTATCTGTGCGATAATAAACACGGACTTTTTGCGGAATGCGGTTTCACGGGTCAACCTGCTCGAGGAGGAGCGGAAATGGCTGTCGTGCTGATCCTCGTCCTGATTGTCGTCGGCTCCGTGCTGTTCCATGTGCTGAGCCCTTGGTGGTGGACGCCGATCGCGTCCAACTGGACCTATATCGACACTACCCTCGTCATCACCTTCTGGATCACCGGCATCGTCTTCGTGGCGGTCGTTTCGTTCATGGCTTACTGCGTCTACCGCTTCCGGCACAGACCCGGAAACCGGGCGCATTACGAGCCCGAAAACCGCCGGCTGGAATTGCTGCTCGGAGGGGGAACGGCGCTCGGCGTTGCGGCGATGCTGGCGCCCGGCCTGATCGTGTGGAACCAGTTCATCACGGTCCCTGCCGATGCCGCATCGGTCGAGGTCGTCAGCCAGCAGTGGCTGTGGAGCTTCCGCCTGCCGGGCGCCGACGGAAAGCTCGGCCGTGCCGAGACGCGCGACGTCAGCCCCGAGAACCCGCTCGGCCTCGACAAGAACGACGCAAGCGGCCTTGACGACGTCATCATCGAGGGTGGCGAGCTGCATCTGCCGGTGGGCAAGCCGGTGCATATATTGCTGCGCTCCGTCGATGTGCTCCACGATTTCTACGTGCCGGAATTCCGCGCCAAGATGGACATGATCCCCGGCATGATCACCTATTTCTGGTTCACGCCGACGCGGACAGGGACCTTCGAGATCCTGTGCGCCGAACTCTGCGGCGTCGGCCATCCGCAAATGCGCGGCACCGTCGTCGTCGATAACGACGCGGACTACCAGACCTGGCTCGGGCAGCAGCAGACATTCACCCAGCTGACGGCGTCATCGGGAGAGCTGCCGCCGGCAAACTGACGCAGCGAAGCGGTCGCAGGCCGGTTCAGGGAACCGAGGGAAGACGGCCGGAGGCCGCATCGGGGAAAGGGAAGAGAGATCATGGTCGAGATTCCATCCGGCAACATCCCCTCCGCCGAAGTCGAGGATGTCGAGCTTTATCATCCGCACAGCTGGTGGACGAAATATGTGTTCAGCCAGGACGCCAAGATCATTGCCGTGCAATATTCGGTGACGGCGATCGCGATCGGCCTGGTGGCGCTGGTGCTTTCCTGGCTGATGCGGATTCAGCTCGCCTTTCCGGGCTATTTCGCCTTCATCGATGCCGATCACTATTACCAGTTCATCACCATGCACGGCATGATCATGGTGATCTATCTGCTGACCGCGCTCTTCCTCGGCGGCTTCGGCAATTACCTCATCCCGCTGATGGTCGGCGCCCGCGACATGGTATTTCCCTACGCCAACATGCTGAGCTACTGGATCTACCTGCTTGCGGTGCTGATCCTCGCCGCCGGCTTTTTCGCCCCGGGCGGACCGACGGGGGCCGGCTGGACGCTTTATCCACCGCAATCGGTTCTCTCCGGCACCCCAGGCGGCAAGGACTGGGGCATCCTGCTGATGCTTTCGTCGCTGATCGTCTTCATCATCGGCTTCACCATGGGCGGCCTGAACTATGTGGTGACGGTGCTGCAGGGGCGGGCGCGGGGGATGACGCTGATGCGGATGCCGCTTACCGTCTGGGGCATCTTCACCGCGACCGTGATGGCGCTCTTGGCCTTTCCGGCCCTCTTCGTCGCCTGCGTGATGATGATGTTCGACCGCCTGCTCGGCACCAGTTTCTTCATGCCCGCCATCGTCGAAATGGGCGAGCAGCTGAAACATGGCGGCGGCAGCCCGATCCTGTTCCAGCACCTGTTCTGGTTCTTCGGGCATCCCGAGGTTTATATCGTCGCGCTGCCGGCCTTCGGCATCGTCTCGGATCTAATCAGCACGCATGCGCGCAAGAACATCTTCGGCTACCGCATGATGGTCTGGGCGATCGTCATCATCGGCGGCTTGAGCTTCGTCGTCTGGGCGCACCATATGTATGTCAGCGGCATGCACCCGTCTTTCGGCTTCTTCTTTGCCACCACGACGCTGATCATCGCCATTCCGACGGCGATCAAGGTCTACAACTGGGTGCTGACACTCTGGCGCGGCGACATCCATCTGACGTTGCCGATGCTGTTTGCGCTCGCCTTCATCGTCACCTTCGTCAATGGCGGGCTGACCGGCCTGTTCCTCGGCAATGTCGTCGTCGACGTGCCGCTGTCGGATACGATGTTCGTCGTCGCGCATTTCCACATGGTCATGGGGGTTGCGCCGATCCTCGTGATCTTCGGGGCGATCTATCACTGGTATCCGAAGGTCACCGGGCGCATGCTGAACGACATGCTCGGCCATATCCACTTCTGGATCACCTTTCTCGGCACCTATGCGATCTTCTTTCCGATGCATTATCTCGGCCTGCTCGGCGTGCCGCGCCGCTACTTCGAGATGGGCGAGACGGCCTTCGTTCCGCCTTCGGCCCATACGCTGAATATCTTCATCACGGTGATGGCGCTGATCGTCGGGGCCGGGCAGATGGTCTTCCTGTTCAATCTGGTCTGGAGCCTTTTCCGGGGCAGGGAGGCAGGCGGCAATCCGTGGCGGGCGACGACGCTCGAATGGCAGACGCCGCAGACGCCGCCTGCGCATGGCAACTGGGGCAAGGATCTGCCTGTGGTCTACCGTTGGGCCTATGATTACAGTGTGCCGGGGGCGGCAGAGGATTTCATCCCGCAGAATGTGCCGGCAGACGGCGGCGTCACCCGGGAGATTCCGGCATGAACGTCACCCTGGTCTTCCTTGCCGCAGTCGCCGCCGTCATCATCTGGTGGCTTTCCGGGCAGCGGCTGACATCGAAGCCCTGGCTGGAAACCGGGTCGATGCAGCTGCCGGTTCATGACGGCGCCGACCGGTCACCGGTGCCGGCGGTGAAAATCGGCCTTTTCGTGTTTCTCGGCGTCGTCGGCGCGCTCTTCAGCCTTGCCGTCAGCGCCTACTTCATGCGCATGGCGTCGGCGGACTGGTGGGCCACGCCGGTTCCGCGGCTGCTCTGGGTGAACAGCGCAGCACTTGCCTTGAGCAGCGCCGCGCTGCAATGGGCCAAACGAGAAGTGCGGCATGGCCGCATGGAAGGCCTGCGGCCGGCGCTTATGACAGGGCTTGCGCTTGCGGTCTTCTTTCTCGGCGGACAGATCCAGGCATGGCGGGAACTGACGGCGGCCGGCTATGTGATCACCGACAATCCCGCCAACAGTTTCTTCTACATGCTGACCGGCCTGCACGGATTGCATATTCTCGGCGGACTTGCCGTGCTTACCCACACGACGGTCAAGGCGTTCTCAACCGTGGTCGCGTCGGACAAGCTGTGCCTCAGCGTCGATCTTTCCGCCATCTATTCGCATTTCATGCTCGCCGTCTGGCTCCTGCTTTTCGCGCTTTTTGCCGGCTGGGCGAATGATTTCGTCGATCTCTGCCGCACGTTGCTGAACTAGGGGCTGAAGAGGAGGTTGCAGATGGCACAGACTATCGAGACGCACGGCGAGCCAGGTCTGAGGCCGGCCGGCCTGCGTGGTGTCGCCGCCGATTTCAGCTCGGATCAGCGCGCCTTCAAGACCGCCTCCTGGGGCAAGGCGATGATGTGGATCTTTCTCTTGAGCGACACTTTCGTCTTCGGCTGTTTCCTGATCGCCTACATGACCGCCCGCATGTCGACGCCCGTGCCATGGCCCAATCCGAGCGAGGTTTTCGCGCTGCATATCGGCGGGCAGGATGTTCCGCTGATCCTGATCGCGATCATGACTTTCGTGCTGATCTCGAGCAGCGGCACCATGGCGATGGCGGTCAATTTCGGTTACCGCCGCGACCGCCGCGCGACCGCGATGCTGATGCTGCTGACGGCACTTCTCGGAGCCTGCTTCGTCGGCATGCAGGCCTTCGAATGGACCAAGCTGATCACCGAAGGCGTGCGCCCCTGGGAGAACCCATGGGGGGCCGCACAGTTCGGCTCGACCTTCTTCATGATCACCGGCTTTCACGGCACCCACGTGACGATCGGCGTCATCTTCCTCATCATCGTCGCCCGCAAGGTCTGGCGCGGCGATTTCGATGTGGAACGGCGCGGCTTCTTCACCAGCCGGAGAGGGCGCTACGAGGCCGTCGAGATCATGGGCCTCTACTGGCACTTCGTCGACCTGGTCTGGGTCTTCATCTTCGCGTTTTTTTATCTTTGGTAGACTTCTATCCATGGTGAGGTCGTCATGAGCGAGACAACGGCGCATGCACAAGCCCAAACGGCGCATGCTCAAGCACCGCATTCACAAGCCCCGGGACAGCAGCACCCGATCCGGCTCTACCTCTTCGTCTGGGGCCTGCTCTTCGTGCTCAGCGCCTTTTCCTATATGGTCGATTATCTCGGCATCCAGGGTTATCTGAGGTGGACGCTGATCCTTCTGTTCATGATGCTGAAGGCCGGGCTGATCGTCGCCGTCTTCATGCACATGGCCTGGGAACGGCTGGCGCTGGTCTACGCCATTCTGCTGCCGCCGCTGCTGGTGCTGGTTTTCGTCGCGCTGATGGTATCGGAAGCGGACTATACGATCTTCACCCGGCTGGCCTTCTTCGGTGCGGCGCCTTAGATATCGGTCATCAGGTGCGACTATCTCAACCGGAGCAATGATGACCGAGATTTTGCTGTTCCATCACGCACAAGGGCTGACCCCTGGAGTGCGCGCCTTCGCCGACGAGATCAGGGCAGCCGGCCACATCGTGCACACGCCTGATCTGTTCGACGGGCGCATATTCCACAGCATCGAGGAGGGGCTTGCCCATATCGGCGAGATCGGCTTCGACGCCGTCAGGGAGCGCGGCGTCCGGATCGCCGACGAACTGCCTCGCGAATTGGTCTATGCCGGGTTCTCCTTCGGCGTGCTGCCGGCGCAGAAGCTGGCGCAGACGCGGCCTGGAGCCCGCGGGGCGTTGCTCTTCTACTCCTGCCTGCCGATCAGCGGCGAGTGGGCCTTCGGACCTTGGCCGAAGGGCGTCGCTGTCCAGATTCACGGCATGGACAACGACCCGATTTTCACAGGCGAGGGCGATATCGACGCCGCCCGCGAGATCGTGGAAAAGGTCGAGGACGCGGAGCTTTTCCTCTATCCCGGCGATCAGCACTATTTCGCCGACAGCTCGCTGCCGTCCTATGACGCGGATGCGGCCGCGCTGCTCACCAGCCGAGTGCTCGCCTTCCTGGATCGGCGCTGATCCCCGGCGGGCACCGACGCCACAAAATCCCCACCTAAAACGCGTCCTAAAACATGATGGAGGTCGCGCCGGGTGACGATCTCGGCAATGATGGCCGCCTATTCGCCACGATCCTGTCAGGCCATGCTGTTCATTCCGCTTCCCTTCGCCGTTGCCCTTCTGCTGCTCGTCCTCTTCGTCGCCGTCCTCAGGCGCGACGAGGAGGCGGCGCCGAACCGGCCGTTTCTGGCGCTTATCCTGCTCGCCGCGCTGCAATCCGTGCTCTCCGGCCTGCGGTGGGGATATGGAATACAGGCCATCGGGCTGGTCGCGCCGGTGATCGCGGCCATGGTGCCGCCGCTTGCCTATGCCGGGGTTTCCCGGCTGGTGAGGACGAGCCGGCGGCCGCTGCCGGCGCGGATGGCCCTGCATACCGTTCCCGCCGCCCTTATCCTGGCGCTGATGGCCGTCTGGCGGGATGCGATCGATATCACGCTGGTGCTTGTTTTCGTCGGTTATGCCCTGGCCATCCTGCTTCTGATGCGCCCGGGCGCCGACGCGCTGCGGCTGGCGCCCTTCGAAGGGGCGGTGCCGGCCTTTCGGGCGATCATCTTTACCGCCGGCGCCCTGTGTCTTTCGGCTGCAATCGATACCTTCGTCTTCCTCGACCTCACTTCGGCACGCAGCGCGCGTGCGCTGATGCTGATCAGTATCGGCAATCTCGCCGTTCTCGTCATCCTCGGCATCGCGGCCGCCGCCGCCAGCCGAAGCCGGGCACCGGCCGAAATGGTGGAGGCGGCGCCGCGGCCGGAGACGAGCGAGGACAAGGAGACGATCGCCACGGTCGATGCGCTGATGGAGGCAAAAAAGCTCTATCGCGACGCCAATCTCAATCTCGACCGGCTGGCCCGCAAGACCGGCATCCCCGCCCGCCAGATCTCGGCGGCGATCAACCGGGCGATGGACAAGAACGTCTCGCAATATGTCAATGATTACAGGATCGGCGAAGCTTGCCGGCTGCTTTCCGGCACCGAAAGGCCGGTGACCGAGGTCATGTTCGAGGTGGGGTTCCAGACCAAGTCCAACTTTAACCGCGAATTCCGCCGGGTGACGGATATGACACCGGTTGCGTGGCGGCAGAAGAAGGGGTGAGGGCGGTGCTTCCAGATGGGCTGTAGGGGCCAGCCATCCGCTCTCGTGGTTCGAGGCTCCGGCCCTTGGCGGCTAATCGTGGTGGCGTTGGCTGGTGGGCTGATCGTTGGGCCGTGTTTGCAGACTGGGCTCTGGCGTGCTGCTCCGCTTTCCGATGAGGCAAGCCGCGCCTTCTCTCCGCCCTCATCCTGAGGTGCCCCGCAGGGGCCTCGAAGGACGGGGGCGGCCACCGGCGCTCAGATGTATCGGCATGCCATCCGCCCTCGTGGTTCGAGACGGCCCTGGGGGCCTCCTCACCATGAGGGCTAGTTGTTGTGCCGTGTGGCTGGTGGGCTGATCGGCGGGCCGTGTTTTGCAGGCTGGGACTCCGGCGTGCCGTTCCACTCTGTGATAAGGCAAGCCGCACCCTCTCTCCGCCCTCATCTTGAGGCGCCCCGCAGGGGCCTCGAAGGACGGGGGCGGCCACCGCCACGTACACAATCGCGATCGAGGACTGCCTGGATCGTGTTCGAGGTCGCGATTTCTGCCGGATCGGCGATGTTTGCCGGCATGAACACGACATCAGAACATGACCGAGACCTTGCCGCCAAGCTCAGATCGCTTTCGATCGAGCCAGCGGCCTTCAAGACGGAGCCGCCGAAGCCTCATGCGCGGCGGCGCACGATCCCTGGCGCAATGCTCGTCCTTGCGGCGACGGCATCGCTGGCTGCGGTTCTCTTCAATGGAGCTGAGACGCTGCAGCGCATCGAGACCGCGCCTGCGGGTTTTTTGGGCAGCGATCTTGCGATATCCGCCGATCGGATGGAGGGCGGCGGCGGTCCCGCTGTTGGGGGAGTGCAGGCCCTGATCGAGGATCGAGCGAAGAGCACCGCTGCGCCACCCCGCGAGGTCACCGGCTCAGGCTATGTCGTTGCCCCCGACGTCACCACCGTCTTTTCCAAATATGATGGCCGGATCGTCGCGGTCGAGGTGGAGGCGGGCGACAGCGTCGTCGCCGGGCAGGTGCTGGTGCGGCTCGATGATGCCGGCGTACGCTTTTCGCTTCGGGGCGCGGAGATTGCCCGACAGGCGGCAGTGTTGGCGCTTGCTGGAAGGACTATCGACCTTGCGCAGGCGCGCTCGTCGTTGGCACGCACCGAGCGGCTGGCCGGGCGCGATGCCATGTCGGCGCAGGCGCTGGAGGAGGCGAAAACGGCTGTCGACAAGGCCGAGAATGCCGCCCTGCAGGCGCGCCAGGATGTCGAAAAGGCGGAGCTCGAGATCGACAAGGCGCGCGAGCAGGTGGAGGCGCTGACCGTGCGTGCGCCGATCTCCGGCATCGTCACGCGGCTCAACGCGCATATCGGCGACACGATGCTGTCGCGCCAGGACAGCGTTCGGGAGGATCAAAGCCTGCTCACTATTACCGATACGGCGAGCCTGGTCATCGATGCCGATGTGGCCGAGGCCAATATCGCGCTGATGCGGCCGGGCCTGCCGGGCGAGGCGGTGCTGGACGGCTTTCCCGGCCAGCCCTTTGCGATCGAGGTGTCGAAGATCGCGCCGGTCATTTCGCGGGAAAAGGGGACGGTGACGCTGCGCCTGTCGCTGATGTCGCCGCCTGCCGGCATGCGGCCTGCCATGGCGGCGCGCATCCGGCTGGTGGTGGGGGAGGAGGCGGGTGTGGGTGCCCATCACCCGCCCTCGTCCTTCGAGGCTCCGGCCTTCGGCCTGCGCAAGGATGAGGGCTGATAGGTGTGCCTCGCTTGCGTAGCCTCGTTCGGGGTTGCCGTGAGCAAAAGGAAGTGTACCGGCGCCATCCGTCTCTTCCGGCAGGCGGATGAGGGGGCGCGCGACGGGAGGAGCGAGTGCGCTGAGCGTGAGCGAAGTGCAATGAATGGCATGCCGTGTGGCCCCCTCATCCGACCCTTCGGGCCACCTTCTCCCCGCTGGGGAGAAGGGTAGTACCGCAGCTTCTCTCCAACCTCATCCTGAGGTGCCCCACAGGGGCCTCGAAGGACGAGGGCGGCCACCGGTTCCCGGCCGCAGATCAACCAACCACCACGGAGCAGAACATGACCGACACTCAAGATCCCTATATCGCGCTTGCCGGCGTCAGGAAGGCGTTCCGGATCGGGGCGGAGACGATACCGATCTTCTCGGGGCTCGACCTTTCCATTCCGCGCGGCGATTTCGTGGCGGTCATGGGGCCGTCGGGTTCGGGGAAATCGACGCTGCTGAATATGCTGGGCGGCATCGACAGCGCTGACGCCGGCGAGATCCGGATCGGGCGCAGCCACCTTGAGCAGATGGGCGAAGGGGCGAGGGCCGCCTGGCGGGCGCACAGCATGGGCATCGTCTTCCAATTCTACAATCTGCTGCCGATGCTGAATGCGGCGGAGAATATCGAGCTGCCGCTGCTCTTGAAGCCGCTGACGCGCAAGGAGCGGCGGGCGCGTGTCGATACGGTCATGGATCTCGTCGGGCTTTCTGGGCGGCAGCGGCAGTTTCCGTCCAGCATGTCGGGCGGGCAGCAGCAGCGCGTCGGCATTGCCCGTGCCATCGTCGCCGATCCCGATCTCATTCTCTGCGACGAACCGACCGGCGATCTCGACCGGAAATCGGCCAATGATATCCTGGAGATGCTGGATTTGCTCAATCGCGAGCTTCGCAAGACCATCATCATGGTCACGCATGATCCCGAGGCCGCCGCCTTTGCCCGACGCACGCTGCATCTCAACAAGGGCGAATTCGTCGAGGGGGACGGCCGATGAGTTTTTTCCAGCTGATGCGGCGCAATGCCTGGCGCAAACGGCTGCGGGCGATTCTGCTGATGTTTTCGGTCGGCATCGCCTTCCTGATCTACGGGCTGACGGCGAGTTTCGTCAGCGGCAGCCAAGGGGCGGCCGGCGCCAGCGACGACCTGCTCGGCGTGTTCAACAAATCCGGCCGGGGGCTGCCGCTGCCGATCGCTTATCTCAACCGGATCGCGGCGCAGCGCGATGTCGCGGCCGCCGCCTATACCGCACGCATGCGAGGTTTCGTCGAGGTCGAGAAGAATGTCGTGGCCGTCAGCGCGGTCGATCCGCGGGCGATTGCCGCCGCCAACGGCGCCGAACTCGGGCTGACGCCTGAGCTGATCGCGGCGCTGGAAGTGGGTCGCGACCGGGTGCTCGTCGGCAGGGCATTGGCCGAGGCGCAGGGCTGGTCGATCGGCCAGCGCATCGGCGTCACCAGCCAGCTCATGAAGGCCGATGGCAGCCGGAACTGGAGCTTCACCATCGCAGGCATCTTCGAGGGCGCCGATACCAGCACCGATACCTATTTCATGCTCGCCCGCTACGACATGGTCAATTCAGCCCGCGCGCGGGACAGGGATACGGTCGACGCCTTCGTGGTGCGCCCGCGCGACGGTGTCGCCTCGGGCGTGCTGGCGGCGCGCATCGACGCGCTCTTTGCCAATTCGGCGGCTGAGACCAGGACACAATCGGAAAAACAGTTCCTCGAAGCGTTTCTCCGGCAGTTCGCCGATGTCGGGCTGATCGTCAGCCTCGTCGTCGGCGCCGCCTTCGTGACCATCCTGATGATCTCGGTCAACACCATGCTGTTTGCCATCAGGGAGCGCCGTTTCGAAATCGGCGTGATGAAGGTGCTCGGTTTTTCCGGCGGGCGGATCGTGGCGCTCATTCTCGGCGAGACACTGTTCATCTTCGGCGTCGGCGGCGCAGGCGGGCTCATTCTGGCCAAGCTCGCGACACTCTCGATCGGGCCGGAATTCGGCCTCGTCTTCAGCGGTGGGGTGCTGCTGAAGGCTGCCGCGATCATTGCCGGGCTTGGCCTGCTGACCGGGCTGCTGCCGGCCGTGAACGCCATGCGTCTGCCGATCGTCAACGCCTTCAAAACGAGTTAAGCCAATGTCATCAGCGCTCAAGCAGACCTTTATCATGATCAGAGTCAATCTCGGCAGCCTGCCGCGGCGGCTCGCGATTTCGCTGTCGATGGTGCTGTCGGTCGCCCTTGTGGTGGCGGTGCTGGCAGGCTTTCTGGCGATGGCGCGCGGCTTCGAGGCCGCTCTTGCCGGCGCCGGCTCGCCCGATATCGCCGTCATCCTCGGCGGCGGCACCAATCAGGAAACCGGTTCGGACGTGCCGGCAGATGCGATCCGCAGCCTGACCGCCAGCAGCGGCGACACCGGCATCGCGCGCGACGGCGCCAGCGGGCTGGCGCTGTCGCGCGAGACCATCGTGCCGATCGACGTAAAGGGGGGCGACGGTGCCGAGCAGACGCTGTCGCTGCGGGGCATGGATGCCACCGGGCCCGATCTGCGCGGCCGCGCCCGGCTTTCGCAGGGGCGGCTGTTTGCGCCGGGCGCGCGTGAGATCGTCGTCGGCGCCCGCATCGCAGACGCTTTCCCCGGCTTTGCCGTCGGCCAGAGGGTGCGGTTCGGCGCGGTCGATTGGACCGTCGCCGGCCATTTCACTTCAGGCGGCAGCGCCTTCGAATCCGAGATCTGGGCGGATCTGGACGCGGTGCAATCGGCCTTCGGCCGCCACGGGCAGGTGCAGAGCCTGCGCGTGCGGCTCGATGGGGGTGATCCCGCGCGTGCGTTGGCGGCGCTGCGCCAGCGGCTGTCCGATATATCCGGCACGCCGCTCACCGCCATCCCGGAGGCCGATCTCTATGCCGCGCAGGCCGAGCGCACCAAGAGCCTGATCCGCCTGTTCGGCTGGCCGATCGCGCTGCTGATGGCGGTGGGCGCGACGGCGGGCGCCCTGAACACGATGATGAGCTCGGTCTCCGACCGCGCGATCGAGATTTCCACATTGCGCCTGCTCGGCTTTTCCCGCCTGCCGGCCTTCACCGCCACCTGGGTCGAGGCGGTGCTGCTCTCCGTCGCCGGCGCCGGTGTCGGCATCCTCGCCTCCCGCCTTGCCTTTAACGGCTGGCAAGCGAGCACGATGGGCGCCAACAATACGAAGATGGCGTTCGAGTTGGTCGTGACATCTGATGTGATTTTGACCGCCGGGCTGCTGGGGCTGGCGGTCGGGGTGATCGGCGGCGCCTTGCCGGCGCTGGCGGCGGCAAGGCTGCCGCTGAGGGCGGCGTTGCGGGCGAGGGGGTGAAGTAGTGCCTCGAAGACAGGAGGCCGTGCCGTGTGGCCCCCTCATCTGCCTGCCGGCATCTTCTCCCCGCTGGGGAGAAGCGGAATCGTGGGAACATTTCGCCCTTCTCGAACGCATCCTGTGTAGACACGAAGCCTTCGGCTTGCTCCCTCTTCTCCCCAGCGGGGAGACGGTACCCGAAGGGCCGGATGAGGGGGCTACGCGGCATATCTTTTATTGCTCCATCCCTACACATCGCCGATTCATGCAATTACCCCGCCGAATTTTTTTCGGATAAGTTGAAGCTTTCAGTACCTTAGCGAACTTCGCGCCATTGCCTGTGGAGTAAGGCCCGCAAACCGGCCCGCTGCCGCATTGACAACATCTTCTCGCCTTCTTGCCGTGGCGGGTTGCCCCCGCCGCATTCGGACGGCCGGTCCCGGTCGATTCGCGTGGCGATGTAGCGATCCGACGAACAGGGCAACATTGGCGATATGACAATCTACTATGTGAACTCAGCGACTGGCTCCGACCGCAACAGCGGAACGGGCCAGAACTCGGCTTTTGCGACTTTGTCCAAAGTGGAATCCTTGACGCTGAAACCGGGCGACAGCGTGCTGCTCGCCAAGGGAAGTGTCTTCAACGAGCAGTTCGATATCAAATATTCCGGCACGGAGAGCGCGCCGATCAAGATCGGCAGTTACGGGACGGGGGCAGCACCCGTCATTCACAGCGGCGGCGACGGCATTCACAGTCTTTATGCCTCGAACATCGTCATCGAGAACCTGAAAATATCGAACACCGGCGGTGCGGCCATCTATGGCGGCGATGTCACCAACTGGACGGTCCGCAATGTCGAGATCGCCAAGTCGGGAATGTCGGAAAACGCGGGCGCCGTCACCTTCAGGAGCAGCAAAAACGTCACGGTCGAAGACAGCAAAATCTCCGATGTCAAAGGCGACGGCTTCTGGATCGAAAAGGTCAGCGGCGTCAAACTTCTCAACAATACCGTCACCAGCGCCAGTGGCTCGACGGCCGATGCCGTGCAGATCAACGACAGCAGCAGTATTCTGATCAAGGGCAATCATCTCGACCAGACCGATGCCAGCAGCCCGAAGGGCGTAATTGCGCTGGTGCGGGCCACCAATGCCGTGGTCGAGGACAATGTGCTGACCGGCGGCGGCTTCGGGATCAGCGCGCCTGGAGGCAAGAACGTCGCCATCCGCGACAACGACATATCGGGATATCACGGTTACAGCTGGTCCTTCGCCGTCGGCCTCGGCGATCAGGGCAGTGCGCGGGATTACGACATATCGGGCAATCATATTCACGACGGCGCCTGGGGCGTGGCCGTCAGCGGCCCCACCGGCTCCAGCTATAGCCTCACGAATATCAAGGTCCACGACAATGTCTTCGACGACCTCACCCAGGCGGCGCTGAAGGTCGACAGGCCGGCATCCGGCTCCTTCTACAACAACACCATCGAGACCGGCGTCAAGGCCACCAGCATATCGCCCGCCATCATCGACGCGCACACCTTTTCCGTCAGTAACAACCACACGGTCGCAAATGTCGAGACGGCGCTTGCAAGCACCGAGACCAAGACTGCCGCGACGACGGAAGCGGCTGTCGACCCGGCGGTCGTCGCCGTCCACGACAATCTGAAGATCTTCACCGATACGGGCGAAGCCCATCGCGGCAATCTTCTGGAAAACGACAGCTCCGACAACGACACGCTGATGCTTCGCCGCTTCGGCGACGAAGCCGTCGGCAAACACGGACTGACGCTCACCGGCGACTATGGCTCCATCCACGTGGACCGCGAAGGCAACTATGCCTACACGCTCGATGAAACGAAGCTCCCCGACGACCATAGCGGGCATGTGAGCGAGTCTTTCAAGTACGGCATCGACGATGGAACCTCGCATCACAGCGACGCAGATACGCTGACCGTCTTCATCCACATGGATGGCTTGCTGAGCTGAGGATAGGGGACGATCTCGAGGGCGGCCTATGGGTGTTCATCCACCCGCCCTCGTCCTTCGAGGCTTCGCCCGTGGGCTACGAACCTCAGAAGATGTCACAGGCATCCCGCCATGGCATTGCCGCGCCTCAAGGCACTCACCTCTCCACCCTCATTCCTGTGCTCGTCACAGGAATCCAGTGCGCCCAAGCCCTTGGGCGCGAAAGACTTTTTCCATTTTCTGCATTGCTTCATTCACGGCGCGGACGCGCCGTGGCTGGATTCCTGTGACAAGCACAGGTGAGGGAGGGTTGGTTGATGCGTGCGCAATATTTCTGCCGTAGATTGCGGCGTCGAACCAAGCTTCACAAGCTCTCAGGATGAGGGCTGGTCGCTTTGCCGTGATTGGCGCACCGATCAATAAGGCACACCCTCTTTCCGCATTCTCAGGTGCCTGCCAAGTCCTCCAACGACGAGGAGGGCACTAACGTTAATCGCAAAGCGCTCGTTACTGTTCATTCACCTTTCGGTCGCTATTTTATAGACTATTTTCCCTTAAGTTGTATTATCGAGGATGCAGCCACCGCCAGGCTTCTCGGGAGCATTGCAGGTCACAACCTGCCTACCGCCGTAACGACAATAGAAGATTGTCTTATGGCCTTTCGCCCCGACCGCATCCGATCCACTCATCGCAGCTGATCCCCACACGGCTGCGCGACAATGCGAGAGCAAGGCGATATGACAGTCTATTATGTGAACTCGGCGACAGGCGCCAACAGCAACGCTGGCACGAGCGAGGATGCGCCTTTTGCATCCTTCTGGGCGGTGGAAAATTTGAAGCTGCAGCCCGGCGACACCGTGCTGCTCGCTGCAGGCAGCGTATATAATGACCAGCTCGACCTGAAATATTCCGGCACCGTCAGCGCCCCGATCACCATCGGCAGCTACGGGATCGGCGATGCGCCGGTCATCCATAGTCCCGGCGACGGCATTCACAGCCTTTATGCCTCGAACATCGTCATCGAGAACATCAAGATCTCGGATACCGGCGGTGCCGCGATTTATGGCGGCTATGTCTCGAACTGGACGGTGCGCAACGTCGAGGTCGATCACACCGGCTTGGCAGGCAAGTCCGGTTCGGTCACCTTCCGGACGGGCTCGAACATCACCATCGAAAACAGCACGATCAACGACGTGAACGGCGACGGCGTCTGGATCGAGAAGATCAACGGCGTCACTTTTCTCAATAATACCGTCACCAATGCCCACGGCACCACGGCAGATGCGGTGCAGATGAACGACAGCAGCAACATCCTGATCAGCGGCAATTATCTCGACCAGACGGGCGCCGTTAGCCCTAAGGGCGTGCTGGCGCTCGTCCGGCCTGTGAATGCCGTGATCGAGGACAATACGCTGGTTGGCGGCGGCTTTGGGGTGGCCGCCCAGGCGGGCACGAATGTCGCCATCCACGACAACGACATATCGGGGTATGGCGGCTACAGCTGGTCCTACGCCGTCGGCCTCGGCGACCAGGGCGATACCAGAGACTATGATATCTCAGGCAATTACATTCATGACGGCGTATGGGGCGTGGTGGTCAGCTCTGCCGGTACCACCAGTTACGTTCGCGAAGATATCGATATTCACAACAATGTTTTCGACGACCTGTCGCAGGCGGCGCTGAAGGTCGACAGGCCCGCATCCGGAGCTTTCCACGACAATCTCATCGCCAGCGATGTCACGCCCTACAGCATATCGCCGGCCATCATCGCCGCGAACACTTTTCCGGTCAGCAACAACACGACGCTCGACGAGGCCGACGCCCTGTTTGTGAGCCTTGATAGCCACGTTGCCGGCGAAACAACGCATGTAGGCGCGGCCCCGATAATCGTTGCGGCCCATGACAGCTTGAAAATCTCAGCCGACACGGATGTCGCCCATCATGGCAATCTCCTCGAAAACGACAGTTCGGCCAATGGGATCCTGCTGCTTCGCCGCTTCGACGGCGAAGTCGTCGGCAAGAACGGTCTGACGCTGACCGGCCAATACGGCAGCATCCATGTCGACGATCATGGCGATTACAGCTACACGCTCGACGCGGCGAAGCTTGCCGGGCTTACCGGAGATGTGAGCGAGACGTTCTATTATAAGATTTCGGATGGGGCAGCGCATCATTACGATACGGATACGCTGAGCATCTCCATCGATGTGGACGGTGTGCTGACCTGACAGGGATAGCCGGCAAACTCATCGGCCGCCGAGCAGGATCCTGGTGACGTCGATTTCGATTTCCGCGCAGATGATCTCGTATTCGGTAACGATCGCCGGGTCGGCCGACATATCCTTGCGCACGCGATCAAGAACGGCGCAGGCCTCGCCATAGGCTCCGCAGAGTTCGTAAAGATGCGGTTGGCTCGCCGCGGCGGCCCTGATCGTTGCCCGCGTCGCGGGCAGCCTCATCATCAGCCTGGCCAGTCCCTGTTCGGCGATTTGCCGGATGATGTGTGCCACGCCTTCTTTTCTGACCATGCCATCAACCCTCGCTGCCTGTATTTCGCTGTCGAGAGTTAGTACGCAGAAATGCTGCATCTGGTTTCATGCAGGATGCAAAGTCGCCGTTTAAAAACTCGATGACGGAGGATATCAGGCAAGGCCAGCCGCTGGTGATTGACGGCTTTCTCCTACGTTATCCGCTCAGGAAGAGAGGCCGATCGTGATGGTGGCGGATAGCACGCCGCTGTCGAGCTTCTCGAAGTCGAATATGTGAACGGCGGCATCCTCCGGGATGATGCCGTCCGCTTCATTGCGGGTATCACGGGGAGGGCGACCAAGGTAGTCCGGGTGCTCGGCATAGATGATGTCGCTCAGCGTATCGTCGAAATAGATCTGGCTGACGAGAAGCTCCCTGCCGTCGACGAGGATGCGGCAGTGAACATGTGGCGTGCGGCCCTTGTACCATCCGGGATAGGCCGTCAAGAAGCTTGCCTGCCCCTTGGCATCCGTCAGCTGGCGCCCGCGAAAGGCGAGTCCGCCGATTGCCTCGGCATCGCCGAGCGTACACATCTCGGCCGCCTCGCGGCCGGAATAGATGCCACGATGATCGGTATGCCAGATTTCGATATCGGCGCTCTCGACCGGCCGGCAATCGGCGGCATGGACGATGCGGACGGCCAGCCGCAACGGCAGCCCGGCCTTTCCTTCCGAGACGTCCTGACGCGCCGGAATATTGTTGACATGGCAGGGGCCAAGGGTTTGGGCTGATGTCACAATGCAATTCGGACGGTTGCGGAAGATCGGCGCGGGCAGCTTTTCCAATGCGACCGACTTTGTGCCGCCGCTCAGGAAATCCGTCCCCTTCCAGTCGAATGTCCTGGCGGCAACAGTGATATGCCGCCGTGGCCAGATCGCCGCCGCAGCCACCGTTGAAGCCGCAATGGCCGCACCTCCAAACACCAGAGTTCGCCTTTTCATAGGTCTTCCTTTCCCGAAGAGGCAGCGTGTAAGGAGGATGCGCAGGAAATCCTAGTTAAATCCAGGCAATGATTGAGGCCATCGGAGCCGAGATCTCCAATCTTGACACCAACGAGAATTGTCTTCGGCCGCTTGCCCATGCAAGACGGCTGAGCCCGGTTCCGCAGCCTTTACAGCACGGCCGCGTCTTTTCAGATGCGCGAGGTGGCTGTAACTCTTTGCGGCAGGCATTCGATCTTCGTTGCTGAGCCAGGGCGGACACATGGAACCAACCCACTTATTCGAGCTTGTTATCGCGATGTTTCTGGCGATCATCGCGCTGCACTATGCCGCCCACAGGCTCGGACTGCCGCCGTCCGTCGCGCTGCTGACCGGGGGCGCTTTGCTGGCGTTTGTGCCGGGGCTGCCGGCGATATCGGTCGATCCCGAACTGGTGCTGGTCATCTTCCTGCCGCCGCTGCTGATGGATGGCGCCTGGTCGATTGCGCTGTCGCGGCTGCGGCGCCATATGATCGGCATCGCCTCGCTTGCCGTCGGCGCGGTGTTCTTCACCTGCGCCGTCGTGGCCGTCGTGGTCCATCTGATCTTTCCATCGCTGCCCTGGGCCGCCTGCGCGGCACTGGGCGCGATCGTTGCGCCGCCGGACGCGGTTTCGGCGCGCGCCGTGCTGGAACGCGTCAGGCTGCCGCGGCGGCTTCAGATTCTGCTGGAAGGCGAGAGCCTGCTCAACGATGCGAGCGGCCTGGTTCTCTTCCGTTTTGCCGTTGCCGCCGCCGCAACGGGAGCCTTCAGCGCGGGGGAGGCGGTTGGCAACTTCTTCGTGCTGGCGCTCGGCGGCGCCATCGTCGGCATCGTGATCGCAGCCGCATGGGTCAAGCTTATCCGGCATCTCGGCGACGACTATCTGATCATCGCGGCCACCGTGCTGCTCGGCTGGATCTCCTATCTGTTCGGCGAATTGCTGCATGTGTCCGGCGTCATCGCCACCGTGACCACGGGCCTGGTCGCTTCCTGGCACCAGCACACCGTATTTTCAGCGGCGACGCGCATGCGAGGCACGTCGTTCTGGACGGTGATGATCTTCCTGATGGAAGCTGCGGTCTTCACATTGATCGGCCTGTCGCTGCGGGATGTCGTCGAACGCGGCGGCGGCTTTACCACCGTGATCGCGACAATGGGACTGCCGATGCTGGCAGTTCTCGTAACACTCGTGGCCGCGCGGTTCGCCTGGGTTTTTGCCTCAGATCTCGTCATCAAGTCATATGCGGCACTCGGGTTCACGCATGTCCGGCCGCTCGGAGCAGGCGGGGCGACCGTTCTGAGCTGGGCCGGCGTGCGCGGCGTGGTCACGCTCGCCTTGGCGCTCAGCCTGCCCGAGGGTTTTCCGGGCCGTGACTTCATCCTCGCCACCTCCTTCGCCGTCATTCTCGGAACCGTGCTCGTGCAGGGCACGACATTGGGGCGGGTGATTGCCTGGGCGCGGCTGGCGCCGGAGACGGAAAGAGCGCGCCTGACAATGAGCCAGGCCGAAGCCGCCATGGCGCAGGTACAGCTCGGGATCGTGCAGAACCTGGCCTATGACGCGGAGGGAAAGCTCATCCACCCGCAATTGCTGGAGCGCTATCAGCGCAGGGCGACAGCGATCGTCGACTATGCCGAGAGAACCGAGCATTACGTGCCGCTGCTCCATGCTCATTTCGACGTGGTTCTCGAAGCGGTCGCGACAGGGCGCCGTGAACTCATTCGTCTCCACCGCGCCGGCGACATCGATGACGAGACGCTGGACGAGCTGGAACGGGATCTCGATCTCGAGGAACTGAGCGCGATCTCGGCCAAGGCGTGACGTTCACGCCGCTGCAACTCCGGTGTCTTCGGCATCATCGTCTAAATGGCAATCTGTTCGCCCAGTTCGACGACGCGGTTTGACGGCAGGTTGAAGTAATCGGAGGGATCGATCGCCAAGCCTTCCAATGCCATGAATATGCGCTCCTGCCAGCCGGGCAGGCCGGTGTTCGGCGTCCTCACGAGGTTCCGGCGGCCGAGATAGAAGGAGGTCTTCATGATCTCGAACTTGAAACCTCCCTCCCGGCAGAGCGCCAGCGCCCTGGTGACATCGGGGTCGTCCATGAAGCCGAAGGTGAGATCAAGGCGCACGAAGCGCGGCGAGAGCTGGCTGATCTTGATGCGGCGGCTATCGGGGACATAGGGTTCGTCTTCGGTCCAGACGGTCAGGATGACGTTCTGTTCGTGGAGCACGTGGTTGTGCTTGAGATTATGGAGCAGAACATTCGGCGTCCGGTCCGGGACGCTGGTCAGGAAGACTGCCGTGCCCGGAACGGTGACCGGCGAATGCTCCGACTTTCGCTCGATCGACCGGATGAAGGAATCGAGCGGGATCTCGTTGTTGGCGCGCAGTCGCTTCAGATAGGCCTGCCCGCGGGTCCAAGTCCACATCAGGATCATGATCGCCAGCGCAAGGGCGACCGGAACCCAGCCGCCATCGTGGATCTTCAGGAGGTTGGCCGCCAGGAACAGGACCTCGATGAGGAAGAGCGGCAGCAGCAGGACGGCGGCGATCGCGAGGGAGTAGCCCCAGACCGCCCGGAGGAACTGGAAAACCAGCATGGTCGAGATGACCATGGTTCCGGTCACCGAGATGCCGTAGGCCGTCGCCAGCGACTCGGAGTCGCCGAAGGAAAAGATCAGCATCAAGACGCCGACCAGGAGGAGAAGATTGACGCTCGGCACGTAGATCTGGCCGGTGTTGGTCTCCGACGTGAACTTGATCCGCAGCCGCGGCAGGAAACCGAGGTGAACCGCCGAGCGGGCCAGCGAAAACGCACCTGTTATGACAGCCTGGCTGGCGATGATCGTCGCCATCGTCGCCAGCAGAACCACCGGCAGCAAGGCCCAATCGGGATACATCAGAAAGAACGGATTGGTCGCCGTCTCGGGATGGGCGAGAACGAGCGCGCCTTGCCCGAGATAGTTCAGCAGCAATGCCGGAAAGACGAGCACGAACCATGCCGTCTGAATCGGGCGGCGTCCGAAATGCCCGAGATCGGCATAGAGCGCTTCGCAGCCCGTAACCGTCAGGAAGACGGCGCCGAGCACGATGAGGCCGACGGTGCCGGCATGGGTGAGGAACAGGAATGCGTTGACCGGATTGAGCGCTTCCAGAATCCTCCAGTCGTCGCCGATATGGATCAGACCGCCCGCCGCCATGGCCAGAAACCACAACACCGTGATCGGCCCGAAAAACATCGAGACGGCAGCAGTTCCCCTCGACTGGACGGCAAAGAGAACGATCATGATCGCCGCCGATGCGAGCGGGACATAATCGGCAAAGGCCGGCGTGACGAGCTTCAGGCCTTCGAGCGCCGACATGACAGACAGAGCAGGCGTGATCATCGCATCGCCGATGAAGAGAGCCGCCCCGATCAGCCCCGCGAAGAAGAGCACGGGTACGTTTCGCCCCATTTTTTTCATCAGGAGGGCGAGAAGCGAAAGCGTGCCGCCTTCGCCGTCATTGTCCGCCCTGAGAAGGAAGAGCACATATTTGAAGGTCACAATGATCGTCAGCGTCCAGACCATCAGCGAAATGAGCCCGATGACCTCGGCCTCGTGCACGCCATCGGCGGCAAAGGGCCTCAGCGCCTCACGAAGGGCATAGAGCGGGCTGGTGCCGATATCGCCATAGACGACGCCGACCGCGCCGATGACCAGTCCGGCAAAGCCCTTTCGGCTGGCACCTTCACCCCTATTGTCTGCATGTATTGACGTCATGGTTCCCCGCTCATGCCACCTGGCCTTGAACACAAACATATGCCGCATTGCAGAACGGCAAGTAAATTGATGCGGGTGCGAATTTTTTGTGAGGGGACGCGGGTAAGCAGGGCAGCATCCCCGTGTGAGGTCATAAGCGGTTGGGCCGGCGACTGCTTCCGGTGAGCCGCCACCCCTCGCGAACCGGCCGGCGGCACCAGCATGCTGACAGGAACTGTCAGCAACGGTGGGAGATAACCGGGACCCGCGGGTTTTGGGGCCGGTCGCCATTTCGTCGGAATATCAGGCTATGCGCCCCGGACGCCTGGGCTTCAATCCCGCCCCAATCGGAGCAAGCCCCGAGATGAAGCCGCATCAACGCATTTTCTTCATTCAATTTGCCGTGGCCCTTTCCGTCGGTGCGTTTCTTTCGCGGCTGCCCGACCTCCAGCGCAAGTTCGGCCTTGCTGAAGGAGAGCTCGGCCTTTTGCTCGCTGTCTTGTCCTTAGGGGTTCTCTGCGGCCTGACCTTCTCGGTGAAGTTCATCGAGAGGCTCGGGGCGCGCAGAACCGCCTTCGTCACCGTCTTCGGCGCGTCGCTGTTTTTGGCGCTGATCCCCTGGATGCCCTCGGCTCCGCTGGCGGTGCCGGTGTTCTTCATTGCCGGCATTTTCACCGGGGCATTCGAGATCAACGCCAATATCGAAACCGATCGTCATGAGGCGCTGCTCGGATACCGCATCATGAGCCGGGCTCACGGCATGTGGAGCCTCGGCTTCTGCCTCACCGCCCTTGTTGCCGCCGGCATGCGGCAGGCTGCCGTCTCCATCGAACTGCATAGCGTCATCACTCTCGTGATTGTCTTGATTGCCGGGTCGATCGTTTTCTCCGGGATCGAGAATGCGCCCAAACGGCGTGACGCTCATCCAGGACATGCTCCGCTGATCGCCTTTCCCACCATCGGGCTGCTGCCTCTTTGCCTCGTCGGCGCAGCGCCGCTTCTTGCCGAAGGCGCAAGCGTCGATTGGTCGGCGATCTATATGCGGGACGTTTTTGCAGTCGAACCATTCGTCGGCGGGCTTGGCGTGACCATCTTCTCCCTGCTGATCGCCATCGGGCGTCTCGGCATGGACCCCGTCATCGACCGCTTCAATCCGCGCCCGGTGGCAATAACTCTCCTTGGGATCGCGGCCATCGGTGTGGTGACGGTTGCGACGGCGACGCACCCTCTTGCCGCGCTCGCAGGCTTTGGCCTGACGGGGATCGGCTGCTCCTCGGTCTATCCGCTTGCCATCTCGGCAGCGGCCCGACGTAGGGATCGACCCGCAGCGGTCAGCGTTGCAGCACTCGGGCAGACGACGTTTCTCGTGTTTTTTGCCGGGCCGCCGCTGCTCGGATTCGTTGCCGAACACGTCGGCATCCGCTTTTCCTATTGGGCAGTCCTCCCTGTTCTCGCCGCCGCACTTCTGCTCACCAGGGCGCTTGCCGCTGATCCTGCGCCGATCACAGGCCAGCCCGACCCGGTACAACCACACGGTTGATACGCCGCATCGGCCCGTCCGCTGTCGCGGAGCGTTCATATCCGCAACCGGCAGGAGGTGGGTCACCGGCTTTTGCCGGCGAATAGGGGCGGGATCGATGTATTTCCTGTCGTGTCTAAGTATTATTTGTAGTCATATGAAGTATAGCTCGTATGGGTGATGACCAGCGTCGCGCGCCGATGTCAACTCTTTGGCGAATGATCTTGTTGTTCAATCACTTGCGGGTGCGGTTCATCTTCTCCGAGAGAACCCGGTTCGGATAGCGAAGCCTCAGCCTTTCCGGCTCGTAAAACCTCTGTTTTGCAGGATTCGCGATGGCTGTGTCCGGCCGCAAGGGAGGCGCGCCTGCAGCCTGTCTGCGCCTCGATTTCGACAAATTGCCGCCGCCAAAATGCCAGTATTAGTTGTTTCTAAATCACGCCATAATTGGCATCTACGTTGCCGCGCCTGTTTTATTCTTCGCCACATTTCGGAATTTCAGCGTTATACAAACAATGGTGGGTAACTATGAAGGTTATTCTCGTCATCGTCCTCACGGTGCTTGCCGTGCCCTGTGAGGCGGACATGCTGGGCACGGCATCCAAGTATAAGAGCATGCACGAACGCTCCATCTCCTTCCTCAGCATCAATCCCCGGAAGGTATCGTGGTGCGGGGCATTCCTGGCCTTTGTCGCCAAGCGATCTTCGCGGCAACCGCCGCCCAACCCCAACATGGCGGCGTCCTGGAGGAAGTTCGGCAAGCCGGTGTTCTTCCGCGCCGCCAGGCGAGGGGATGTCGTGGTGATCCGCACCGGCAGGCGCTTTCATGTCAGCCTTTTCGATCACATCGACCAGCGCCGGCAGTACGTCTACCTGTTCGGCGGCAATCAATCCAACCGGGTGCAACTGTCCAGGTATCGCGCCAGCTCGGTGGTGGCGGTGCGGCGATGATGCCGGCTTGTCAGGCCGAGTGAGCATCGGTGGCCGGTGGCCGGCCTCGTCCTTCGAGGCCCCTCCGGGGCACCTCAGGATGAGGGCGGAGAGAGGGTGCGGCTTGCCTCGCCCGCAGACATCACGGCTCATCGGCAGCGGATACTACACGGCACGGTCCCCGCTCAGCCTCCCGCAACGCGGCACTACGATCAGCCCTCATCCTGAGAGCTTGTGAAGCTTTTGAATCTTGTGCGTTTCAGGCCAGTGTTGGCTGGTCTTGGCTGGCCGATGCCATCGAGCGTTAGCCGATTACGCGGTGCGTTTTGATGGTCGCGTGTTGGCGTCAGGGTGATTGCCCTGGTTTAGCCATTGGCAAGCCGATGGCCTTGCAGGATATTGTTGGTGAGTGCGTAGCAGAGCACGACGGCCTGGACCTTTTCGATGCCGCGCACCGTCAATTGTCGCAGATTCCAGTTGCGCCAGCGGGCATGGATGCATTCGCAGATCGAGCGGGGTTTGTACTGAGCCTTGCCCGTCTCGCTTCCCATGCGGGTCCGCCAGGTTGACACACCCGCACCGTCGCCGCGCCGCGGCAAGAAGGGATCGGTTCCGTGTTTGGACTGCGTGGGCGGACAAAAGACCTCGACCCCTTCGCCGTGCGCCCACTCGATATCTTCAGCGCTGCAAAAGCCGCCATCGGCGAGATAGCGGCGCGGCAGATGGCCGCTCAGCGCGCGCAACCGCTCCAGCATCGGCCGCATGAGGCCGCGATCGGAGCCGGCATTGGTCACCTCGAGCCCGACCACGAACTGCTCGCCGGCGGTGCTCGCAACCTGCACATTATAAGCCGGACGGAAGCCGCCGTCGGCCATCTTCATCACCCGCGCCTGCGCATCCGTGCTGGAGGCGCGCGGCTCCTTCGGCTTTTTGCCATTGCCGCGCTTTTCTTCGCGCGCTTGGCGATGGCGCTGAATCTCGTCAAGAGCGGCCTTGGCTGCTCTGAGCCGCTCGCCGCGCTCACGCGCCGCTCGTTGCCTGGCAGCCTCGATGCGCCGAGTGCTGGCATCCGAACGCGCATCGACCTCGCGCTTGAGCTGATCCACAACCGCCTCGGCAATGGAAAGATGCCGATCAAGCGTCGCCTTGCGGCCGAACGAGGCGGCACCCGCGCTCGCCCGGACCCGCACGCCATCCTGCGCCAAATTATCGAAAGCGACGAGGCCGGCATCGGCAAGCGCCGCCAGATGCTCGGCCAGCAGCCGGTCGAGCAGATCGGCGCAACCAACCCGAAAATCCGACAGCGTGTGATAGTTCACCGAGACGCCGCCGCACAGCCAGCGATAGACGTCGTGGCTCCCGCACAGCCGTTCCAGCGCCCGCGCACTGCCGACGCCATCGCTGCTGGCATAGAGCCACAGCGCCAGCAAAAGCCGTGGCGAAATCGGCGGATGGCCCGGCCGCTGCTCACGCGCTTTGATCCGATCTTCAAGCGCG
This sequence comes from Rhizobium sp. BT03, assembly GCF_030053155.1. Lineage (NCBI taxonomy): Bacteria > Pseudomonadati > Pseudomonadota > Alphaproteobacteria > Hyphomicrobiales > Rhizobiaceae > Rhizobium > Rhizobium sp. BT03. Next base: position 4,439,964 of record NZ_CP125640.1, read on the forward strand.
CTCAGATCCAGTCCCTCGACATAGCTCCAAATCACGCGCACCGCGTGATCCTGGCCGATCAAGCTGTCGATATCCACGGCACGCAACTCGATCTGATCGCGCACCGGCTCGCGCATGCGCGCCGCCCCGCGCCCCGCCTGAGCACTGCGCTGCGATCCATGCACCGGCAATCCTTCGAACAGCTCGTCGCTCACCATCATCCCCCAAGCAAATCAACCACCCAACAGAATCACAATCCCATCGACACCGCCACAAAACATTCACAGGCTCTGAGGTGCGCAGGCCGAAGGCCGGAGCCTCGAAGGGCGAGGGCGGGTGGCTCGGCATTTACAGCCCCATCCATTGCAGAGGACACTTCCGCGGCCGGCCTCGTCCTTCGAGGCTCCTGCGGGGCGCCTCAGGATGAGGGCGGAGGGAGGGCGGCTTGCCTCGCCGGATGGTGCCGCGGCGTGCCAGCGCCGGACTTTGCAGGGCTGTGGATCGGCAATGGACGCAACGGGGTTAGCGCGGACGGGAATTGCCGCTGACGCTCCTGAACGCCGCGATGATGCTCTCCACCGCCAGTTCTGCCTCATCCGATGTCGTCTGGAAATTGGTGACGGAGAGGCGTAACACATCGCGGCCGTGCCATTTGGCGCCGCCGGCGAAGATCAGGCCGTCCGCCTGGATCTTTTCGATCGTCTTTCGGGTCAGGGCATCGCCTTCTTCTTCAGGGCGGCCGGTCCCGAAGCGGATGACGAGCTGGTTCAGCGTGACCTCGTTCAAAATGGCGATGCCGGGTTCGCGGGCGAGCAGGTCGGCCACCAGCCGCGCCGAGGCGCAGCACTGGTCGATGAGGGCGGCCACACCTTCGCGGCCGAGATGTTTCAGCATCGCCCAGGTGGCAAAACCGCGCGCCCTTCTGGATAGCTCGGGCACGTAATGGGAAGGATCGCGTTCACCTTCGCCGGCGAGGGGCAGATAGCTTGCGGCGATCGTCATGGCGCGGCGATGGGCGATTTCGTTGCGGACGATCGCATAGCCGCAATCATAGGGCGTCTGCAGCCATTTGTGACCGTCGGTCGCCCAGCTGTCGGCGGCTTCGATGCCGCGGCTGAGATGACTGGTCTTCACCGACGCCTGCGCCCAGAGGCCGAAGGCGCCGTCGATATGCACCCAGGCGCGCCGCGCCTTCAACAGCGGAATGATGGCGGCGAAATCGTCGAATGCGCCGGTATTGATCTGACCCGCCTGGAGAATGGCGATGATGGGACCAGAGATCGTATCGAGCGCGCCCGCCAGTGTGGCCGGGTCTATCCGTCCCTCCTGATCGGTGCGCACGCGCAGCACGCGATCATGGCCGAGGCCCAGGAATTGCAGCGCGGAGAACACCGTCGTGTGAGCGTCGTCACCGATCAGCACGGTGATCTCAGGTGCGCCGAACAGGCCGTTGGCATCGGCATCCCAGCCGGCTTGGCGCAGCACCTCGCCGCGCGCGGCGGCAAGGCAGGTGAAGTTCGCGACCGTCGCGCCCGTGACGAAGCCGACCGAGCATTCTGCCGGCAGCTTCAGGAGATCGAGAAGCCATCTCGCGGCGACGGTTTCGACGGCGGCTGCGGCCGGGGCGGCGGTATGGTTTCCGGCATTCTGGCCCCAGGCGCTGGTGAGGAAATCGGCTGCGACGCCGACAGGATGGGAGCCGCCGATGACCCAGCCGAAGAAGCGTGGGCCGGTGGTTGCATGCAGCCCGGGTTCGGCGTCATTCGCCAACTGGCTGATAACGTCAAGCATATCGGAGCCGGCCACCGGCAGCGGCTCGTCAAAGGAGGCAAGCGAGGTTGCATAGTCGTGAGCGGGCATATGGCGGGAAGGGGCTGCTTGCCGAAACCCCGCTGCCAGCCGGGCGGCTTCCTGAAACAGAGATGCAATTGCCGACATGCGGATCCCCCTGCCGCCGACCGTTCGCCCTGGACGCCCCTCGACGCAAAGCTGTCGGTGCAGGCAGTCTAGCCGATATTGCCGACGCTGTCTTGGCAGCGAAACTAAGATCGATCCTGGGCGCCGCGGAACCTTGCAGCATGACGGCGCCGCATAGGCATCCATCAAGGCGACCCCGGTAAGGCGGCATTGATGTAAATTGCGTGAGCTCCAGCGGCGCATTGACGCTTTCCAGTCCGAAGCGTGCGACCGCCGTCGCTGACGTGCGTCTCGCCTTTACCGGGATGGCCAAGATAAATCGAGCAGTGCGGGAGATGTTTCCTGAAGCTCGCCAATAAATACATAATTCCATGCTGTTAATTTCTGAATTTTATTGGTTGTATTTAAAATCTATTGCCTTTTGTCTAAGTATCATTCAATGATGTGGAAATATCAATCGCGCTACTGCCAAGGACGCTCTGCCAATGAGCGAGGGATATGCACTGAAGTATTTCGTTCTCTATACGCTGTTGTGCATGATGGTAGGGATAGTTCTTCTCGCCATTGTCCAGCAGGTTGCACCCTTCAAGATGGGCACGCGGAGCGACCAACCTGGCTGGTCGGCGACCGGGGCGAGCGAGCAAGCTGATGACCTGGTTGTGGGGTCGACCCCTGACCCGGCGACCAACCCACCAGCCGTCCGGCCACGCGATCAATGGGATCTCCGGCCGACGAACCAACCGACGGTCGGACCGTCCGATCAATCGGGCGTCCGGAAAGGCGGCCGGGTCGGAACTCCCGCGCAGTAGTGGGCGCTGGCGCCCGTTATTTTGGGTGTGGCACTTCTCCTCATTCTGAGTTGCGGCGCCCGAAAGGGCGGAGCGTCGAAGGACACTCTTCAGCACTACCCCCTGCATTCTTCAGCTGGCCGCGCACCCGCCTCGTCCTTCGATGCTCTTTACGAGGCGCCTCACGATGAGGCTCTCGTAGGCGTTGCCGTGAGGGGTGGCGCAACAGGAGCCGGAATCGAAGTCGTCACCGCCGCTTGCATCGGCCCGAGCCCTCTGCAATGACGATAGCCAAGATATCCCGGGAGGTCTCCGAATGGATGCAAGCGGCGTGACGATCAGGCATATCCAGCCAGGCGAGGTGGAGGCTTTCCGGCGCATCCGTCTGGAAGCGCTTCGCACCGAACCTTCCTCCTTTGCCAGCCGCTACGAAGACTGGGCGGCTCTTTCCCTCGAGGAGTGGCGCAGCCGCCTGAGCGAGCCGGTTTTCATTGCGTTTCAGGATAATGAGCCCGTCGGCATAATGGGCCTGGTGCGGCAGCGGTCGAGCAAGATGGCCCATCGCGCGACGATCATCATGGTCTACATCGGAAGGAGCCTGCGCGGCACCGGTCTTGCCGGGAGGCTGCTCGATGTTGTTGCCGATCATGCGCGCCATATCGGCATCCGGCAGCTGGAACTCTTCGTCAGCGCGGAGAACCCGGCGGCGATCCGGTTCTATCAGCGGCAGGGCTTCTCCGAGGTCGGCAGGATTCCGGCCGGGGTTCTGGAGGAGGGCAGGGAGATCGACGACGTTATCATGGCCTGCCGTTTGGTCGATTAGGCCTCGCGCGGAATTTCAGCGCAACCGCTTTACCTCCTCTATTGACCTCAAGCGCGGTTGGGGTCGCAGGATGCCGGCATGAGGCTGGAGGTTTGCCGTGACGAAAATTCTGAGAGATGAGGATCTGGTCGGCAGCGCATTGATGCGTGTTGCCATCGATGCGCTTGAGACCGCTTTTCTCGCGAGAGCCGGCAATCGGCTGATCTCTCCGCCCAGGCATCATGTATCCTTTCCCAGTCGAGGCGATCTCGTCTTCACCGTCGGCGGTATCCTCGGCGACAAACCGCTCGCAGGTTTTCGCGTGTACGAAACATTCGACGGGGTGGAGCATTCGCAGATCGTCGCGGTGTGGTCGGCCGACGACGCCAGGCTCAAGGGCATCATTCTCGGGGAGCGCCTCGGCAACCTCAGGACCGGCGCTATCGGAGGTCTCGCCGTCCGCCACCTCAGCGCGCCCAGTGCCAGGATCGTCGGAATCCTCGGCAGCGGAGCGCAAGCGCGAACCCAGCTTGCTGCGGCGGCGGCCGTTCGAAAACTGGATCGCGCCCGCGTCTACAGTCGCGACGAGAAAAATCGCGCCGCCTTCGCAAGCGAGATGCAGCATGCTCTGGGGCTGGCGGTGGAGCCTGTCGGCAGCGCCCGCGAAGCCGTTGATGACGCCGACATCGTCATCTGCGCGACGACGAGCCGAACGCCCGTCATTCATTCCGGCGATCTGAAGCCCGGTGTGCACGTCAACACCGTCGGCCCGAAAACGCTTGAGGGATACGAACTCGGCCTGGATGTCGCCGATGCCGCGGCGGTGATCGCGACGGATTCTCCCGAGCAGACCCGAGCCTACGCGTCGCCCTTTTTCCTCGCCGGCTCCGGCAACGACGATCGCATGGCCGACCTTGCCGACATCATTGCCGGGAAGTCGGTCGGGCGAGGATCACCTGCGGAGACGACGCTGTTTTGCTCGGTCGGCCTCGCCGGAACCGAGGTGGTCGTCGCTTCGGCAATCCTCCATAGGGTGGGGATGTCGGCGTAGGATTTGATTCAGGAACGGGATTTAAGCTTTTGTTTTGATGCGGGTTATCGTTGAGATCCATCAGCCGCCGGAGCACCCGCCCCGTCCTTCGAGGCCCTGCGGGGCACCTCAGGATGAGGCTCTCTTGGGCGCTGCGCGAGCGGTGGCGCAACAGCAGGCGCGAGCAAACCACGGTATTCCACCGCCTGTTATTGGGCGCGGCATCCGCCAACATCCCTCATCCTGAGGCGTGTAGCCCATAGGGCGAAGCCTTGAAGGACACGCCGCAACGCTGCTGCTTGCATCCATCCGCCGCCGGAGCACCCGCCTCGTCCTTCGAGGCCCCCTGCGGGGCACCTCAGGATGAGGCTCTCTGGGGCGATGCACGAGCGTTGGCGTAACAGCAGGTGGAGCAAAGCCAGGGTATTCCACGCCTGTTATTTGGGGTGCGGCATCCTCCAAAATCCCTCATCCTGAGGCGCGTAGCCCATAGGGCGGAGCCTCTAAGGGCATGCTCCAACGCTGCTCCTTGCGTCCATCTGACGCCGATACCCGCCTCGTCCTTCGAGGCCCTCGCGGGTCACCTCAGGATGAGGCTCTCTTGGAGGTCGTGCGCAACCAGAGATGCGCTTAGAATTTGATTCAAGGACGAGCCTCAAGCCTCTGTTCACACTGTCCGTTCACCCCAGATCCAGGACATCTCGCATGCCGTATTCGCCGGGTGCGCGTCCCGCGATCCAGCGGGCGGCGGCAAGGGCGCCGCGGGCAAACATGCCGCGATCGAGAGCCGAATGTGAAAGCGTTACCACTTCCTCGGCAGCGGCAAACAGGACGCTGTGTTCTCCAACGAGCCCGCCGGCGCGCAGGACGGCGAAGCCGATTTCGCCGGGCGGCCGTTCGCCTGTGATGCCGTCGCGCCCGCGCCTCTCGACGGAGGCGAGGGAAACGCCGCGGCCTTCGGCGGCGGCTTCACCGAGCATCAGTGCCGTGCCGGACGGTGCGTCGATCTTCCTGTTATGGTGGGCTTCGAGGATTTCGATATCCCAGCCCTGCGCGGGAAGGGCGCGGGCGGCCTGGGTAACCAGGCCGAGCAGCATGTTGAGGCCGATGGAGAAATTGCCGGAGCGCAGGATCGGAATCGTCCGGGCGGCCTCTGCTATCCGTTCCACTTCATCCGGTTCGAAGCCCGTCGCCCCGATCACCAGGGCCGGTCCGCCGGCCGAGGCGCACAAGCCGGCAAGTTCGGCGGCGGCATGTCCCGTGGTGAAATCCAGGATCACGTCGGCGGTTGCGATCGCGCCCGAACGGTCGATCAGCCCTTCACCGATGGAGCCGGGACGACCGATGCCGCCGACGACCGCAAAAGCCGGATCGGCCGCCAGCAGCGGCAGAATGGCGCGACCCATGCGGCCGTTCGCGCCGGCGACCGCTATTTTGATTGGTGATGTCACAGTCTTTCCTTGCTCAGGAGGGCGAGTGCGAAGGGGAGGAAATTTGTCGCCTTAGACGCAGATAAATCAGGGTGAGGGCGTAAACAACAAACACGACTGGTATTTCCGCCAAGACGGGAAGAAGAATTATCCCATCGCCAGGCCCGGGCTCTTCTCCTGGTGCCATCGCGGGCGTTGCCAATATGGCGAGCGTGATTGGTGAGAAAAACACCCATAGAAATGCCAATGCGTGCGGCAGCCATCTTTGTCGCTTCAGCATTCGAGCAATGAAGATCGCCGAGACAGGTATCAAGATGTTCAAAACAAAGGCAAACGAAAGCGCAAAGAATTCCGGCAGGATTGTCGGGTAATGCGGATTGTATTCCATCAGGTTTTCTCAGGGGCTGCTGTCTATGTCGGCCAATTTAGCGGCCCTGACGTTACCAGTTGCCGGGGTCGGCGGTGTGATCGATGCTGGCGAATTCATCCGCCTTTTCCCGATCCAGTTTCACCTCTGTGGTCATCCCTGTCTCGTCGGTGACCGCGTAGCGGTCGGGAACCGGTGCCTTTGATAGTTCCTGATACATAAGCAGCGCTGCTTCCTCGGCGGTATCGGCCTCGATCTCCCGGGTGAGGGTAACGGTGAATTTATGCATGGTTCGGCCCTTTCGATCGGCGCGCAGGCGATGCGCAGCTTGCGCAGTCTGACACGAGTTTTGTGGCAAGGACACAAAAAGCGTGCCGCTTAGAATTTGATTCATGCGATTGCTTCAGGTCTTTGTTTTTATGAATCTGTGTTGACATCGCGGGTGAGGCCGCACCGCGGCGTCCGGGCATAAACTCTTGTTACGCGACAACACCGGATTTCGTATCGGCGGAAGCGCTTACCAGAGTGAACTCGCCGTCGCAAAGGCGATAGAACCCGTCTTGCGGAACGGGCAGTTCCAGCATTTCCCGCTTTGAAAGGCCGCAATAGACACCGCGAACCAATCTGCCGAACAGTCCGTGAGAAATCGCAACTGTCGGTTCATGTAAGCCTGCGAGCCAGTCCTTCGCCCGGGCACAGGCAGAATCGAAGCCTTCACCGTCGGGAGATTTGAAATACCAATCAAAAGCGTCGGATCCGTCCAGCATTCCTGGAAACTCGTTGTCGATCTCGAACTTGGTCATGCCATCCCAACAGCCGATGGTCACCTCCATCAGCCGTGGTTCCAGATGGGCCACCAGTGGCAATATCCGCTTCACGCGCGCCGCAGTCTCCTGAGTGCGGCCTAGCGGGCTGACGTGAAATTGGAATGACTGCTCGCTACCTGCAACTTCCTTTTCCAGAAGCTTCGCAGCCTGGTCGGCCTGGTCGATACCGCGTTCCGTCAGCGATGAATCTTTCTGGCCTTGGAAGCGGCCCAAGCTGTTCCACATGGTCTCGCCGTGGCGAAGCAGGTAAATCATCAGCGTTGCTCCTGGCCGGCCAATGCAACAATGAGCGGGGTCTCCTGAACCGAGGAGAGCGGTTGCAGTAGCTTTGTCATGCTACAGATCAATGATGACCGCAATTGGCGCGATCCACGCGAGCCCGGTCTTCCGTTAACGGCGCTTTTGGTCACTCGGCAACGCGCGGCGATTGCCACCGGGAAATTGTTAGGGTGGGCTGGAGAAACCCAGTTTGCCTCTTATTTCACGGAGGAATCCGAACCGAAGAGCGAAAGGACCCGTGCAATGGCAAAGAACACGATCTGCGTATGGTACGACAAAGACGCCGAGGCGGCGGCCCGCTTTTATGCGGCGACGTTTCCCGACAGTGCCGTGGGGGCGGTCATTCGGGCACCGGGAGATTATCCGGATGGCAAGCAGGGAGACGTGCTGGTCGTTGAATTCACCGTGGCGGGTATTGCCTGTATCGGCCTGAATGGCGGTCCCGCATTCAAACACAGCGAGGCTTTCTCGTTCCAGATCGCCACCGACGATCAGGCGGAAACCGACCGCTACTGGAACGCCATCGTCGGCAATGGCGGCCAGGAAAGCGAGTGTGGCTGGTGCAAGGACAAATGGGGTGTGTCCTGGCAAATCACGCCGCGCGTCCTCTCCGAAGCACTGTCGGCAGGCGGTGGTGAGGCAAAGCGTGCTTTCGATGCGATGATGACGATGAGGAAGATCGATGTCGCAGCGATCGAGGCGGCCCGGCGCGGCTGAGGCGCCCGACCGAAGCCAAGAGATGCCAGGTTCTCAGAACCAGAGGTCGCGCACGCAACGCCCTTTGGACGGAAGATCTTCGAACGTGTCCAAGCCGTCGAAGTGATCGATGGGAAGATCGGCGACGAGATCCGGCGGCGCAAGCCGCATGTTGACCGCCATGCGCCGGCGGCCATCCTTTTGAAGCCGCAGGCCGCGCCAGCTCAAGACGCAGGCGCAGGATGGGCAGAACAAGATTTCGAGGGACGAGGTCTCCCGGCCGGAGCGGGTATAGGAGGCGGTTTGCCCGCTGAGAGCGATACGCTCTCCCTCGTAATCATAGGCCCAGAGGGTGCCGTAGCGGCGGCAGAGGGTGCAGTTGCAGGCGGTGATCGAGCCGGGATCGCCTTCGAGCGTCCAGCTTGTCTTGCCGCAATGACATGAGCCCGTCAGCATGAGTGTTCGTTCAATCCTGCTGTCTCTTCCGGGGTCATCCTGCCCCAATCGCGCGGCGATCGCAATTGGGCTTCGAGCGCCTCGCTTTGCCGCTCGCCAAGTTTGAACGACAGTTCCGTTTGTTGAATTTGTAAAATTTCTAGTTGAGGTGGCGGCAGAAAGATGGTCCGATGCGACCTGGCGTAGCCCCGAGTCCACGCTTCCTCCCAATTTTGATCCGAGCGGCCCATGTCGATTTCCGATGCGATCTACCGTCCCTTCGAAACGTTGATCCGGCCGCTCGACATTCCCTACCGGCCGCTGCCTTCCAAAGGTCCGGTGACGGTGCTCATGCACTTCATCTCGATGTTTCGCGGCGTGCTGATCGCGCTTGCGCTTTGCTCCATGGTGTTCGAGTTGATCAACCTGACGATCGTCTGGGGGCTGTCGGTCATCGTCGATGGCGTGACGCAACAGGGCGCCGCCGCCTTCCTGCACAATGAATGGCTGCTGTTGACCGTTCTCGGCTTCCTGATCTTTCCTGTGATGCCGATCCTGTCGTTCATGCTGAATACGCTGAACTCGCATACTTTGGGCATCGGCATGCCGGCTGCCATTCAATGGCAGGGACATAAGGCGGTGGAGCGGCAAGACCTTGCCTTCTTCCATGATCTCTATGCCGGCCAGGTTGCCTCACGCCTCTCGCAGGTATCCTCCGCCGTCCAGCAACAGATCCTTGCCGGCTTCCAGTCCATCCCGCGCTTTCTGATGCAGCTGGTGGGCTCTGTTATCCTGCTGAGCGCGCTCGCCTGGCAGCTTGCCCTGCCTGTCGTCGTCTGGATCGCGCTCAACATCGCATTCACCGCCAGGATCGTGCCTGTTTTCGTCGAGCGCTCGCGCCGCACCGCTAAGCAGCGCAGCCTGGTCGCCGGCGCTATCACCGATCTTTATACCAACATGCAAATGATCAAGCAGTTCGCGGCCGAAGACAGCGAGGCCGGCGCCATCCGCCGCATCATCCAGAAGACCGTGCAGACGCAGCACAGCGAGCAGCGTATCTATCGCTCGTCGGAAGTCACTGTCGTCATTCTCAACACGCTGCTGTGGCTGACCATGCTGTCGATCGGATTTTCCGGCCTTGTCAAAGGCTTCCTCACGGTCGGCGAGTTCGTCGGCGCGGTCTACATCCTCAACCGGCTGTCGTCGCAGATCTTCGTCTTCCTCCAGATGGGCCAGCAGATCTTCCAGGCGATCGGCACGATCAAGGACGCCATGCCCGTCATGACCACACCTCCGACGATCACCGACCGGCCGGATGCGACCGAGCTCAGCGTTCAGCGCGGCGAAATACGTTTCGAGAACCTCCACTTTGCCTACAAGTCGGGCAAGCCGGTCATCGACGACCTGTCGCTGACGGTCCGGCCCGGCGAGAAGGTGGGTCTGGTCGGCCTTTCCGGGGCGGGAAAGACGACGCTCGCGAACCTGCTTCTGCGCTTCTACGACATCAAGGGCGGCGCGATCGTGATCGACGGGCAGGATATCCGTGCCGTCACCCAGTCCAGTCTTCGCCGCGCGATCGGGGTCATCGCGCAGGATGTCGCCCTGCTGCACCGGTCGGTCGGCGATAATATCCGCTACGGCCGGCCGGAGGCCACGCGGGATGAGATCGAACGGGTGACGAAGATGGCGAGCGCCGATGCCTTCATTGCCGATCTGACTGACAGCGAGGGCCGCAAGGGCTACGACGCTTTCGTCGGCGACCGCGGCATCAAACTGTCAGGCGGCCAGCGGCAACGCGTGGCGATCACCCGCGTTCTCCTGAAGGACGCGCCGATCCTGGTGCTCGACGAAGCGACGTCCGCGCTCGACAGCGAATCCGAAGCCGCCATCCAGGAGCGGTTGAACCTCGTCATGGAGGGAAAGACGGTGATCGCCATCGCGCACCGGCTGTCGACCATCGCCAGGATGGACCGGATCGTCGTGCTCGATCGCGGGCGGATCGTAGAGGAGGGCAGGCCGGACGAGCTGGTCGAAGGTAACGGCCTGTTTGCCCGCCTGTGGAAACGCCAGACCGGCGGCTTCATTCCCGAAGAGATCGACGAGCCCTTGCCGAGTTCACCCGCGACCTGACCGAGGAACTGGCGACCCGTCCGCGTTCCGGCACCCCTTGACGATGACGGCGGCAATCCTGCCTATTGCCTGCAGGGGAACCGGGGCAGGTGGTCATGATCAATCCGTCGAGCAACTCGGGAATGCGCGACGCCAATGTCACCATCCGTCGCATTCTCAAGGTCAACCATGCGGGCGAGTTCGGCGCTATCAGGATCTATGGCGCCCAGATCCTGATGGCCCGTCGGCTGTTTCCCGACATCGTTCCGGCGCTTGAAGAGATGCGTGAGGACGAGATCGACCACTGCCGGCTGTTTCGCGGGGCAATGCCTGCAAGGAGCGCCAGGCCCTGCCGTGTCATGGCCTTCTGGAGCCTCGGCGGTTTCGTGCTCGGCTTGCTGACGGCGCTTGGCGGGCGCAACATGATCTGGATCTGCACGGAGGCCGTGGAAAGCACGGTCCATCGCCACCTCCAAGACCAACTGGCTTTCCTCGCCAAACGCGATCCCGAGCTTCATACCCTGATCGCGTCGATACAGGAACAGGAGCTTGCGCATCTCAGGAAGGCCGAGGACAGTCAGAAGAGACGGGGTCTCGGCCACGCCTTGCTCCTGCCCGTCATCGGCGCCCTGACCGACCTGATGATCTGGCTCTCCACCTGGGGCGACTCGAGCTGGATGCGCGCCGAAATGGTGCGGGCGGGGAAGGGGCTTTGATGGAGAGGTTCAGAAGGCGATGGCGGCAGAGAAAACGGTAAGCTTTGATGTCGATGGGCATCGTGTTGTCGGGACATTGTGTCTGGCGACCTCGGCAAACGCACCGATTGTCGTACTTCTCCATGGGTTCGGAGGAACGCGGCACGAACTCATGATTTCTCAGACCGGCACCGGTATCTTCACGCATGCGGCCGAGAAGCTCGCGTCTCTGGGTTTCTCGAGCCTGAGGATTGACTTTCGAGGCGTCGGCGAAAGCGGCGGACGCTTTCAGGACACGACGTATAATCGCCAGGTCGAGGATTGCATCGCTGCAATGGATTTCGCCGGCGATCTGCCGTCCGGTGGTCCGAATGCGATCTTTCTGCTGGGATGGAGCCAAGGCGGGCTGGTTGCTGCTACGGCGGCGGGCCGAACAAATCGACCAGCGGCGGTCGCGCTCTGGGCTCCCGTCGGCGAGCCGAAACTAACCTTTCCAGCCTTGATTGGGCGTGATGTGTATGAACGGGCGCTCGAAAACCGATCGCCCACCAAGGTTAAACTTCCGTGGGGCTCGTCCCTAACTCTCGGCCATGACTTCTTTGCCGACGTCGAAAGCCTGGATCCGCTGGACGAGATTGCTAAGTATGATGGACCGGTTTTCCTTGCTGAAGGCAGCCTGGATACTGCCATTCCTGTGGGAACAGCGGCAAAGTTCGCTCGGGCGCATAAGGGGGCACACCAAGTTTGGGAGGCTCCCATGGATCACATTTTCAACACTTGGAAGAACGTTGATATGCTGGACCGGCTGATCACGGCCACGGCCAGGTTTTTTGGTCCGCCTCGATGAGGGCCGCTTCCCTCCGCTACTCGACCACTCCGAGGATCGGGCCGTAACCGCCGTGCCAGGAGCGGTCGTTGCGGCCCATGGCCGGGTAGTAAAGCCCGACACCGTTTCCGCCGTCGAGAAACAACGCGTCCGGGCATTTCAGATTGTCGCGGAAGAGCCGTGCGAAATCGTGGAAATTCACTCCGTCTTCGCTGATTGCCAAGCGGACCGTGCCGGCCGCGCAGACGCCGATACCGCTTCTGCGGGTTCGATCCGTCGAGCCGGGGATCAAGATCGGGTTCAGCTTGTCTGCGATGACAAGCATCGGACCGGACTGCGTGGCGAACCGCACCTTGGGCGCATTTTTCAGAAATTCATCGGTCGGCAGTATGCCGGCGCCTGCTTCACCCAGAAAGAACACGCCGTTCGGCTTCTTGTAGAAATTCGGCACCTGGCCGGCGGAGCTTTCGGCCTTTGCGGTATTGGCGGGTTTCAATTCCCTGGCGTTTTCGACATACAGCCCCATCGGCGAAAAATCGGCCCGGTACATGCCGGCGTTGACGGCCAGCACCAGCGTCTTCCCCTCGGCGCGAACGGCTTCGGCAAGGCTTGAAAAAGTCCGGTACGGCTCGCCATCGGCGCCCTTCCAGAACAGGCGCAGGTCGGCTTTCCCCGTTTGCAGCGTGCAGACGACGTATTTCGCCTCTTCGAAAGTCTCCTGGTCGCATTGCTCGGCATGGGCCTGATGCAGGGGTGTCATCGTTGCTGCCAGCATCATGGTGGCCGCGAACGCGGCTTGTTTGAAATAGGTCATCGGCGTCACGTCCTCGAGCTGTCTACCATGTGCCTGACAGAGCCGTGCCGGCGAGCAGCACGCCCGTCAGGATATTGGCGAGGAACAGGCGATAATTCAGGTCCGGGCGGGCAAGGTCGATCCGCCGGGTCTGCCACGCAAGGTGGGCTGCGATCACCAGCATTCCGATCGCATAAGGCGACGACATCTCCAGCAGCCACCCCCCGAGCGACCACGCCGCAACGGCCAGAGCATAGAACAAGCCGATCCACAACTTGCCGCGCCGGCCGAACAGGATTGCTGTCGATTTCAGGCCGAGGCGGGTGTCATCCCTGACATCGACATAGGCATAGACCGTATCATAGCCGATCTGCCAGGCGATCGCCCCGGCCCACATCAGAACGGCGCCGGCCGGGATATGGCCTGCAAGCTCGGCCCATGCCATCAGCATCCCCCAATTGAACGCCGCGCCCAGGACCGCCTGGGGCCAATGGGTGAAGCGCTTGCAGAGCGGATAGAGGAAGACGAGCGGCAGAACCGATATCGCGATCAGACGCGTGTAAGGCGTCAGGAAAAACAGAAGCGCGGCCGCGGCCAAGAGTTCCACAGCCAGAAAGACCAAGGCTTGCAGCGTGCCAAGTTCACCGCTTGCAAGCGGCCGGAAGCGGGTTCGCTCCACATGGCCGTCAAACTTCCGATCGGCAATGTCGTTGACCGTGGAGCCGGCGCTTCTCATCAGCAGGGCGCCGAGAGAGAAGATCACAAGCTCACTGAGGTCCGGCAGACCGTGCGATGCCTGGGTGAGGGCGGCCCAGCATGGGAAAAGCGTCAGCCATATTCCAACCGGGCGATCGAGCCGCGCCAGCCGCGTGTATGGCCGCCATGCGGCCGGCAATCGGCGATCTACCCAGTCGCCATGGTGGATGTCGCTGAGGTCGGGGTGACTCGAAGTCATCATGAGATAATCCAAATTTCCTGTCGCAGCGGCCGGGATAGCGGCGGCCAGAATAGGAATTTTTGCAAGCGGAGCAATGGCCGCCTGCAGCGAGCGACGGCCTTGGGGCCGTTCCTATTTCCCGGCGAATACGACATGGGGACCGGCGCCGCGATCCGGCGCATCTGCGGGCAGGCCGAAGAAACGTTTGGCCATTTCGGTCGGGCCGATATCCTGTAGAGATCGGAAGCCCAGGCTCAGCAATCGGTCCGCGAGCTGCTTGGGATCGAAGTGCGTCAGCCATGGCTCGCCGGCAGCGGCCGTGCGCGACCCCATTTCCGCGGCGCGGGCGCGGCGTTCGGGCGGATAGTTCTCCAAGGGTTCGCTGTAGTCAAAGACGATGGACGAGCTCGGCAGGCCGGCGACGAAGCGCAGCAGGGCAAACACCGACGGTTCCGTGAGATAGGGCACGACGCCGAGCCAGATGAAGAAGGAGGGCGTTTCGAGTTCGAGACCGCAATCGACCAGGCGCGTTCCGAGATCTTCCTGCTCGAAATCGACGGGAACGAATGTCGGCAGATTTTGCGTCACCCCTATCTCGCTCAGCCGCCTCTGCTTCCAGCTCTGCGTGGCAGGGTGATCGACTTCGAAGACCTTCAGGCCGGCATGAGGATTGCGCAGTGCGAAGGTGTCGAGCCCGGCGCCGAGGATGACGGCCTGCCTCACGCCCTTGGCGACGGACAGGGCAAGACAATCTTCGGCATATCGGCTTCGGGCCGCCATGAAGAGGCGAAAGGACCGTGTGGAGGGAACCTCGGCCTTCAGATCGGCTTCGGCGCTCGCTTCCTCGCCGAGAATCCTGCGGGCGTAAGGGTCGCAGAAGATGGTGCCGCCGTCCACGTTCTGATGTGCGGCTCTGTAGGCGGCCGCGCCCATGGCGGTACGGCTTGGTTCCGATGCTCGCATGAAAGCCTCTTTGTCTGTAAACCTGGGCCTTGTTGCCGGCACCCGGACTGTGACCTGGATTTGGGAGGATGCTCACCTGATCGCGATCTTCTTCGTCGGATCTTGTCAGCGCGGGTAAAGTAGATCATGATTTTAACGATGTAAAGATTAGATCGAGACATGACCACGGACAAAGGACCGCCCCGCTATCATCACGGCAATCTGCGCCCGACGCTGCTGTTAGTGGCGCGGGCGCTTCTGGAGGAGGGCGGCCCGGCTGCGCTGAGCCTGCGGGAGATCGGCCGCCGCGCCGG
Organism: Rhizobium sp. BT03; assembly: GCF_030053155.1. Taxonomy (NCBI): domain Bacteria; kingdom Pseudomonadati; phylum Pseudomonadota; class Alphaproteobacteria; order Hyphomicrobiales; family Rhizobiaceae; genus Rhizobium; species Rhizobium sp. BT03. The sequence goes on from NZ_CP125640.1 coordinate 4,455,130, forward strand.
GGTCTCGGCTCCGGCGGCCTATCACTATTTCAACAGTCTGGATGCCATTGCGGCAGCGCTCGCCGAACAAGGGTTTGCCGAACTCGGCGAAAGCATAGATGCCGCCTTGGCCGGTTCCCGGCGCCACCTGCTTGCCGGCGGCATCGCCTATGTCGCCTTTGCCCGTTCGAATCCCGGTCTCTACCGGCTGATGTTCGGGGAGGGTTTTCAAGCCTATTCCAAAGGCAACGAGGAAATACGCACCCTGCGGATGCGGGTCTACCGGCAGATGAAGGACGACCTGGAAAAGCGTCTGACGCCCGGGGACGTGCCGAACGCCGCGCTCTTCCTCTGGTCGCTGACGCATGGCCTTGCCTTGCTGATGATAGACGGCCAGGTCGAAGCCGGAACCGATCCCGATGCGAAGGTCGAGGAAATCCTGAAGCTCGTCGGCATGGGATTGCCTGCAGCGAGATAGGCTGTTGTCGGCGCGCTCGGCCCATCCTCTCCACATAGGTTCGTCCAGCCGGATTGCTTCGATCCTGAGCATGAGCGAAAGGCACGGAGATCGGGCAAGAAGCCCGAATATTCAATCGCTACCAGGCGGTACGGGCAGTGCCGAGTGCTGTTGTATGCGAGGATGATACCTGCGCGATATGCGTTTTGAGCGACACGACGCAGTTTCCCGGAAAACTGAGTTTGTGCATCGTCAAGTGCTTCAGCAATGCCTCCGCATCGCGCTTCTCAGTAAGCGGAAATGTCACAGTCATGCGAGTTCCTTCCAACGAACACAGTGAGCATCCGATATAGCTAATGTCTAAATTCTTTTGCGCCGCAACAAGAAAATTTTAATGATAAAATTAAAATCGATTAGCTTTTTCGTGCGTATTTTTAAGATCGTTTGAAATCGGATTTCGGGTCGTGGCTGCCAACGCGCCGACGCAGGGCAGGGCTCATCTGCCGTTGCGGGCTGCCCAGCTCCTGAGCCGCAATCCGTTGAGTTTGATGAAGCCTTCGGCGTCGTGATGGTCATAGGCGACGGCGCTTTCCTCGAAGGTGACGAGATCGGCGGAATAGAGTGAGCAGGGCGAGGTGCGGGAGATGACCGTAGCGCTACCCTTGTAGAGCCGTACCGTCACTTCGCCGCTAACGAGGTCCTGGCTCCGGTCGATCAGAGCCTGTAGCATGTCCCGCTCGGGAGAGAACCAGAAGCCATTGTAGATCAGCTCGGCGTAGCGGGGCATGATCTCATCCTTCAGGTGTGCGGCGGCACGATCGAGCGTGATCGATTCAATGCCGCGATGCGCCGCAAGCAGGATCGTGCCTCCCGGCGTCTCGTAGATGCCTCGCGATTTCATACCGATGAAGCGGTTTTCGACGAGATCGAGCCGCCCGATGCCGTGCCGGCCGCCGAAGCTGTTGAGCGCGGTGAGCAAGGTGGCCGGCGTCATCGCTTCGCCGTTCAGGGACACCGGGTCGCCGCTTTCGAAGCCGATGGTGACGGTCTCGGGCGTATCGGGAGCATCGATAGGGTTGACCGTGCGCTGATAGATGTATTCGGGCGCGGCCTCGGCCGGATTTTCGAGGATCTTGCCTTCGGTGGAGGTGTGCAGCAGGTTGGCGTCGATCGAGAAGGGCGCTTCGCCGCGCTTGTCCTTCGGCACCGGGATCTCATGCATCTCGGCATAGTCCAGAAGCTGCATGCGGGAGCGGATGTCCCATTGACGCCAGGGAGCAATGACCTTGATCGACGGGTCGAGGGCATTGACGGCGAGCTCGAAGCGGACCTGGTCATTGCCTTTGCCTGTGGAGCCATGGGCGACGGCATCCGCGCCGACCTGCCTGGCTATGGCGACCAGATGCTTGGCGATCAGCGGCCGGGCGATGGAACTGCCGAGCAGATACTGCCCCTCATAAAGCGTGTTGGCGCGCAGCATCGGAAAGACGAAGTCGCAGACGAATTCCTCCCGCAGATCGACGATACGGATGTCCTTGACCCCGAACATTGCCGCCTTCGCCCGCGCCGGCTCCAGCTCCTCGGCCTGGCCGAGGTCGGCGGTGAAGGTCACGACCTCGCATCCGTAGGTCTCCTGCAGCCATTTGAGAATGATCGAGGTATCCAAGCCGCCGGAATAAGCGAGCACGATTTTATCCATCTGTCTTGTCATCTACCGTCTCCACGTCGATGCTTGGATCGATAGGTCATATCTCGCGCAATGAGCTTGCGAAGCGTCCTCGAAATTGCGAAGGTTTGGCATGTTATGCCATTACAGAATGGAATAGAGCTATAAAATGCCGGTAGTTCTCGACGCGATCGATCGCCATATCCTGCGCGTGCTTCAGCGCGACGGCCGCATTTCGAATGTCGAGCTGGCAAAAGAGGTAGGGCTGTCGCCTTCGCCCTGCCTGCGCCGCGTGCGGCTCCTGGAAAAGGCCGGGATCATCGATCGCTATGTTGCCGTGCTGGACCCGGCAAAGGTCGGGGCGGGGCTGACGGTTTTTGCCCGGGTCTGGTTCAAGACCCAGGATGCCGAGGTCACCCTGCGTTTCGCCGAGGCCGTCCGGCGGTTTCCCGAGGTGATGGAGTGCTACCTGACGACGGGGGAATGCGACGCCGTGCTGCGCATCGTCACCGTCGATCTTCACAGCTATTGGCGTTTCCAGGCCGACCACCTGACGCGCATTCCGAGCGTGCTCAGCGTCAAGACCGATGTGCCGATGGAAACGCTGAAGCGGAGCTACGAGCTGCCGGTTCGGTAGGCGCGCGCGGCTTGTGTACCGGTGCGTGGCCAGCCTCGTCCTTCGAGGCCCCTTCGGGGCACCTCAGAATGAGGCTGGAGAGAGGGCGGCCCTCGTTAGGAAATGTCTGATGCTGTGGAGGGACGGCCTGCAGACTACAGAGGCACACCGATCAGCCCTCATCATGACGTGCGCAATCTGGAGGATGATCGATTGCAAGGAAATCCGCGAAACTACTTAAAATTGATCAAAGTCATTAACAAGCTGTCGTATGCTCTCAGTTATTCAGAAGACGTTGTGTTTTGCACGAGTTATTTAATGAGCGAGACTGCCGAAAGAACGCTGCGAGTTAGGCCGCTGCAAAGGCATCATCAGCATTCGATTGCCTTGATGTTAGCTATGGTGGGGTTTGTGGCTTCGTGTTCAAATGCAGATGAAAGCGCCATCGCAGATAAGTTTGTGGCCAGCGAGCTTCATTTCCTGGGCTCTTTCTGCGAAGGTCCTTATTTAGCGGTGCGCGATGGCAATTACATTTCCTTTGATGGCACAAAGTACAAGACGCTTCTTCGAAACGTTGCGGTAACTGCTATCGGACCGGATCGCCTCTCCATGTCCTCCGAGATCGGCTCAGGCAACTTGATAGTAACATACCTGCTCAAGCACGACAGCACCGTCGCGATCATTGAAAGCGTAAGAATGGAGCCGGGACTAAGTCCAGAGCAATGGGCCACTGCGAGCGGCATTGAGTTCAGATATGCTATTGAAAAAATGAAGAAAATTGACCCGTTGGTCCTGTGCTCGGTAACGACATAGCGCCAATTCGCCTGGCCCTCGTCCAGCTCAAGCCATATCATTCGACAATTTTGCCTCTGCCAGGGGAACGAATTTGAGCCACAAGCTTGAGAACGAATCCAAGGGTTGGAGCACTCCATACGAAGGCGATGAGCCAAGCAGTTGCGGTCGCACCCACACACTCGCTCTCGTTAATTTCACAAGAGGCTCTTACGGCATTGCCATACAGGCACAGCGCTCCGACCACCAAGGCTGACTTGGCGATTGCAATTGATATCCATAACCTCCTGCCTTGCCCCATTATCAGCGCCGCGATGAAAATTGCTGCAAAGGGCAAAAGCGTCAGCCATATAATGCCTGCTTCCATTCGAGGCTCTCTTGAAAAGTATGAATCTTTCAGGACATCGCAAATATCTGCAGGTGGCGCAACGCGGCTCTGTCTGTCATGCCTATGGATTGCCGGCATCGCTGTCTGCCGACGCGACTAACCCCAGTTCCGAGGCTGACATGGGAATTCCTGACGGGGCGGAAGTATTGCCCGTCCTGGGAATCTGAAGCAGCACCCGCTTATTCACGACGGATTCGCTATCGCTGGGCTGGAAAGTAACGACGTCAGGGATTGCCTGCGGCGTTCAATACGTGATTTCGAATGGCGGCCGCACTTTCCTGCGGTGATGCGAAAGTGACATCCAGGACGAGAGTGTTTTGATGTTGAGGATTGAGGACGCAAGCTTGTCGGCTGCGTTTTCTCGAAGCTTCCACATCTGTGGATTTCAGGTGGGCACGGCGTGCCGGTGTCGAAATCCGGCGCGCCAACTCGTCCTCATCGCAGAGCAACCGCACTGGCACCAGCAAGGCTTGGCGTTGTTGTGCTGCGGCATCAATTTGCTGAAACGTGCGCATGCTTCGCTGATCGCCGTCAATGCCGGCATGCGTGAAGATGAAATTGGCCGAGGGCGCGCTATAGGCCACGATCGCATCCAAAACGGCTTGCCGAACCCTGCCGGTGTATTCCCATATTCCTTCCGGGAGGGGAGACGTCCCACCGTCATCCAGGAGGCGCAGTATCGGGTTGTTGAACCAGTGATTGTCGACAATCTTTGCGGGGAAAAGCAGACTTAATTCTTTGGCGATTGCAAGTTTGCCGACTCCAGGAAAACCGATCAGCAGAATGAAAATATTCATACGGAGCAACCTCCCTCATTCAACCTGGATATGGATATGATCGTCGTGGCGGGCGGCGCGGCAGCCTTGAAAACGGACATGGCTGTCGGTAATGCCGAGCGCGTTTTTCAGATGCGGCTCGATGAAGATTTTCTGCAGGCCGAAGCGCGCCACGCCTTCGCTGGTCAGCCAGGCGACCGCGGCCGATGTGCGCTGCTCCTCGATGCCATAGGCCGGAAACAATGGCTGCAGCGCGTCGAAATCCCAGCGCGTGGTCAGCCAGTCGTGGCGGCCTTGGCATGGCAGTTCGTCGCCCGGCGCCGGCTCTTCGAAGGCGAAATAACCGATCGGGGAGCGGGTCGCGCCATTCAGGAAGGCGCCGTCGGCATTCTTGTAATAATAGGCGAAGTCGAGCTTTTTCCCGTCGGCATGCGACAGATGCGGAAGCAGCGGAAAGCCGTTCACGAAGGGGAAATTCGCATCCAGCGCGACGGTGACGGTTCCAGGAAATTTTTCGTCCATGTGGGCGGCGAGCGCCTTTGCCAGATCACGCAGGTCAGGCGTGACGTAGTTGCGGTTCAGCAGGCAGTAGATCGGGGAGCGGACCACGAGCCTGTCAGTGGCGCTCGATATGCAGGAGAGGGGGACCCGTCCGAACATCGGGGCTGCGAGGCCCGCTGCAAATGTCGCGCCGGCATAACAAAACAGCAAGATGGCAAGCTTCGCAAGAAAGCGATGGATGCGCCAGGCGCGGGACGCTGCGAGCGCGACGAGATAGGCGACGCCGCCGATCTGCGTGAGCACTGTCAGAATGAGAACGATCAGGACGTGGGGGGCAAAACGGAGCACGGGGAGAGGCCTTGCGGGACGTTGTCATCCCATAGGCGAGGGGATGGTGATCCGCAAGACGGCTGCAAGCCGCCAAGTGCAGCCGGTGTTGGTTTCGATGGATCGATGTCGGATCCTACTGATGGTCCAACTGCTTCGACAGCTCGGCAAAAAGCCTGTCGCGGCGAGTGTTCAACTGGACGAGATCGACGGCAATAGTGATGGCGCGGCGTCCTTCGACGCTGTCGATGTCGAGCTTCCTCTCGCAGCACCATTGCCGGACGGCATCGGTGACGATCGTTATTTCATCATCGTTGAGTGAGATGAGCGATAGGAGCATGGTCGCGCCCTCAGTAAAGCGGCAAGAGCACTCTGGTCTCTCAAGCGGTCGTGCCAATGCCGATGGGCCGATGGCATTCACTCTACGCTCATTCCCTCGCAACACCACCGCTATTTTTTCCGGGTTCGGCGCAGGCCCGGTTGCCCGCGCTGCCCGGTCTTCATCCCATTGCCGCCGCCGGCATCCCGCGGCAGGCGGCTGGTTTATTTTGCCAGCACGATATGCGTGGCGTGTTCGGTTGCGGCATGCTCGGCGACACGGAAGCCGAGGGCGGGCAGGTCGATGCCTGCGAACAACGCTTCCCCCTTGCCGAGCACGACGGGCGAGACGGCGAAATGCAGTTCGTCGATCAGGCCGGCCTGCAGATACTGGCGGACGGTGCTGACCCCGCCGCCGATCTTTACGTCCCTGCCGCCGGCCGCGGCCTTCGCCTTGGCGAGCGCCTCCTCGATACCGCCGGTGACGAAATGAAAGGTCGTGCCGCCTTCCATGACGATCGGTTCGCGGGGATAGTGCGTCAGGATGAAGGTTGGCGCGTGATAGGGCGGATTCGGCCCCCACCAGCCCTTCCAGGCATCATCCGGCCAATCGCCGCGGATAGGGCCGAACATGTTGCGGCCGAGAATGAAGGCGCCGAAATTGGCCATGCCGCGGGCGGCATAATCCTCGTCGATCCCTTGCGAACCGTCGTCCTTTCCCTGCATGGCGCGGAAAGTGCGGGTATGGAAAAACCATTGGAACATCTCCGGCCCCCGCTTGCCGAGCGGATCTTGCATGCTTTGTTCCGGACCCGCGCCGAAACCATCCACGGAAACGGAAAACCCTGCGACACGCACTTTGGACATGCTTTCCTCCATCTGATTTCAAATTAAAACTGGTTGTTTTGTCGCATAAGCGATCCTATATTGCAACCAGTTTTTGATGGAGATGCTTGGTGGATATTGAACGGCGCTCGGGCTGCCCGATCAACCTGACGATGGAGGTGCTGGGCGATCGGTGGAGCCTCATTATCATCCGCGACATCATGTTCGGCAATCGCCGCCATTTCCGGGATCTTCTGACCCATTCGGAAGAGGGGATCGCCTCCAACATCCTGGCAGCCAGGTTGAAGCGGCTGCTCTCGCTCGAATTCATCAGCAAGCGGGATGATCCGAGCCATAGCCAGAAAGCGATCTACAGCCTGGCGGAGCCGGCGATCCAGCTCGTTCCCGTTTTCGCCATGATCGGCGCCTGGGGACGGCGCCATCTGCCTGTCAGCGAGGAGCTGAGCATCCGCGCGCAGCTTCTCGAAGAAGGCGGCCCGCCGCTCTGGGACGCATTCATGGAGGATCTCCGGCAAATCCATATCGTCGATCCGATCGGCGGCGCCAACGGCACGCGCACCTCGGCCGCGCTGACCAAGCTGACGGCGGCGTTCCTCGAGGTCCGCGTGAAATCGCCGGCAACGGCATCCTAATATCGAGAAAACTCAGCCGGCCCGATCAGCCGCCGGCACCCTGGTATTTGCCGGTGGCGTAGCGCCAATACACCATTGCGATCAACACCCAGACCGGGCCGGCCACCAGAGCTGCCGGGCCGGCCCAGCCGCCAAGGATCGGGACGGGTTTGCCGAGCAGGGCGGCAACGGGGACCGAACTGGTCAGCGCCAGCGGAACGGCGGTGAGGAGGGTGATCTGGATGCTGCCGGGAAAAATGTTGAGAGGGTAGCGCATCAGTTCCCAGAAGCCGAAGAAGATCGAGAACAGATGGTTGGAGCGCACCCAGATCAGCGCGGTGGCGCCGATCATGGTGATCAGGGCGGCGGTCAGCAGCGTGGCGCTGAAAAGCGCGGCGACGAGGAAGAGAGCTGAAGGGATCGACCAGGCGAAATCGACGGAGAAAACCGCCCAGCCGAGCAGCGGCACAGCAAGGATGATGTGTCCGGCATAGCCGATATTGAGACCGGAAAAGATCAGATAGACCCAAGGGCTGAACGGCTTGACCAGCAGCGCATCGTAAGTGCCGAGACGCACCAGTTCCTCGAGATCGCGCAGCTGCGTGAAGCTCATCGCAGCACCGAGGGAGTAGGCCAGCAGCTGGAAGCTGTAGAGCAGCGCGAGCTCCGGCCAGCTCCAGCCTCCCAACGTATCGAAGCGGGCAAGCAGGATGCCGATGGTGGCGAAAACGCTGCCGTAGGAGAGGATCTGTGCAAGGCGATCGAGCCAGAAGGCGCCGCGATATTCCATCTGCGAGCGGATATACATGCGCACCAGCAGCGGAACGACGCGGAGGTGATGAAGGAGCATGGTCAGCCTCCCTGCACGGTGATGCGGGTCGAGGCCGAGCGCCATAGCCAAAGGACGCCGAAGAGGAACAATCCGGCCCAGCCGAGACCGAGGCCGAGATGAAACCAGGTGTCGGCAGCCGAAAGCCGGCCGAGATAGACGGCATTGGGATAATAAACCACCCAGGCGAAGGGCAGGTGGCGGGCGATCGTCGCCAGCGGCTCTGGAAAGAACCAGAAGGGCACCAGCAGGCCTGAGAACAGCTGCAGCAGGGCGCCGAGGATCCAGTCGAGCGAGAAGCTCGTCATCAGCCAGAAGGCGATGAGGCCGCAGAACATCGACATCAGGGACAGCAGGATGAAGGAAAGCGCCCAGAAGGCGATGAACATGGCGCCGTCGAACAGGCTTGCCGGCGGCAGCATGCCGTAGAACATGGCTGTGACGGCGACGGTCGGGATGACCTGCGTCATCAGGCGGTAGCCGAAACTGCCGCATTCATTGGCGAAGACGTAGAGCGGATAGAAGATGGGCTTCAGCAACCAGACGGCGACGTCCCCCGTCTTCAACGACCGGCCGATCTCGCTGATGATCCTTTCGGGGCGGGTGGCACCCATCACCGCACCGCCGAGCAAGGCATAGGTCACCATCTGCTGCAGCGAGACGCCGTCGACCACGGCTGCACCGATGCCGGCATAGGCTGCCTGCCAGATAGCGACCCGTGCGAAGACTTGCACGAGTTTGCCGAAGATGTTGGCCCAGACCTCGTTGCGGTAGGCCAACTGGGCATGGAAAGCGCTGCGTGCGAAGGCGGAATAAGCGCTCATGACGCCCGCGCCCTGGCGTTGCGGCCCTGGTAGAAAGTGCGGATGACCTCTTCGATGTCGGGCTCGTGCAGCGCCACATCCTTAAGGCCGCGGTCGCTTCCCACCTCCGACAGGATCCTGACCAGCGACACGTCTTCGCGTTCGATCAGATAATTCTTGCGCAGGCCCTCGTCGCTGACGAGCGAAGCCGTGCTGAGCGACAGCGACCCGGGGTCGCTGGCAAATTCGAGGGTCAGCCGCCGGGCCGAGCCCAAAGCCGTGCGCAGGCTCCTCAATTCACCATCGAAGATCAGTCTCGAGTGATCGACCATGATCAGCCGCGGGCAGATGGTTTCGATGTCCTGCAGGTCATGGGTGGTGAGGATGATGGTGACGCCGCGCTCGCGGTTGATCTCGGCGAGAAACCGCCGCACGGCATCCTTGGCGACCACGTCGAGCCCGATCGTCGGTTCGTCCAGAAAGAGGATCTTCGGATCGTGCAGCAGCGACATGACGATCTCGGCGCGCATGCGCTGGCCGAGGCTGAGCTGGCGCACCGCGCGGCCGAGAAAAGGCGTGAGGTCGAGCAACTCGCTGAAGCGCCTTAGATTGTCCGCATAGCGGGCGGGCGGGATATCATAGATGCGCTGGTGCAAGGTAAAACTGTCGACCAGCGGCAGATCCCACCACAGCTGGCTGCGCTGACCGAAGACGACGCCGATTTCGCGTGCATTGTCCATCCGCTTGAGATGCGGCGTGCGGTCGAGCACCGAGAGCGTGCCGGCGCTCGGCACCAGGATGCCGGTCATCATCTTGATCATCGTGGATTTGCCGGCGCCGTTGGGGCCGAGATAACCCACCGCTTCGCCGGCAGCGACGTCGAAATCGATGTCGGAAACGGCCAGAACTTCGGTATATTCGCTCGTCACCAGCGTCTTCAGGGCGCCGAGCAGGCCTGGAAATCTTTTGTGCTGCCGGAAGCGCTTGCTGACACCCCGTGCCTCGATCAAAGCCGTCATGTGTATTTCCCGCCGATTCGGCAGCTGTGAGGATTGGAACCCAGGCTAACGCCGGGCTCGGCCAGTGCAAGCAAAAGTCGCTTTTGCCGATCACTCAATCGGGCAATTCAAGACGCTGCAGTGGCCTTTGTTATCTGAAAGGACGCCTTGTGCCGCAGCGCAGCCTTTGGCGTTGACAGCCACGATCAATCGATCGCTGTTAGGCTCATGAAGATTCTCGCAATATCCGGCAGTGCTCGGCGCAATTCCACCAATACGGCCCTGCTGCGGGCTGTCAGCGCCGTCGCGCCACGTGAGATCGAGATTGCGATCTTCGATGGCGTCGGAGGTTTGCCGGTGTTCTCGCCGGATCTCGAGGGGGAAGCTCTGCCGGCGGCGGTGCGGGATTTCGTCGCAATGATTGCTGGGAGTGACGGGGTGATCATTGCCAGCCCGGAATATGTGCGATCCATCCCCGGCGGCCTGAAAAATGCGATCGATTGGCTGGTGTCGGGAGAGCAGATCGTCCACAAGCCCGTCGCGCTGCTGCACGCATCGCATCGAGGAGATGACATGCTGGCAGGTCTGCGCACGATCCTTGCGACCATCACCGACCGGTTCGCAGGCGATATCTTCCTGCGGCTTCCTCTGATGAAGCTGGAGCCGGACGAGGTGTTGCGGGCCGTCGAGGCGGCGCAGAACAGATCCAGGGTGCAGGCCTATCTTCAGGCCTTCTCGGCCTATTGCAAGGCAGTCGGCTAACGTCCTGAAGCTTGTGCGGTCATCGGACCTCCATCAGGAGGCCGCTCTCGACCCCTGCTTTTCCGTCAAGCGTGCGCAGTATCACCAGCGGGGCTGCGAGCAGCGCCGCGAGGATGAAGGCGGAGAGGAAATGCCTTTTGAGGAAACGGAGGATAGGTCGGATCATCTTGATCTCCAGATGCCGCGGATATCCTTTGTGTTGGACCTCGACAATTGCGGCAGCATGACCGGCTGCCTTGCAAGCTCCGCAATGCTGCCGCAACCCTTGTGGCGGACAGAGGGAAGGTCAAGAGAACAGGCGGCGATGCGGATATTGTTGATAGAAGACGAGCGGGGGTTGGCCGAGGCGCTGTCGGCAGCGCTCGGCAAACATGGGATCGTCACCGACCACACGATGCATCTGGCCGATGCCGTCGAGCTGACGCGGCAGAACCTCTACGACGCGATCCTGCTCGACCGGCGCCTGCCCGACGGAGAGGGGCTGAGCTTCATTCCGGAGCTGAGGCGGACGGGGAAGGATACGCCGATTATCGTGCTGACGGCGCTGAACGAGCCGAGGCAGCGGGTGGAAGGGCTCGATCTCGGCGCCGACGACTATCTCGGCAAGCCGTTTCTGGTGGAGGAACTGATGGCGAGGCTGAGAGCCGTGCTGCGGCGGCCGCCGAACCTTGCGGAACTCAAAATTACCGCTGGGCGGATGGTGATCGATCCCTTACATCTCAGCGTAACCGTCCATGACGCGCCGCTCGATCTGCCCCGGCGCGAGCTGCTGGTCCTGGCGGCCCTTGCCAAGCGCAAGGAGAAGACCGTGCTCCGCGCGACGCTCGAGGCGGCAGTCTACAACTATGAGGAGGAAATCCAGTCGAATGCGCTCGATGCGCATATATCGCGGCTGCGCAGGCGGCTTGCCGAGGCCGGCGCCGAGGTTTCGATCCACAATATCCGCGGCGTCGGCTATCTCCTGAGGGAAGAATGATGGGCGAAAAATGCAAGCCCAGCCCTTCGCTCTGGTGGCGGCTCAGCTGGCAGCTCAGCCTGGTCTTCGTCGGCGTGGTGACGGCTGTCACCATCGGGCTCTGCTTCTACGGCGCGACGATCCTCTCGCCGAACGTCGCGCTGGAGGACCATGTCACCGCCGCATTGGCTCCGGCCGTTGCGCTGGATGCTGAGGGGCGGCTCGAAATAAAGGATACGCCGGAGCTGGATGCACTCAAGCGGCAGTATGAGGGGCTTTGGTATGTCGCGGCCACGACGAACGGTTCTTTCGTGTCTTACGGGACCATTCCTGCGGCCTACAGCGAGCTTGCGCGTCTGACCTACCTGTTCGAAGGGGCCGATATCAGGGGATCGGCCGGCACGGGCGAGATCGCCTCGGTCGAAAGCGTGGAGACCGCGATCGGCGAGCTACGGGTTCTGTTTGGCGGCGTTGCCGACAAGGGCTGGCCGGTTCTTACCCTGATGGGCGCCGTTTATCCGATCTACGTCCCGCTGTTCGTCATCGCCTTGCCCGCGGTTTTTCTCGCCGTTCCCAGGATCGTTCGGCGTGGGCTGGCCAGCGTCAGCGAGGTCGCCCGCAAGGCATCCGAGATCGAACTTCGCCGCTACGATGCGCGCCTGCCGCTCGACGGTATTCCGCGGGAGGTCGCGCCTCTGGTGATCGCCTTCAACGAGGCGCTCGACCGGCTGGAAAACGAGTACCGCAAACGGCAACATTTCCTGATCGATGCGGCGCACGAGCTGAGGACGCCGATCGCGATCATGCAGACCCGGATCGATGGAACGGCAGAAGGGCAGGACCGCAGGCGATTGCTCGACGACGTCGCGCGTTTGGCCGAGACGGCCGAACAGCTGCTCGATTTCGAGCGCAACGACCAGGCGACCGATCTCCATGAAATGGTCGATCTCGTCGAGATTGCCCGCTCCGTCGTTGCCGACCTCGCGCCGCTGGCGATCGGCGCCGGCTACCAGATCTCGTTTCAGAGCGAGGTCGAGAGCCTGAAGCGCAAGGGCAGCCCCTCGGCGCTGCCGCGGGCGGTGAGCAACCTCGTTCGCAATGCCATCGACCATGGCGGCGGGAGCGGCATGATCACGGTCTCCGTGTCGGCCTCCGGCAGCGGGCGGATCAGCGTGGCCGACGAGGGGCCGGGCATTCCGGCCGAACACCGCGAGTTGGTGTTCGAGCCGTTCTATCGCGTCACTCCGAAGAGCACGGGGGCGGGGCTGGGCTTGAGCCTCGTCAAGCAGATCGCCGCAAACCATGGCGGCGAAGTCAGCATCGAGAGCGGCGACGCCGGCACCGAGGTGGCTATCCGGCTTTGATGACGCGGGTTGTTTCCGGCAGCCGACGCTGCCGGAACCGATGTAATACTGCGGCAATTCTCGGCCGCCACTTTTGCCTGACTAGAGCGCCGCGCGTCCGACAGACGCGCTAGGGACGCTCTAGCACTTTAAACTGCGCATAATCCTTTCCGAAATCGATCTCGATTTCGGGGTTATGCGCTATCGGCGATGGAGGCCAGACAGAGTGCGCAGCAATCCATTCACTTCATCCTTTTCAAAGCGGATTTCGAAGTTTTTTTCCCTTGCCCTGCCGCTGGCGCTTGCGGCGGCTGCGGCCGGGTGCAGCGCGGTGCCGCTGAAGCAAGCGGGCACGCTTTCTTCCTATTCCAATCTCGGCCCGCCCAAGGGCAAGCTTCAGAAATCGCGCATCTATGTCGATGGCGCCGGTCTTGCGCCGGCGAAGACGGTCGCCATCGCCCCGACCACCTTTGCCTTCAGCGCCGCGACCCGGATCAAATCGCCTGATGACCGGACGATGGTGTCGAATGCGCTCGACCGGGCGCTCTGCATCTCGCTCAGCGACAAATACCGGATAGTGGCACCGGGCGAGCCTGCCGACCTGACGATCCGCTCGGTCGTTACCGACATCGTGCCGACCAACAAGGCAATGGCCGGCGTTTCTACTGTCGTGACCGTCGGCAGCGGCTTCGCGCTGCCGGTCGGCGTGCCGCGCCTGCCGGTCGGGCTCGGCGGGCTGGCCGTCGAGGCGGAAGCGGTGGACGGCTCGGGCGTGCAGCGGGCGGCGATGGTCTGGTCGCGCGGGGCGAACTCGCTGCAGAACGAGCCGCGCGTTTCCGAAGTGGGCGACGCCTATGGCCTTGCCTCGAAGTTCAGCAGCGAATTTTCCCGAATGCTGATCGCACGCAAAGAACCGAAGGGGCTGGACCTTTCACTTCCTTCCGGCCAGCGGATGAAATCCTGGCTCGGCGGAAAACCGAAATACGCTGCCTGCGATGCCTTCGGGCGGTCGCCCGGATTGATGGGCGCTGTAGCCGCCAAATACGGTGCGCCGCCGCAATGGACCGAGAAGAAGCCGAAGCCGGCCGCCACCTACTGAGAGGGATGCGCGGCGGTGCCGGCAGCTGCTGTGACAGCACTCAGCCCGCCCCAGGCTGACGGGACGGACGGAGCAAGGGCGGCAAGGATTATGCTCCGTCCGTTAAAGATCCGTCGCGCATTCAGCCGGCGGCTCCGGGCCTCAGCCAGAAATACAGTTTGATCTGACCTGGCCTGTCGGAGGGATGCGGGCCGCGCCGGAAGAATTCGCCGCCATTGCTCTCGATCACGCGCCGGGAGGCATGGTTGCCCTCGTTGCAAAGGATGATGAGGCGGTCGAGACCTTCCTTTGCTGCTACTATCAAAAGCAGTTTCAGGGCGGTGGTTGCGTATCCCTTGCGTTGCTTCCATGGCACGACCGAGTAGCCCACATGGCCCGAGACCGCGGGCGGCAACGCCTCAGTACCTGCTTGAAAACGCAGGCTGATGCTGCCACAGAATTCCCTGTCCCAGATCCAGAACAGACGCGTGATCAGCGGCGGTGGTTTCAACCCGGCGTGCCGCTCGCCATCAGAAACGAGGCCGTCGAGAAACCCTGATCTGTCCTGACGTAGCCGCTGGAGTTCGCCGAAAATATAGGCTTGGTCGCCGGCCCGGCGCGGATCGAGGGACCAGCCGGCGGCGAGTGCCGATTCGAAGCCCGACAGGTTTTCAAGATCCGGCGCAAGCAGGACGATATGGCCGACGGCCCTTGCTCTATCTCCAGATGTCATCGATCACCCACGCAATATCAGGCGGCGGGGCAATTCAGCAGGTTCGATCCGCGCGGCCGAGAGCCGCAGACAAGCACGATTGAGGGCCATTGAGAAGCGAAACGAGTTGTTTGGGGCATGGGCATTGCCGGTGGCGCAACCGTTCCCCGTGCCAGATCAAAAAGCCCCGCATCTTCATGCGAGGCTTGATGCTGGTGGATCGGTTTACCGGCACTGGCGGCGCGGGCCGTAGTTCGGCTGGTAGGTGTTGTCGTAGGCGCGGTACGACCGATAGCGGGCGTAGCAATATTCGGCGTGCGAGCTGTAGCCGGTGGAACGGTAGGCGCGCGGCTGCGAGGCGATGATGCCGCCGATCAGGGCGCCGGCCGCCAGGCCGCCGATGATGGCGCCGGTATTGTCATGATGATAGCGGTGACCATAACGCCGGCCGTAGCGGTCGCCGCGATAGTAGTCTCGGTCCCGATAGTAGCTGCGGTCGCGGTAGTGGTGGCGTTTGCGATACCAGTCGTCATTGTTGCCAAACTGGCCAGGGCAGTTCGTGAAGTTATTGCAGCCGACGGTGATGATCCTGGCCTCGCCACCTCCGGGGACTGGCTGCGCGGCCGCCTGCTGCGCCGGGCTCGGCACAAAGACGGGGCCTGCCGATGCCGGCATTCCGGAGAAGGCCGTCGCTATCGACAGGGCAATGATGGCGAATTTGTTCATTTCACTCACCTTGGGTAAACGGATGTATCGAGGGGATAACGCAAGGGAAGGGATTTAGTTTCATTCTGGGAATGATGGAGGCATTTCTCGCCGAAATATTCGGCAGGAAGTTCAAATTGAAAGCAGATGCTCAATTAGATCTTTATGAGACTGCTGGTTCAATCCTGCTGCAACAGCACTCCAGTGCGGAAGGATTATCATGCGGCTCTCCAGGCTTCTCGGGGTTCTTTGTCTCTCCACGACAGTGGCGCTTTCACCTCTCACCATTGTATCTCCCGATCTCTCGCCAGCGTTCGCCAAGGGCGGCAACGGAGGCGGCGGCGGCAACGGAGGTGGCGGCGGCAGCGGCAACAGTGGCAGCCACGGTGGTGGTAGCAGCAATAGCGGCGGCGGCAGCAAGAGCAGCACCCACTCCAGCGGCAAGACCGAAAACGGACGTAGTGCCAAGGGCGCCGGCAAAGCGGTCCAGACCGGCCGGGCCGGCGGAGCGAAGTCGGCTAAGCAGACCGTCAGCACGAAGGGCCCGGCCAAGAAGACGGCCATCGCCTCGGTGCCTGCGGCAAAGCCGGCGAAGAAGCCAGCGGCCGAGCTCGCCGGTCTCAATTCGCTCAAACGCAACTTCCATGCGCTGATGAACACGGCGGATCCGCGCATGTCGGCGATCTCGGCATTCGCTACCGCCTATGCGCAGTACGAACTGGCCAACGGCGCTGCCCCGCCCGCCGACGATCCCGCTCTTGGCGACGCGGCGCTGGCGGCGGCGCTCGGCTCCGCCACCAAGACCGGCACGGTCAGCCCTGAGGCCCTCAACTGGGCAAAGGATACGCTGGGCGTCGGTACGGCGGTCGGCACGATTGACCAGATGCGGGAGACCATGGCGGCGCAGGCCCCGGCGGCGGAAACCCCTGCAGGCGGAACCGAGACCGGCGATGCGGCCGAGGGCGGCGAGACGACAGATCCTGCGGTGACTGCGGAGACGCCGGAAGCCGACACCGGCAGCACGGAAGAGGTCTCGGGAACGACCGAAACCACGCCCGCCATCGATCCGACGGAAACCTCGGCGCCGACGAGCACGGAAAACACCGGCCTCTGATCGCGCCGATCATTGGAAAACGTCCGTCCCTATCCCGACCGTGACGAGGAAGGTCAGGGGCGCGGAGAAGAAGGGGAGGCCGGGCGTCGCCTGACGCGCCCGGTCAGCCTCGCCTTCCGCCAGCCAGCAATCGAAGCTGGTTCTCGTCATGCACGCCTTGCCGGTAAAGCTCGATGATAAGGGCGCCGAGGCGGGCGGCTTCCTCGCCCGATCTGTCCATATCTAGCTCGCTACACAGTGCTTCATGGACACGCCTGCACACATCGAGATCTTCGGAGGCGAGCGGTTCGTCACGCGTGCTGAACAGCTTGTCTGACATCGCAATCTGCCCTTTTCGATGCGGTGAATCGCTATCGGTGAAAAAAAGATAATTTCGCGATCTTTGCTCTGCAAGATGGGCGAACGTCCGATGTTCAAAAACTATTTGGGCGCGCGTGCGCACGTCAGGAAAGATGGGGGCGAGGGCGGCGCAGCTGGGTATGAGACCGATGGGGGCGTCGGCCTGACAGGGAGCGCGCGTGAGGAGGTCTACCTGGGTGCGGGATCCTTGCCGCTTTGCTTCGACAGACGCAGTTCTTTCAGCCGCTTGGTTTTCTCCCGGCGGGCCCGTTGCTCGGCCTCGATGGTTTCCTTGGCGGCTCGCTCGGTGTTTTCGAAACGATCCTGCCGGTAAGCCTTTGATGAGGGTTCACGTTCTCTGGTCATGGCCGCTAAACGCAAAGCGGCGAAAACGGTTTCATGCGAAAATGCGTAACCTGCCATCAATCCATCGGCCTGCTCGGGCGCGGCACCCGTTTGTTGTAGCCGGCGGATGATGATTTCACCGCGCAGTCATGCCGGCCGCCGGGCGCCTGATCGGCGCCCGGCGGATTGATCGGTCAGCCCTTGATGAAGGCGAGGATGTCGGGATTGATGATGTCGGCGTGAGTGGTGCACATGCCGTGCGGAAATTTCTCGTAGACCTTCAGCGTGGCGTTCTGCAGCAGCTTGGAGGAGAGCAGGGCGGAGTCGGCGATCGGCACGATCTGATCATCGTCGCCGTGCATGACGAAGGTCGGCACGGTGATGATCTTCAGGTCCTCGGTGAAGTCGGTTTCCGAAAAGGCCTTAATGCCGTCGTAATGGGCCTTGGCGCCGCCGATCATGCCCTGACGCCACCAATTGTCGATCACTGGTTCCGAGACTTTCGCACCCGGCCGGTTGAAGCTGTAGAACGGGCCGGCCGGAAGGTCGCGGTAGAATTGCGAGCGACTGGCGGCGAGCTGCCGGCGCAGATCATCGAAGACCTCGATCGGCAGGCCGCCCGGGTTGGCAGCCGTTTTCACCATGATCGGCGGCACGGCGCCGATAATGACGAGCTTGGCGACGCGGCCCTGCGGCTGGCCATGGCGGGCGACATAATGGGTCGCTTCACCGCCGCCGGTGGAGTGGCCGATATGGACGGTATTCCTGAGATCGAGATGCTCGACGACGGCTGCGGCGTCGGCGGCGTAGTGATCCATGTCGTGACCGTCGCCCACCTGGGTGGAGCGGCCATGGCCGCGCCGGTCGTGGGCGACGACCCGGTAGCCCTTATCGAGGAAGAACAGCATCTGGGCGTCCCAGTCGTCGGAGCAGAGCGGCCAGCCGTGATGGAACATGATCGGCTGGGCGGTCTTCGGCCCCCAATCCTTGTAGAAGATTTCGACGCCGTCCTTGGTGGTGACTGTGCTCATGTCTGGGCTCCTCGATGGGGTTGGGTTGGGCTAAAGCGGTCAGAAGTTTGTGCCGTTGCCGGCAAAATTGGCAAGGCGATAGGCACTGCTGCGCGCGGCCAGGTTTGAATATGCGGATGTCGTCATCAAGCTGATCTTTATATTCAATTCACATAACAGAATTTTATAATGAGGCCAGACCACAGCCGGCCATTCCTGGTCGATGCGTTACAGGACGCCGCGACAGACGGCGCCGCCGGCGCGCCCTTGAACGTGGTTCATCGCCCAACCATCTAACCCACTACACATCATCACCATGGCGAACCGTCGCAACCGCGGCCGCTTCGCCGGCGGCGGGACGGCCGTTTGCCGCCTGAGGACCAGATCATGGGTTATATGGACAAGGAGATCGTGCCTCAGAATGACGGGGCGCTGATCGATGCCTATTCGCAATCGATCGCAGCAGCAGTCGACATCGTCGGGCCGGCGGTCAGCCGGATCGAGAGGGTCGGCGGCCGGCAGGGGCACGGGTCGGGCTTCGCCATCTCGCCCGACGGCTTGATCGTCACCAACAGCCATGTCGTCGACGACGCCAAGGTCGTTCGCATCACCACGCCCGATGGCTTCGTCACCGAGGGCCGGGTGCTCGGCCGCGATGTCGATACCGACATTGCCCTCATTCGCGCCAATACAAGCACCGGCGCCTGGGCCAAGCTCGGGGATTCCCAGCGCCTGCGCCGGGGCCATATCGCCATCGCGATCGGAAACCCGCTCGGTTTCGAATGGACTGTCACCGCCGGTATCGTCTCGGCACTCGGCCGGTCGATGCGGGCAGCGAGCGGCCGCCTGATGGAGGACGTCATCCAGACCGATGCGGCGCTCAATCCCGGCAATTCAGGCGGGCCGCTGGTGTCTTCGGGTGGCGAGGTGATCGGCGTCAACACCGCCGTCATCCAGGGCGCGCAGAGCATCGCCTTCGCCGTGGCCTCGAATACCGCCAATTTCGTCGTTTCGGAAATTCTCCGCTACGGCCAGGTCAGGCGCGCCTTCATCGGTATTTCAGGCGATACGATCGTGCTGCCGCGCCGGGTGGCGCTCGCGGCGGGCACGGCCCAGACGACCTCCGTTCGCATCCGCCGCGTCGAGCGGGACGGGCCGGCGGCAAAGGGCGGGCTGCAGGAGGGCGACTATATCCTCGCCATCGACGGCAGCCCGGTCGGCGGCGTCGACGATATCGTCCGATTGATGGACGGCAGCCGGATCGGCAGGGAGACGGAGATCCTGGTGTTTTCGGTGGCGGGCCGGATCGAGAAGAAGACCTTGCTGCCGATGGCGCGGACGTCATGACAGGGACATCACGCACCGTCAGGCGCTGACCGCCTCCTGCTCCGTCCCCGAAAAATCCACAGCGGCAAAGGCTGCCGCCAGCACCTCCGGCCCGGCACCGGTTTTCGCCGCGTCGGTCGAGAGGATCTGGCGGTAGCGCCGGGCGCCGGGCAGGCCGGTGAAGAGACCGACCATGTGGCGGGCCACGTGCTGCAGCCGGCCGCCGCTGGCGATATGGCGTTCGGCATAGGCCATCATCCGGTCGCGCAGGCCTTCCCAGTCCGGCTCTCCTGCGGGGGCGCCGAAGAATCGCTGGTCGACTTCGGAAAGGATCGCCGCATTCTGATAGGCGGCGCGGCCCAGCATGACGCCGTCGACATGGGCGAGATGGGCGGCGGCTTCATCGAGCGTGCGGATGCCGCCGTTGATGCCGATGAAGACATCGGGCCAGCGCTGTTTCATCCGATAGACGATCTCATAGTCGAGCGGCGGGATCTCGCGATTCTCCTTCGGGCTCAGGCCCTTCAGCCAGGCTTTGCGGGCATGGATCCAGATCGCGTCGGCGCCGGCGTCGAGAACGCGGGTGATGAGTTCCGGCAGCGCCTGTTCCGGCTCCTGCTCGTCGACGCCGATGCGGCATTTCACCGTCACCGGTACGGTCGCAACCCTCTTCATCGCCGCGATGCATTCGGCCACCATCTCCGGCGTCAGCATCAGGCAGGCGCCGAATGTGCCCGACTGCACCCGGTCGGAGGGGCAGCCGACATTGAGATTGATCTCGTCATAGCCGTAGGGCTCGGCAATCTTCACCGCCTCGGCAAGCTTTGCCGGGTCCGATCCGCCGAGCTGCAGGGCCAGCGGATGCTCCGCTGTGTCATGGCCGAGCAGCCGGTCGCGCGGACCATGGATGATCGCATCGGCCACCACCATCTCGGTATAGAGCAGCGCCTGCCGGCTGATCTGGCGGTGAAAATAGCGGCAATGCCGATCCGTCCAGTCGATCATCGGGGCGACCGCGAAAATCGGGCTCTTCTGCGTCATCGACGTTCCATTATTCGTTGTTCTCTGGGCGCCGCAAGGGTGCCGCGCCGCCGCGGGGCGGGATCATTCATCAAGCGCGCATATAACATCTGGCGGTGCGATCGACAAATGACGCTCCCGCCGCAAACAGAAACGGCGCCCCTTGCGGAGCGCCGTCCATACCGCCAAAGCGGAAATCTGACTTACGAAGCCGAGATGTTGACGGCCTTCGGGCCCTTGCCCATGCGGTCCGGCTCGGTGTCGAAGGTAACCTGCTGGCCTTCGCGCAGCGACTGGATGCCGGAAGCCTGCAGCGCAGAGATGTGGACGAAAACGTCCTTTGCGCCGCCGTCCGGCGTGATGAAACCAAAACCCTTGTCCTGGTTGAAGAATTTTACGGTGCCCTTGGTGGCCATTGGGATCGTCCTTTTCCCTTAGTCTGTGTAGTATCCGCGCCCCCGAGAGGAAGCGGACGGCTTTAGCTTTCGTCCCGATCGATTGGGACGAAGGGTCAGTCGGAGAAGTCACGTACGGGGAAAGAACGTCTACGTAGGCGGGTAGTCCCGCGCCGCCTTCCAAACGGAAGGGATTACCACATCAGTCCAGTCACCGGCATGCAAATGCCCGAGTAGGCGAATTGGTGCCAGCTTTTCGGGCAAAAAGCAAGCGGGATTATTTTGGCATGTCTGCATCGATGACGGGAAATGTCGAAGATTCAGATACTTGACGAAGAATTAGCGGTTTCTTGCATAGCTGTGCCATAGCGGGATTCCGTGCCGAAACGGGATGAAGGGCGGATTCGGCGACCGGTGTGGATTTTATCATGGCGGCGCCTGCTGCTTCTGTACACCAATCAGCCCTCATGGTGAGGAGGTGCGCAGGTTCGTCTCGAACCACGAGGGCGGATGGCCGGTGGGCTGGTGTCGGTGGCGGGGGTAAGCCCTGGGGGGAACCCGTGCCCCTGGCGCCGCCCTCATCTTGAGGTGCGGAAGCCAAAGGCTGAAGCCTCGAAAGACGAGGGCGGCCACCGGCGCCATCGCCTGGATTCTGGATGCAGTGCATCAGAGGTTTCCACGCCCGCCCTCGTGGTTCGAGACGGCGCTTCGGGCCTCCTCCCCATGAGAGCTGATCTTGGGGCCATTGACAATCGCCTACTGCGCATCACCCAGCAACGCGCTCAGGCTCCACGGATTATCCCCCTTCTGATTGGCGATATCGTCGACCTTCCAGCCACCATGCTGGCGCACCAGCGTGTAGAAGAGCGTCACCTCTTCGCCGTTTTCGAACTGCACCTCCACTTCGGCCTTGTCATCCAGCAAGATCGGCTGGCCAATCCTGACATCGCTTGCCTTGCCGTCCTGGCCCGCAATGACGGGATCGAAGTCGATCGCGCCGACATCGCCCTCAGGCGTGTTGTCGAGGTCGGCCTGGAGGAGCTCGTTCAGATGGTCGGAGAAGAAGATCGAATAAGGCGAGGGCGCCTCGGCGTCGCTGTTGTCGGTGTTGTAACTGTAGAGCGCCTTGAGCAGCGCTTTTGGTGTCTTGTACGTCTCGGCCGATGCGGGCAGGGCTGCGAGCGCCGACACGGCAAGGGCCAGGATAAATGTGGGCAGACGCATGCGGGCTCTCCTCGGACGGGTGGAAATCATAACCGAAACCGGCGTCGAGGTGGAGGTGCATTTTGGGAGGGGCTGCCTGGGAGTGGCCGCCGGCCTTGCCGTCTCCGGCAGGTGTCTGAGGGTATCAGGAAAGTTCGGTCGGTGGGATTACAGTAGCCACACGGGAAGTCCAACCTTTTGTCGAGATCGCCGGTGACGCATCTCTGCGTCCACCGGCGATCCTATCGCGGTTAGATCAATGCCTCATGCGACAGGCTCGAAAACGACGGCTCGAAGACGTCCTTCACGGCAAGCGTGAAGTCGTGGCTGGTGGTGTTTCCAGCCGCGTCATAGGCTTCGGCTGTGAAGGTCAGGCTGTGGTTGCTTTCGAAGTCGATCGCAGCCTTTGTCTGAATCTTGTTGCCGACGAGCTTGAAGATGCCGTTCGCATCGTCGGTCAGCCGCCACTTCACCACGCCGCCTTCCGGATCGATGGCCGAGAGAAGACCGACCGATGTGCCGATCGCGACGTTCTCGGAGACCGAGCTGCGCGAGAACGAGAGCTTGATCGGAGCCTGGTTGATCGGCGTTTCGTTGACGTCGAGCACGTTGATGGTGATGTCCTTTTCGACGGTGACCTTGCCGTCGGAGACGGCAACCTTGATCGTGTGGGATTTGTCCGTCTCGTAGTCGAAGGTCTTGGAGGTGACGATGCGGTTGCCGTTGATCCGAAAGTGATCGTCCGCTCCGTCGATGAGCTTGTAGGTAAGCTTGTCGCCGTCGGCATCCTTGGCGCTCAGCAGACCGACCGTCGTCCAGATCGGGGTGTCCTCGGAGAGGGCGGTTTTGGAGAGCTGGATGTTGGTCGGTGCGGTATTGCTGCCGTCGAGCGTGAAAGTTTCCGTGGCGAAGTTGTAGACGCCATCGGCAAAACGGGCGAATTCGACGTCTGTCAGCGTATCCATCCCTTCCGCGGCGCTCGTCAGGATGTGATCGCCGTTGTTCGATGCGAAGGAATAATTGGCGAAATTGCCTGAGAAGACCGCCGTGTCGATGCCGGCGCCGCCGTTGATGGCGTCGTTGCCTGCGCCGCCGGTCAGTTTGTCGTTGCCGGCCTCGCCATTGAGGATGTCGTTGCCGCCGCTGCCGTCGAAAATGTCGTTGCCATCGGTGCCAAAAAACTCGTCGTCGCCGCCGCCGGTCTTGACGTCAATGCCGAAGGCATCGCCGTGGATGAAAGATCCGCGATCTCCCAACTCGTCGGAAAGATCGAGGTGGACACTGTCCGTCACTGCCAACGAGGGGTTAAAATTGGGGAACGGATCGGTTGACCAGACGATCTTGTCAAAGCTTTCGAACTGCGCGCTTGACCCTGCAACCCAAGAGCCCGCCGTTTCAAGGATTTCGATGTTCTTAATCGTCAGGCCCCGGAGCGACGGGGCTTGCAGCGTATCGGTCCCGGCACCGCCATCGATCGTTCCGGAATTCAGTGAAGAGAATGTATCCACCGTTATGGCATCGTCGCCGTCGCCCGCATCGATGTTAAAGACCGCAGGGGTAAAGCTGAAGCGGTCGTCATCGGAGATCGTATCGTTGCCCGTGCCGCCTCTGATGACGTCATTTCCGATGTCGCCCCAAAGCATGTCATTGCCGTCCCCGCCATTCAGCGTGTCATTACCAACTCCGCCCTGGATCAGATCGTTTCCGGCACCGCCGCTCAGCGTGTCTGCGCCGTCACCACCATTGATGTTGTCGTTGCCTGCGCCCGTCGCGATCGTGTTGTCGCCGCCCGAGCCGGTCACATTCGCGGAAGCCGAGCCCAGTTCGTCGGCCAGATCTGCCAGGCTGGAATCGGAGACGACGAGGGTGACAGGTGCGGAAGGGTTGGCAGCGGAGTCGCGGATGACGTCATACGCTTCGAACTCGGCGCCGGTCTTCGTGACTGTGGCGCCGTTGGTATCCAGTATATTCACGGCCATATTTAAAATTACCCCCAATAGATGCGTTGTACTTTGCAATATGAGAAATCCGCGGAAGAACTGTTATATTGGTTCGGCGGAAGACAACCCCACGGGGATCTATGCCAATCAACCGTGATGTTTTCAATGAAAAATTGTGATTTTTTCTTGGTTTTTTAACGAAAAAGTAAGGCTGAAATACTGGAGAAGGACTTTGAATTTGCAAACCAAAAGTCGTATTTTAGTCTTTTAATTCATACCCTCCCTATGCGATCATAAGCTCGCGGTATAAGCGTGGAAAAACTGCATTCATCTGGCGTGCTTTGGCATTGCCGTCTGCGCGCCGTCCGCCCGATCACGGGCTTGATGCTTGCCGGTTAGCGGCCGCCTTCGGCGAGGCGTCTCATGCGAGCTTGACGAGGCCCGCCGCGGTGGGGGTAAATCCGCAGGCGCGGTAGAAGCCGGTCAGGTGCGGTTCGAAATCGACATGCATCCACTCAGCGCCGCGCTCCCGCGCAACTCTCGTCGCTTCCCTGACCAGCCGCGTCGCAATCCCCTGCCGGCGCAGGTCGGAATGCACTGAGGTGTCGAGAATGAAGGCATGGATGCCGCCATCCCAGGCGACGTTGACGAAGCCGACGAGTGTGTCGTCGTGATAGGCACCGATATGGGTGAGGCTGCGGGGGAGGATGCGGGAGAAATCCGGTGCTTCAGGCGTGTTCCAGGCTGCCGACCAGAGGTCGTTGAGTTCGGCGGGCGAGGGGAAGGGGTCGATGCGGAGTTCGGGCATGGGTGGTTTCCGATTCGTTTGTCACGCCGCTTGCCTGACGTGTTTTTTCCGCCAATTCGGCTTGCTTCGCAATAGACCGATTGATGGGGCAGGCCTCCCCTCGGCCTCGACGTGAGGGCGCCCACTTCTCATCCTTCATTTCTGTGTCATCCTGGCCGCGAGGGGCATTCCTGAACGGCCACAACTGACGCTTCGTTGACGACATCTATGCCGAGAACATAATCGGAACATCTAATACTCCATCGACAGGAAGCACAATGTGCGGACGCATCTTCGTCAAAACTTCGCTTGAAGAAATGATTGGCAATTTCGCCTTTGCGGTGAAGGGCGGCGATATCGACGGGCTGGGAAATCGCTTTCCCCGCTGGAATGGGGCGCCGTCACAAGATTACCCTATTATCATCAGGGATATCGTGCGCGAACCCGATACGTCTGGCCCCATATTCGTGACCGCGCGCTGGGGTCTGATGCCTTCCTGGGCGAAACCCGGCGGCAGGCCGCCGCCAGTCAATGTTCGATGCGAGACGATCAGCGGCAACGGCATGTTCCGCTCGGCATACCGATCGCGTCGCTGCCTCATTCCGATCAATGGCTTCTTCGAATGGAAGGACATTCACGGGACCGGCAAGAACAAACAGCCCTATGCCATCGCCATGACCGACGGCTCGCCTTTTGCGCTCGCCGGCATCTGGGAGACGTGGACGGATGAGAGGGGCGTGTCCATCCGCAACTTTGCCGTCGTCACCTGTGAGCCGAACGAGATGATGGCGACGATCCATGACCGCATGCCCGTCATCCTGCATCGCGCGGATTACGAGAGATGGCTGTCGGCTGAGCCGGACCCTTACGATCTCATGAAACCTTTCCCGGCGGAGTTGATGACGATGTGGAAGATCGGCCGGGATGTCGGCTCTCCGAAGAACGACAGGCCGGAGATTATCGAAGAGGTCGAGGACGATCCGGAGCCGACGCTGATCTAGAGCAATCCTGACAAAAGCGCGCGGCGGTTTTGTCCGGATTGCTCTGAATTGCCGGCTCGGGCGGAGCCATTCACGAAACCATGCGGCAGAGACATCCTCACGAGAAGAGGAAACGCATGCAAGACGATATGGGAACGCTTCTCGGATCGTTCCTTAATAATGCCCTTCGCAAACAGTCTCAGCGTCGCATCCGGGATTTCGGCGGCTATGAGGTAGTAGCGTTCGCTACCGCCCCGGCCGCCCAGTCTTGCCCTTCGTCCGTCCCTTGCGCTTCTGCTCGCCCGGATCCTCGTAACTCCCGGCTCCCACCTTCCCGCGCACCACCGGCCGCACGCCGTCATCGCCTTCCGGCTGGCCCTCCAGCAGTGGTGAAAACCGCTTCGTGCCCTTGGCGGCATCGGGCTTTTCCGGCACCTGTCCGGTGACCGGCTTCTCCGTGCGGCCGACCGTCATTTCGTCTAGGTCGTTCTTGCGGAAGAGGCTCTTGCCGGCGGGGGTGGTGGGGTCGCGGCCCATTTCGTCGAGGTGGGGCTTGCGGAAGAGGGGCGTGGTCGTGTCGGTGCCTGGGCCCATGTCGTCGAGGCTGGGTCGAGAGAAGTAGGAGGGCGTGGCCCCCTCATCCGCCCTGCCGGGCACCTTCTCCCCGGCGGGGAGAAGGGACTCGCGGGTCGCCTTGGCATTCCGCTTGATGCCTTCCATGGCCTTCGACTCTTCTCTCGCCATCGGGTCGTCCATGACGGCCAGTTCGGCGGCCTTGAGGCGCTTGATTTCGTCGCGGAGGCGGGCGGCTTTTTCGAAGTCGAGGTCGGCGGCGGCGTCGCGCATGCTTTTTTCGAGCGCGTTGAGATGGGCCTGCAGGTTGTTGCCGACAAGGTTGCCGCCATCGGCGAAGCCCTTGCCCGAGACGCCGGAGATATCGGCGCGGACGTGGTCGCGTTCGTAGACGCTGTCGAGGATGTCGGAGATCTTGGCCTTGACGGATTCCGGGGTGATGCCGTTTTCGAGGTTATAGGCCATCTGCTTTTCGCGGCGGCGGCCGGTTTCCTCCATCGCCCGCTTCATCGAGCCGGTGACCTGGTCGGCATAGAGGATGACCTTGCCGTCGACGTTACGCGCGGCGCGGCCGATGGTCTGGATCAGCGATGTCTCGGAACGCAGGAAGCCTTCCTTGTCGGCGTCGAGGATGGCGACGAAGCCGCATTCGGGAATGTCGAGGCCCTCGCGCAGCAGGTTGATGCCGACGAGCACGTCGAAGGCGCCGAGGCGCAGGTCGCGGATGATCTCGATACGCTCCAGCGTGTCGATGTCGGAGTGCATGTAGCGGACGCGCACACCTTGTTCATGCAGATATTCGGTCAGGTCCTCGGCCATGCGCTTGGTCAGCACGGTGCAGAGGGTGCGGTAGCCCTTGGCGGCGGTTTCGCGGATCTCGCCGAGCACGTCGTCGACCTGAGTGCGGGCCGAGCGGACCTCGACCGGCGGGTCGATCAGGCCAGTCGGGCGGATCACCTGTTCGGCGAAGACGCCGCCGGATTGTTCCATCTCCCAGCCGCCCGGGGTGGCCGAGACGGCAATGGTGTCGGGGCGCATGGCGTCCCATTCCTCGAAGCGCAGCGGCCGGTTGTCCATGCAGGAGGGCAGGCGGAAGCCATATTCGGCCAGCGTCGCCTTGCGGCGGAAGTCGCCTCGATACATGCCGCCGATCTGCGGCACGGTGACATGGCTTTCGTCGATGAAGACGAGGGCGTTGTCGGGGATGTATTCGAACAGGGTCGGCGGCGGATCGCCGGGGTCGCGGCCGGTGAGATAACGCGAATAGTTCTCGATGCCCTGGCAGGACCCGGTGGCTTCGAGCATCTCGATATCGTAGCGGGTGCGCTGTTCCAGGCGCTGGGCCTCCAGCAGGCGGCCGGCCTTCTCAAGCTCGGCGAGGCGAAGCCTGAGCTCCTCCTTGATCGACTTGATGGCGCCGTTCAGCGTCGGGCGCGGGGTGACATAGTGCGAATTGGCGTAGATCTTCACCGATTTCAGATCGCCGACCTTCTGGCCGGTCAAGGGATCGAATTCGGTGATGGCGTCGATCTCGTCGCCGAACATCGAGATGCGCCAGGCGGCATCCTCCAGGTGGGCGGGGAAGAGTTCGATCGTGTCACCGCGCACGCGGAAGGAGCCGCGGGTGAAATCCATGTCGCGGCGCTTATATTGCTGGGCGACGAGGTCGGCCAGCAGCTGGCGCTGGTCCAGCCGGTCGCCGACCGACATCTGGAATGTCATCGCCGTATAGGTCTCAACCGAGCCGATACCGTAAATGCAGGAGACCGAGGCGACGATGATGCAGTCGTCGCGTTCGAGCAGCGAGCGCGTCGCCGAGTGGCGCATGCGGTCGATCTGCTCGTTGATCGAGCTTTCCTTCTCGATATAGGTGTCGGAGCGAGGCACATAGGCTTCCGGCTGGTAATAATCGTAGTAGGAAACGAAATATTCCACCGCATTGTCGGGGAAGAAATTCTTGAATTCCGAATAGAGCTGGGCGGCCAGCGTTTTGTTCGGCGCCAGGATGACGGCCGGACGTTGCGTCGCCTCGATCACCTTGGCCATGGTGAAGGTCTTGCCGGAGCCGGTGACGCCGAGCAGCACCTGGCTGCGGTCACCATTCTCCAGCCCCTCGACGAGATCGCGGATGGCGGTCGGCTGGTCGCCGGCCGGCTCGTAATCCGACTTCATCAGGATGCGGATGCCGCCTTCGGATTTGTCCGGGCGGGCAGGGCGGTGCGGCGTCCAGATCTTGCCGTTCTTGTGCAGCGGGTTGCCACTCTCGATCAGCGCCGACAGCGCCTCGACCGTGGCGGTAACGCCGCCGGGCGAGAGCTTGTCGGCATCCTCCAGCGAGATGTCGAGACCCGCCACCGGGTTCAGGCCGGCAGCGGCGCGGGTCTTCGGATCGGTTGAGCCGCCGATCGAGACGCCGCGCGCGGTCTTGCTCGCCGTTGCCTTCTTGTTGACGCTGACGGCTTCCGAATGCTTGCGCGCCTGGTTTTCCACCGCCTTGCGATGCTTGCCGGCCTTGGAGGCGATATCGCGCTGGCTCTCGACGCCCGACGCTTCTGCATCGGCCTCCAACTGCTTCACCCAATCGGCGACGGAGCCGGAGAGGGGCGCGCCTTCAAAGGACGATTGCGGGGCTTCCTCGAAGCCATTCGGGGCGGGGGATTTCTTCGGAGATTTGGCCATGGCGGGAATATGGAGAGAGTCAGCGCGAAAGGGAAGAGGGGAGGAGTACAAAAGGGAAACGAATGAATCGTTCGGATTGGTGAATAATGGTGAGCGCTGAGAGCCCGCAATCAGCTCTTGAGCGAGTTAAATAAAAAGTCTGTGGTTGAAGGGCGGGTTGCCTCCCGCATTGCGGGCGGCAATGTTACAGCTACTGCGGGAATTGGGGACTATTCATGAAAAAGATTATCATCGCATTCGCGGCGACGGCGGCACTCACCGGCTGCGCCAAACGTCCAGACGCCATCGTGCAGGTCGATATTCCAATGGCGGCCTATACGAACCTCAGCTGTGGAGCTCTTGCCGCCGAACTCAAGAAGGAGCGGGCCAAGCTGGACGACTTGTCGAAGCAGCAGATCAGTGCGGCGAACGGCGATGCCTTCGGCGTTTTTCTCGTCGGCGTCCCGATTGGCAGCGTTGCCGGAGGAGACAAGGAAGGCGAAATTGCCGCATCAAAAGGCAAGGTTTCCGCCATGCAGTCCGCCGGCATGAGCAAGGGTTGCAAGCTGCCCGCCTGACAGCGGGCGGCCGCGGCTCCATTGCCAGGAGACGTGGCACCGCCAGGTCGGCGCACCCGCCTCGTCCTTCGAGGCCCCTGCGGGGCACCTCAGGATGAGGCTCTCTTGGGTTCCGGCGGTCATCTCAAGGCCTCTCTTGAGCGCTGGCGCGGCATTCCCGACGCTCCTCGTCCTGAGGCGTGAAGCCCATGGGCGGA
The DNA here is from genome assembly GCF_030053155.1 of Rhizobium sp. BT03. Taxonomy (NCBI): domain Bacteria; kingdom Pseudomonadati; phylum Pseudomonadota; class Alphaproteobacteria; order Hyphomicrobiales; family Rhizobiaceae; genus Rhizobium; species Rhizobium sp. BT03. The sequence continues at coordinate 4,485,057 of NZ_CP125640.1, forward strand.
GCCTCGAAGGACGCGCCGCAACGCTGCTCCTTGCATCCTTCCGATGTCGGCGTATGCCCTCTCCAAACAGTGATGCCACCGGACCCACGCTGGAACCGAGATCGGTCTTCCGCAGTTAGTCCTGGTCAATTCACTTCAGGTGCGACTGCCATTAGCGACCATTCCGCCTTCTGGAAAAAAACGATCTCGATCGATCTTGATGCCGGCGAACGGCTGGTTCTCCGCTCACCGCAGGATGCGCTTTATGCACTCGTCTCCGACTGGCCGATTCATGACGGCGTTCATCAGCAGAGGGCCATCGATTTCTGCCGCGCCTGGCTTGCGGGCCGCATGCCGGCCGAGACCGTGCGGCAGGCTTTTATCCTCGCGGCGCTGGAAGCCGGCGTGGCGATCAACGATCGTGAGGACGGTGTCGGCCATGCGACCGACAGCCTGTAACGCCGAAGATATTATGGTCGACGCCTCAGAAAACGGACGCCCTTGAATCCGCCGCAGCCGGCGCTTTGCAATACCAGGCGAGGACGACAATCGTTCCAATGGGAACCAACAGCGCAAACAACTGGAACCAGCCGCTGCGGTTGATGTCGTGCAGTCGGCGGGCGGCCATGGCGATTGACGGGAGGAACACCGCCAACGACCAAATTCCGCCCAATGCTCCGGTTGGCTCGATAAGGTACAAAGCGAAGCTGACGAGAACGACGAAGAGCGTCGAAAACCAGAATTCCGATCGGCTCGCTCTGCCGGTGAAATCCACATATTTCCTGAAAAAACTGCTGATCGCCTGGCCGAAACCCATTGCCTGCGGCAGGTCACCGAAACGGTTCGGCCCGGCCGCCGGTTTTTTGAAGGCGAGGATCAACCCCACGCTGAGCGGGACCAAGATGATCAACCAGTGAAACAGAGAAAAACTACCCATAAGATACCCCGACGATTTAAACGGCCTAACGATAAGCAACGGTCGTTTCGGGACGATTAATCGGCTTGCAAGGTGGTGCGTTCGGCAATCACAGCGTGAAAAACCGCGGCTACCGCGTTGAGGGTGGGATGATACTTCAAGAAGGCCGTGGCACGAGCAGTCGCTCAGTGCTTGACCAGCACACGTGCCTGCACCGGCTGCTCGATGCCCTTCAGGGCCAGCATGCGGGTTTCGGCGCCTGCCGCCAAGTCGGGAGCCTTCGCCGCCGTATCCGCCGAGACCAGGATCTCGCCCGCCGCGGCCTGGGATTCCAGCCTGGCGGCCTGGTTGACGACGCCGCCGATGGCGGTGAAGTCGCTGCGGAAGCTGGAGAATTCGCCGATCTGCACCTCGCCGGAATGAATGCCGACGCCGACACCCAGGGGCCGGCCGGGCAGAGCGTCGGGCGCCAGGCTATTCAGCGCCGCTGCGCAGTTTCGTTGGATCGCCTGCGCCGCCAGGATCGCCGCCGCAGCGTGATCCTTGCTGACGATCGGGAAATTGAAGATCGCCATCAGGCCGTCGCCCATCTGCTTGTTGACGATGCCGTCATGCGCCCAGATCGCCTGGGCGCAGCGATCCTGGAACAGGCTGACGATCTCGCTCAACTGTACCGCCTCGATGCGCTCGGACAGATCCGTGAAGCCCCTGATGTCGGCAAACAGGATGGTGGCGTCGACGGTGATCTGGCGCTGCTTTTTGACATATTGGAAGGAACGTTCGCAGATCGTGCAGATATCGGGGTTCATCTTGCTGCGGGTGATGCCGAAGGCGCGGAAGGGCAAAGCGAGCGGGCCGCCGATGGGGATCGGCATATGCATCTGGTCCCAGCAGCCGCGGCAGATCCTGGCGCTGCCGTGGCTGGCCGGCTCCCTGGAAATGGATTCTGTCGTCATCTCGCGCAATCCGTCCACAATGGCCGGCGTCAAGCTTCCGTCAGTCCGCGGCTTTTGGCAACTCATCCCTTTGACTTGGGATCAGCGATGATTGCTCGAACTTCCGACACGTTGCTTCAACGGACCGCCGTTGAAATGCGGTCACACTTGTTACTCCCACTGTTCGAATTCCGCTGCGAAACTATGTCCGACCAATGCGCGAAGAACCGCGGTTCGATGACGAGGCACGGAAATTCGCTCCAATGAGGAGATCGAAACGATGACTGCGACAGCCGAAAATGGAACGGGCGGACAGCCCACCCAGAAACCCGCCGTGGTATCGCCGGAGGCCTGGGAGGCCGCCCGAAAGCAACTGCTGGTGAAGGAGAAGGCTCAGACTCGCGCCCGCGACGCGCTTGCCGCCCAGCGGCGGCGCATGCCGTGGACGGCGGTGGAGAAGACCTATGTCTTCGAAGGGCCGGAGGGCAGGGTCAGCCTGCTCGACCTCTTCGAGGGGCGCCATCAGTTGATTGTCTACCGCGCCTTCTACGAGCCCGGCGTGTTCGGCTGGCCCGAACATGCCTGCCGGGGCTGCTCGATGGTGGCCGATCAGGTCGCGCATGTCGCCCATCTCAACGCTCGCGACACGACGCTGGTCTTCGCCTCGCGCGCACCGCAAGCCGATATCGCCCGGCTGAAAGCGCGAATGGGATGGACGATGCCGTGGGTGACGATCACCGACGATTTCGACAAGGATTTCGGCGTCGACGAGTGGCACGGCACCAACGTGTTCTACCGCGACGGCGAGCGCATCTTCCGCACCTATTTCATCAACAATCGCGGCGACGAGCAGATGGGCGGCACCTGGAACTATCTCGACATCACCCCGCTCGGCCGTCAGGAAGTCTGGGAGGATTCGCCGGAGGGCTATCCCCAGACCCCGACCTACAAATGGTGGAACTGGCACGACGCCTATGTCGCCGACGCCGAGCCCGATAAGAAATGGGTCGAAGTCTCCGATGCCGGCGAGGCGGCGTTCCGGGAGGAAAGCGCCAAGGCGAAATCTTAGGCCCACATTCTTGGCCGGGTGGCCGGACTGGGCGCCGGTTGGATGCCATGGAGGGTTGGTGGCCAGCCCCGTCCTTCGAGGCCCCTGCGGGGCACCTCAGGATGAGGCTGGAGAGAGGTCGCGGCTGGTCTCATCTGGAGCCGTGGCATGGCACAAGGATCAGTCTTGGAGCCACGCAGCACGGCGATCAGCCCTCATCCTGAGGTGCCCCGCAGGGGCCTCGGAGGACGAGGGCGGGTGGATGGCACCGGTTGGAGGCCGGGTCAGGCGCAGGTGTCCGGAATAACCTCTGTTGCCTTGCCGGCCGCCGACCATGCATAGTGGCCGGCGACGCGGAGGGGCCGATGACCAGATTGCATGCGCTTGTTTTGATGATGCTTCTCGCGCCCGCCGCGGCGCATGCCGAACGGCGCTGCGGCTGGCTGGACAATCCCTCGACGGCCAACTGGTCGCTCATGGATGCCGGCGGCGGCTGGACCATCATGGAGAATGGCAGCGGCTACAAGGCCGAGGGAATGGACAAGATTCCGGATCTGACGACCGGCGAATACGTCTACACCCATGCCACGCACGGCTATGCCTGCGCTTGCATGGACGTCGACACGGACGGCGAGGGTGGGATTACCCGCATTCATTCCGTGCGGCAATTGCCGCTCTCGCGGTGCCGGAACGACGCCGCCATCAGCTGGTTCCTAGACAGAGACGAGTGAGGACAGCTGGGCCTGCCGAAGCCGGCACAAATCCGCTCTCCTCCCGCTACAGCACGCGCCCAGACTTCTGCGCCGCCGGCATGATCGGTCTGTTGCGCTCGGCCGAAGCGCCGTCGTCCGTAACGGCGGTATCGGGCGACAGCGTCTGAGGTCTTCAAAGAAATTCAATGCAGAGTGGAAACATTATGTGGTGAGTCGCGTTATATCCGCTACCGGCATTGCGCCCGCCCACCCGGCTTTGACAGGGAGACTATTCATGAAGGTCATGATCGTTGAAGATGAGAATATCATCGCTCTGGAGCTCGAACGCATCGCGCAACAGGCCGGACACCAGACGGTCGGGCCGGTTTCAACCGTGGAACAAGCTCTTGCCTATGCTCCCAAGAGCGATGTGGCGCTCGTCGATCTCAGCCTTTCCGACGGGCCGAGCGGCGCTCAGCTTGCGCGCCGGCTGATCGACCGCTTCGGCGTGGACGTTATTTTCGTGACCGGCAGTCCCGAAAGTGTCGGCAACGGTATCGCTGGAGCGCTCGACGTGATCTCCAAGCCTTTCACGGACGAAAGGATTGTCAGCGCGCTCTCGCGAGCGGAGGCGGCCCGACGCAAAGATTTCGACAGCAGCAGGGCAGCGATCTGATAAAAAGGAGATTGACGTCGTGCACGTCGCTGGACCCTTCCTGGGAGATCATCCGGATGAAGCACACACTCCTTGCCATTCTCTTCACCCTCACGGCGTGCGCCAGCGCGGAAGACCCTCAACCTCTTTCGGGTAGCCTGACCTATGGCGGAAAGGTCGTTCATTCACCCTATCGACCGGGGACTGTGGTCAAAAATACCTTTCTCGGTCAATTCGGTTATCGTGTATTCGAAACTTATGTGGTTCAGCCGGACGGCACACTCAAGCTTACGTCCCAGAGCACAGGCCCGGATTTCCTCTGGCAATGAAGAAGGCTTCATTCCTGCGCATTTGAATGTTGCGCTGCGGCAAAAATCTCGTCTATACCCCAGGCATTCACCACGGACCCGGTGAGACTCCGGGTGGCTCTTCTGGCCGCCGATCCGCCAGACAACGCAAACCTGCACGCCATCACGCGACCGCTCGGCAGAGCGTGTCGGGCCATGCTTTGCGAGACTCCCTCCCATGCTGCTTTCCTCTATCCGTCGCGATTGGGCCGCCAATCCCATGCGCGAAATGCTTGCCGGGGCGGTGGCGACCTTCGCCCTGATCCCCGAGGTCATCGCCTTTTCATTCGTGGCGGGGGTCGATCCAGAAGTCGGCCTATTCGCCTCCTTCGTCATCGGCATCGTCATTGCGTTTACCGGCGGGCGCACGGCGATGATTTCAGCGGCGGCCGGGTCGGTCGCACTGGTGGCGGCACCGCTGGTGCATGCCCATGGACTGCCTTATCTCTTTGCGGCCGGGCTGCTGGCGGGGCTGCTGCAGATCGTGTTCGGCCTGCTGCGGCTCGGCGTGCTGATGCGTTTCGTCTCGAAATCCGTGCGCACCGGCTTCGTCAATGCGCTTGCCATCCTGATCTTTGCCGCGCAGATGCCGCACATCATCGGCGCCGGCTGGATGGAATATGCCGTGCTGGGTGCCGGGCTTATCATCATTTATCTGACGCCGCGGATCACCACGGCGATCCCGTCGCCGCTGATCTGCGTCCTGATCCTGACCGTCGCCTCGGTATCTTCAGGGCTTCCCGTTCTGACCGTCGCCGATCTCGGCCGGCTGCCGGACTCGCTTCCGGTATTCGGCTTGCCGGCAGTGCCGCTGACGCTGGAAACGCTGCGGATCATCGCCGGCCCGGCGCTTGCCATCGCCATGGTCGGGCTGCTGGAATCAATGATGACGGCGAGCGTCGTCGACGATCTGACGGATACGCCGAGTTCGAAGAACCGCGAATGCACCGGTCTCGGCCTTGCCAATGCGGCCGCGAGCCTGTTCGGCGGCATCGCCGGCTGCGGCATGATCGGCCAGACGGTGAGCAACGTGAAATATGGCGGGCGCGGCCGGCTCTCGACGCTGTTTGCCGGCGCGTTCCTGCTGATCCTGATGGTGCTCCTGAAGCCATGGGTTTCCGAGGTTCCGGTCGCGGCGCTGGTGGCGATCATGGTGATGGTCTCGATCGACACCTTCGACTGGTCGTCGCTCCGGGCCGTGGTGGTCCATCCTCGGATGTCGAGCGCCGTCATGGTGGCGACCGTCGTGGTCACCGTCTTCACCGCCAATCTGGCGCTGGGCGTGACGGTCGGGGTGCTGCTCAGCGGCGTGTTCTTCACCTTCAAGGTCGCCCGCCTGCTGCGCATCGATGTCGCGCCCGATCAAACCGCCGGACGGCGCGCCTATCGCGTGTCGGGCCAAGTGTTTTTTGCCTCCGCCGATGTCTTCGTCGACGCCTTCGACGTTCAGGACGCGATCGGCAAGACCGTGCTGATCGACGTCTCCGATGCGCATTTCTGGGATATCACCGCTGTCGCCGCGCTCGACAAGGTCGCGCAGCGATTCAAGGCACATGGCATCGCCGTTGAGGTCGCAGGCCTCAATCAGGCGAGTGCAACCTTGATCGAAAGCCTCGACGGCAAGGTGGTGCTGAAGGAGGTGTAACGGGTTACCGCTATAGGATGGCGAAGTCGTCGCTGCCGTCAGCTCCCGCGTTCAACCGTCGGGCCGCGAGTTCGATAAAGGTCTTGACCAGAGGCGGCAGGTGCCGGCTGCTCGGATAGACGACGTGCAGGCCGCCGACCGGGGTCGTGTAACCGTCGAGAACGCGGCATAGCCGCCCATCCCTGATGCAGGTATTGGCGACACCATGGGGCAGTCGGGCGATGCCGTAACCGGCGATCGCTGCGGCCATGACCGCCTGCATTTCATTGGCGGCGAAGCGCCCCGAGACCGGGACCGTTTCCTGCCCGTGCGGGCCTTCAAGCAGCCATTGCGCATGGGTGGATTGGCCGGCGACAACGCAGTCGTGGCGGACGAGATCTGCCGGGCGATCGGGCGCGCCGCAGCGGGCGAGATAGTCGGGGCTCGCGCAGAGCAAGCGATGGGTAGAGCCGAGCTTGCGGGCGATCAGCGTCGAATCCTCCAGGATGCCGGTGCGAAAGGCGAGGTCTATGCCGTTTTCGACGAGATTCAGCTTGTCGTCGGTCAGCCGCAACTCGACCCTCGACTTCGGGTAGGTCGCCAGAAGATCGAAGATCGCATCCTGCAGGAAGTGGCCACCGAAGCCGACCGGTGCCGATATGCGGATCGTGCCGGCGGGCTCCGTCCTTGCTTCGGCAAGACGCAAGTTGGCGCCTTCGATCGTGCGGAGCGCCTGGCTGCTTTCCTCGTAATAGAGGCGGCCGGCATCCGTCGGGCTGAGGCTGCGGGTCGTGCGCTGCAGCAGGCGCACGCCGAGTTCGCGCTCGAGAGCGGCAATGCGCCGGCTGACCGTTGTCTTCGGTATGCCGAGCAGGCGCGCCGCGGCGGTGAAGCTGCCGGCCTCGATGACGCGGGCGAAGATCATGATATCGTTGAGGTCGAGCATTGTAGCCTGATATGGTACGATGTTTCCCAATTATAGGCCATTATGGTCCAATGCAACAGGCCCTAACTTTGCTCCGTCAGTCACAAGCAAGGAGCAGACAGATGAACAACACACGAAACGTTCTGGTTACCGGCGCCACCGGCCAGCAGGGCGGCGCGGTCGTTCGCGCCCTGATCGCGCGGGGACACCGTGTCAAGGCGATCTCACGCAAGCCGGACAGCGATGGCGCAAAGCGGCTGGCCGCGGCTGGGGTCGGGGTCGTCGCCGGCGATCTCAACGATGGCGCATCCGTGGCGAGGGCGGTTGAGGGCGTCGATACGATGTTCCTGATGGGCAATAGCTACGAGGCCGGGACGGAGGCGGAAACGCGCCAGGGCATCACCGTGGCCGATGCGGCAAAGGCCGCCGGCATCGGTCACCTGATCTATTCCTCCGTTGGCGATGCGGACAAGAAAACCGGCATTCCGCATTTCGACAGCAAGCACCTCGTCGAAAAGCACATTGCAGACCTCGGCATTCCCTATACGATCAGCGCGCCCGTCGCCTTCATGGAAAATACGGTGGCGCCCTGGGCGATCGACGGGTTGCGCCAAGGCGTCTATGCCGCTGCCCTGCCGCCGACCCGCCCGCTGCAGCAGATCACCATCAAGGACATCGGCGCTTTCGTCGCAGCACTGGCCGAGCGGCGCGAACAGGTGTTCGGCAAGCGTTTCGATATTGCCGGTGACGAATTGTCTGGCGAGCAGCAGGCGAAGATCCTGTCCGAGACGCTCGATCGGCCGATACGCTACCAGGAGTTGCCGATCGCCGCCATGCGGCAGCAGAGCGAGGACGCGGCGCTGATGTTCGAATGGTTCGACCGCACCGGCTACGACGCCGACATCGCTGCCCTGCGCCGCGATTTCCCTGATGTCGGCTGGCACAGCTATGCCGATTGGGCGCGCGGCTTCGACTGGAGCGTTCTCGGCAAGGCATCCGCCTGATACACTCCCCGTCGTCCCCGGCCTGAACCGGGGACGACGGGGAGCCTGACCCGCCTCGCGCAAGGCGACGGATCGCTCGGCTCCAAGGCGATAGACCATCGTTGTTGAAGAGGGAGGTTTCCATGCCGTCGAGTTTCAATGTCGAAAGTGCGGATGGTTATGAGCGGCTGATGGGGCGCTGGAGCAAGCGGCTGGCGCCGATGCTGATTGATTTCGCCGGATTGGCGGATGGGGATCGTGTGCTCGATGTCGGCTGCGGCACCGGTAGCCTGGCGTTTACGCTGGCGGAAAAGCCGAGTTTGCGGGAGATCGTCGCGATCGATTATTCACCGGTTTTTGTCGAGGCGGCGACACGACGCAACACCGATCCGCGGATCACGATCCGGCAGGCCGATGCCTGCGCACTGCCGTTCGAGGATAACCGCTTCGACCGGGCGATGTCGCTGCTCGTGCTGCATTTCGTGCCGGAGGCGGGCAAGGCTGTTTCGGAAATGGCTCGTGTCGTGCGCCCGGGCGGTGTGGTGGCCGCCACCGTCTGGGATCATTACGGCGGCATGCCGGTCATGCGGATGATGTGGGACACGGCCGTCATGCTCGACGAGGACGCGCTGCCGCTGCGCCGCAAATATTGTTTCCAGCCGATGATGCGGCCGGGGGAGATGAAGCAGGGTTTTGTCAGTCAAGGCCTTGTCGACGTCGAGGAGACATCGCTGCTGATCCGGATGGAATACGGCTCCTTCGAAGACTATTGGGAGCCGATCGCCGCAGGCGAGGGACCGCTCGGCAAGTATGTCTGGGGGCTTGAGTCAGCGAAGCGAAAGGCGCTCGGCGTTGCCATGAGAGCCGCGTATGAAGCCGGCGAGCCGGACGGGCCGCGGTCGTTTGCGTCGGTGGCTTGGGCGTGTCGGGGCAGGGTGGCTTAAGTCACGTTGCGGGATGCGCCGACGCATAAGAGAGCCTCATCCTGAGGCGCCCCGCAGGGGCCTCGAAGGACGGGGCGGGTGCGCTGGGCGGTTGTGGTTGCAAGGAGCAATGGTAAGGCGTGCGCTTCGAGGCTCCGCCCTGTCGGGCTGCGCGCCTCACCATGAGGGAGGTTGGTTGGCGCCGCCCCATGGATAGGAGCGCCGAGAGGTGCTTCGCCACCGAGCCGCCGCTCTTAATCACGACAAACGTGATGGAACTCGGTCAGCATCGCTGCCGTTGTTTCCGCTGTCTCCGATTGCGAATGCGCTTTCTCGCAACCGCAGCCCTGACAGCCGCAACCCGCCCGTTTTGGGCACCCCTTCCGACGGCATCCGGAATTGCCCGCCTCGCCGCCGCTTTCGGACGGAGGAATATCAGATGTCCGCTTTGGAAAGCCTGCGCCGGCTGACGCCGCAGCAACGCAACACCGTCATCGCCAGCTATCTCGGCTGGACGCTCGACGCCTTCGATTTCTTCATTCTCGTCTTCGTTCTTAAATATATCGCCGAGGAATTCCATACCGACGTCCCCGCCGTCTCGGTGGCGATCTTCCTGACGCTCGCCATGCGGGCGTTCGGCGCACTGATCTTCGGACTGGCGGCCGATCGATACGGCCGGCGCATCACGCTGATGGCCGACGTGCTGCTCTATTCGCTGTTCGAATTCCTCACCGGCTTTTCCACCGGCCTCACCATGTTCCTGGTTCTCCGAGCACTCTATGGCATTGCTATGGGCGGTGAGTGGGGCGTCGGCGCCTCGCTGGTCATGGAGACGGTGCCGGAGGAAAGCCGCGGCATCGTCTCAGGCATCCTGCAGGCGGGCTATCCCTCGGGCTATCTGCTCGCCTCGATCGTGTTCTTCCTGCTCTTTCCCATCATCGGCTGGCGCGGCATGTTCTTCGTCGGCGCGGTGCCGGCGCTGCTGGTGCTCTACATCAGGCGCAATGTCGAGGAGAGCCCGGCCTTTCTCAAGCGGCAGGCGGCAGGGCGCCGGCCGTTCCTGACGGTTCTGCGAGAAAACATTCCGCTGTTCATCTGGGCGGTGCTCCTGATGACGGCGTTCAACTTCTTCAGCCATGGCACGCAGGACATCTACCCGACCTTTCTCGAGACCCAGCGCAACTATTCGACCCATACGGTCGGCGCCATCGCCATCGTCTACAATATCGGCGCGATCTGCGGCGGCCTGTTCTTCGGGGCGCTGTCGCAGCGGATCGGCCGCAAGCGGGCGATCGTCATCGCCGCGCTGATCGCCGTGCCGGTCGCGCCGCTCTGGGCCTATGCGCCGGGGCCGATACTGCTTGCGATCGGCGCCTTCCTGATGCAGTTCTTCGTCCAGGGCGCCTGGGGCATCGTGCCGGTGCATCTGAACGAGCTGTCGCCGGACGAGGTGCGCGGCACTTTTCCCGGCTTCGCCTATCAGCTCGGCAACCTTCTCGCCTCGGGCAATGCCACGCTGCAGGCGGGGCTGGCGGCCCGCTGGGATGGCGATTACGCCTATGCGCTGCTGGTCGTCGCGGCTGTCGTGGCGCTCGTCGTCGCCCTGCTCGCCGGCTTCGGTTACGAGAAGAAGGATGTGCGCTTCGGCTCGGAGGAGGGCGAAGCGCCGCAGGGCGCGATACACAGCGCCTGACTTCTTTTCGATGGAGGCTGCGCCAAGGGCGCGGCCTCCTATTCGCTGCTCAATACGGTATTCTCAGGTATGCCCTTCGCCTCCGGCGGCGGCTACCGCGAATAGACGCCAGCCTGCGGTACATCCGCGGCCTGTTTTGCCTGACCGGTGCTTCAATGGGGCGGCTCGCCTCCTGGGCCGACACGACTTTGCAGGCGCATATGCGATCGTAGAAGACCTGTCCTTTCCACTCGGCGAACGGCAGGAGCCACCAGGCCATGATCGCGACTGTCCAGATGCCGTAAAGCCAAATCGTACTGATGTCTGAAGGCGTATATCCGTCGTGGAACATGGCAAGCAAGGCGTCGAAGTCTTGCGCCGGATAGGCCGGAAACAGCGAGACCGCGAATGCGGCGGCACTGAAAAGCAGGTTCGGGCTGAACTTCAGGATTTCGCGTTTCAACGCGGTGCCGAAGTCGGGGGCTTTGCCATCCACAGTCGTTACTTCGAGGAAGAAAATCGCCTTTCCGACTGTGCGGCGGCCATTCGCGGAGAAGCAGGCGAAAGCCAGCATGATCAGCATGGTGCTGGCTATGCCTGATATCAAATTGGAATAGGCAGGTATGGTTCTGGCGACCGGGTTACCGTCTGCGTCCAGAGGGATGGTCAGCACTTGAGTTGGCGTCACGTAATCCCACGGCTCCATCAGAATTGTTGTCTGCAGGTATTGGTGCTTTCCAAACCCGAATTGGCGGAGTTCGCAGATTGCGGTGGTGCGAAATTCGTTCGGCTTCAACGGCCAACCTTCTTCGATTCGCTTGGCAAGCTGAGACGGCACCTCCGGGACGCACTCAATCGAGCTCCATCCGGGGAAGCGGAGGCTCGGAGGAAGGGCGGTTGAAATGTAATAAGCTGCTGCAAGGATGATGGCTTGAAAGATGAGGATGTCGACGGCAAAGGCCGCAAGGCGTTGCCAGAAGTAGCGTGAAGGCAAAGCAACGGGTTGCTGCACCGCAGCCAGATTGTCCATATGGTCCCCTGTCCATGCGGCGCTTTGAGTCTGTCCAATAATAGATACGAATATCCCGGTGACTAAAACAATGTTTTGCTGCCGGCGATCCGCATCGCCTCGATGGCCTGAGACGATCGGTCCGCGCCCCAGGGCTTGCCGTCGAATGGCGTCGTGCTAGGTAAGGCCCGCCGGTATCTCGCCGGACCGACCGTTTCCTCCACAGCCGAGTTGCTCCATGTCCTTTTCTCCCGCCGCCCTCTGGCCCGTCGTCATGCTGTTTGCGTCCAACATCTTCATGACCTTTGCCTGGTATGGCCATCTCAAGCATAAGAGCAGCGCCATCTTCCTTGCCATCGTCGTCAGCTGGGGCATCGCCTTCTTCGAATATTGCCTGGCGGTGCCGGCCAACCGCATCGGCTCGGCGGTCTACACGACGGCGCAGCTGAAGACGATGCAGGAGGTGATCACGCTCCTCGTCTTCGCCGGCTTCTCGATCTTCTGGCTCGGCGAGGACCTGACCTGGAACCATGCGATCGGCTTCGCGCTCATCGCAATCGGAGCATCTTTCATTTTTCGGGCGTAAATCTTAGCTTTTTCAACAGATTACAAATCGTCCATGTCCTGATATCGCCACATTTCCTACAGATTGGCGTCGCAATCGGCTGGCAGCCTGTCACTACCACGTGATCAGGAGTTGACCGGCCATGAGCCTCTCTTTCCCGACGATGGCGGCGATCCGGTTCGGCTATGGTTTCCGGCCGGGCGAGCAGCCGCCCAGCAGCAAGGATGAGCTGATCGGTCAGCTCAGCAAGGCGGCGGTGGCGACGCCGGACTTTCCGCTCGGCGGTCCCGAGACGCGCCATCGCGCGATCCTCAGCCTGCAGGCGCAGCTGAAACAGATTCGGCAGGATGCCAAGACGGTGACCGACGATACGGCGCAGCGCGAGATGCGCAAAGGCGTGCAGCGGCAAGCGCAGCAGCAATTCCAGCACGATGCGAACCTGCGGCTGATGCAGGCGGTGTTGTCGCCTTACGGTTTCTACGAGCGGCTTTCGACCTTCTGGACCGATCATTTCTCCACCAGCGCCAATAAGAGCCTGCCGATGCGCCTCATCGTGCCGCTCTACGAGGCCGAGGCGATCCGGCCGTTCATGTCGGGCAGGTTCGGCGACCTGCTGCGCAGCGCCACCGCCCATCCGGCCATGCTGATCTATCTCGATCAGGCAGATTCGCTCGGGCCGGATTCGGCCGGCGGCATCAAGCGCAACAAGGGACTGAACGAAAATCTCGGCCGCGAACTGCTGGAACTGCACACGCTCGGCGCCGGCAGCGGCTACAGCCAGGCGGATGTGACGGCGGCGGCCATGGTGCTGACGGGCTTGACCATCGACCGCAAGGAGATGGACATCGCCTTCCGGCCGAATATCTCCGAGCCCGGCGCGCATCAGGTGCTCGGTGTCAGCTATGGCGGGCGCAAGCGCTCGCGCGACGATTATCTCGACATGCTCGACGATCTTTCCGTCCATCCGAAGACGGCGGCGCATATCAGCCGCAAACTGGCAGTGCATTTCGTCTCCGACCAGCCCGACGAAGGCATGGTGTCCGACATGGCAGCCGCCTGGAAGAAGACGGATGGCGATCTCACCGCCGTCTACACCGCCATGCTCGACCATCCCGCCGCCTGGCAGAACGAAGGCGCCAAGGCGCGCCAACCCTTCGACTATGTCGTCGCTGGGCTGCGGGCACTGAATGCGGGGCCGGTCAACGGCGTCGTCGGCAGCTTCCTGGCGGCCAACCAGCAGGGCACTGAGGAGGGCGACATGGCGGCGAATACGCCTGGCATGGCAGGATCGCCCGTGACGACGGACCCTGCCGGCGAAGGGAGGGACAAACGGCTCAAGGCCTTCCGGACGGCGCGGGCGCTGGGGCAGGGGGCGCTGAAGCGCATGGGCCAGCCGACCTGGCTGCCGCCGAGCCCGGCCGGCTTCGAGGAAGGTTTTTCCGCCTGGATCACCGGCAGCCAGCTTGCCGAGCGATTGGCCTGGGCAAGGCGGGCTTCTGCGCAGTTCGGCCGCGACGAGGACCCGCGCGAGTTCCTGAAATCGACGCTTGGGGATGCGGCGCGCGACGAGACGATCCGGGTGGTGTCGCAGGCGCCGAACAAGATTAGCGGCTTGACGCTGGTGCTGGCATCGCCCGAATTCAACCGCCGCTAAGCAGACTTTCGTTGGCAACCCAACGCTTCGTCTGCTTGGCTCATTTGTTTTGTCGCAGGTTCCGACCGGAAAACCGCTGGAGACTTTTCCGGAACCTGCTCAGGAGGCCCCGCCC